>CALXKK010000012.1 GCA_944388935.1 uncultured Clostridia bacterium | reverse complement strand
TGTCCCCTGTTCAATACAGAAAACATTCCGAGTTAGTAGCCTAATTTATACTGTCCAACTTTTTGGGTTCAGTACAGACCTCGAATCCCTTTTTATGTTGTTTGTATAAGTAAAAAATTGCAAAATTCTTTTTCGAGCGATTGTTATATCAAAATATATTAATATGCATATAATATTATATAAGAGAGGTAATGTTATATGAGAACAATATATTTTGATCATGCAGCTACAACTGCAGTTGCACGAGAAGTAAAAGAAGCAATGGATCCTTATTTCTGTGAAAATTATGGAAATGCATCATCTTTATATGAGTTAGGATATAAATCTAAAGAAGCAATAAATGTAGCAAGAGAAAAAGTTGCAAAAGTATTAAATGCTAAAACAAATGAAATATATTTTACCTCCTGTGGTAGTGAAAGTGATAATCTAGCTATAAAAGGTGTAGCAAGAGCAAATAGACATAAAGGTAATCACATAATTACAAGTAAAATAGAACATCCGGCAGTATTAAATACGTGTAAACAATTAGAAAAAGAAGGTTTTAGAGTAACTTATTTAAATGTGGATAAAAATGGATTTATAGATTTAGAAGAACTAAAAAATAGTATAAATAGAAATACAATTCTAGTTTCTATAATGTTTGCAAATAATGAAGTTGGCACGATACAGCCAATTAAACAAATTTCTAATATTGCACATAAATATAATGCAATATTTCATACAGATGCAGTTCAAGCAGTTGGAAACGTAAAAATAGATGTGCAGGAGATGGGGATAGATTTATTATCAATGTCCGCTCATAAGTTCTACGGGCCAAAAGGGGTAGGAGCTTTATTTGTAAGAAAAAATGTAAATTTTGTTCAAATACAAAATGGTGGACACCAAGAACATGATAAAAGAGCAGGAACTGAGAATGTAGCTGGTATTGTTGGATTAGGCAAAGCAATTGAAATAGCTGACAGAAATATGGAAGAAAATAATAAAAAATTATTGCAATTAAGACAATATTTTTTAGAGCAGATTAAAGATAAAATTCCATATATTAGAATAAATGGAGATTTAAAAAATAGATTGCCAGGAAATATAAATATTTCATTTATGTATGTAAATGGTAAAGATATAGTAAAAATGCTAGCTAATGCTGGAATATGTACTTCTAGTGGTTCTGCTTGTAGTAGTGGACTACCACAACCATCACATGTATTAATTGCAATGGGGCTAAGTGAAGACATTGCAAAAAGTGCATTAAGAATAACGTTAGGAAAAGAAAATACAAAAGAAGATATAGATTATTTAATAGAAACATTAGTTAAAGTGGTTGAGTATTTAAGAACAGAAAGATGAGCTTTCAGCAAAATTGAGGGCACAATAAAAAAGACTTAAGAATTTAAATTTTCTTAAGTCTTTTATCTTATATTGAAGCTAATTATTTATCTTTTTTGGCTGTATCTTTTAATTTTTTATCAATTGCTTCTTTTTCTCCATCTTTAATAACTTCTGTTGCAGCTCCCAAACTACTTAAAGCAGCTGTGGCTTCAAATGGAATAAATACTTTGTTAGCATCACCTTTAGCAACTTCTTCAAGAGCTTCCAAAGATTTAATTTGAATAAGTTTTTCGTCTGGATCAGCTTTTTTAATTGCTGCATAAACCATTCTTACTTCTTCAGCTTTAGCTTCTGCTACTTTTCTAATTGCTTCTGCTTCACCGGCAGCTCTTCTAATTTGAGCTTCTTTATCTGCTTCAGCTTCTAGTATAGCAGCGGCTTTTTTACCTTCAGCAAGTGTAATTGCAGATTGTCTTTCACCTTCAGATTGTAGAATTAAAGCTCTTTTATTTCTTTCTGCGTTCATTTGTTTTTCCATTGCGTCTCTAATATCTTCTGGTGGATTAATATCTTTAATTTCAACTCTATCTATCTTACAACCCCATTTATCTGTTGCTTCATCCAAGATAGATCTTAATTTTTGGTTAATTAAATCTCTTGAACTAAATGTTTCATCCAATGTCATTTTACCAACAATATCACGAATTGTTGTAATTGCTAAATATTCAATACCTTTCTTTAATGATTGAATTTCATAAACTGCTTTTGCAGGATCTGTTATTTGATAGAACACAACAGTATCAATTGTAATTGTAACGTTATCTTGAGTGATAACACCTTGTGGCGGAATATCCATTGTTTGTTGTTTTAAACTAACAACACTACGAACATGGTCTACAAATGGAAATATTATTGTAAGACCAGCGTCTGCAACTTTGTGAAATTTACCTAATCTTTCAATTATATAAACCTCAGATTGTTTAACTACTTTAATTGATTTATAAGCAATTATAGCAATTAAAACGATTAAAACTACTAAAAAAATAATTCCTCCCATATTAAATTCTCCTTTTATTTATATATTTTTAGATGGCATTTCATAATTGCTTGCAACACAAGCTTTTACACCATCGATACCAATAATTTCTACTCTAGAACCTTTTGGAATAGTTAAATCTGGATTGTATGTTTTTGCAGACCAAATTTCTCCATCTACATTAATTTGACCTGTGCTATTAAGTAAAGAGATGTCTTCTGTTACTATTGCTGTTTTTCCAACAATTGTTTGAGAATTCATTACAGTATTATCACCTTTTGTATATTTAGAAAGTAAAGGTCTTGTAAATATAATAAGTATGACAGATACTATTAAGAATATTAAAGTTTGAATAAATAGGTTTGTTGTAATAAAACTAACTAACATTGCTACAATTGCTGCTATTGCAAACCATAAAAGTAAAAAACCAGCTGTTATAATTTCGCCTACAAATAGTATTGCAGCTATAATTAACCAAACCAACCACATAAAGATTCCCTCCTTACACAATACAATAAAATTATACCATAAATCGCCATAAAAGTAAAGAAAAACCGTATTTTTATGTAAAGTAATAATTTTTTTTAAATCTTATTCACTAATTCTTCATTTTATGATAATATAAAAAAGAATTTTTTATAAAAGGAGACTACAAATGGCAAAAAGAATGAAAGAAACAAATGGAAAAAATAAAACAATTTTTAATATATTTATAGTAATAATATTTCTTATATTAGTAGCTGGTGTATTTTATTTATCACCAAATTATATAAAAGAAGATTATGATGGTAAAACTAAAGTACTAATAAATAATAATAATGTTACTGTAAAAATGAAAAAGGATGTATATGTAGATGATAACAACAATGTGTTTTTATCATTAGAAGATGTAAAAAACTATTTCGACAAATATATAGAATATAATGAGCAAACAGGAGAAATTATAACTACATCAGAAATACATATTGCAAAAATGAGTACAAGAACTAATGAAATAACTATAAATGGAGAAGAGGAAAAATTAAATTCTGCTCCAATCCAACAAAATGGTACAGTTTATCTTCCTTTCTCAGAAATTAGCGAAAAAGTTTACGATGTGGATTTAGAATATATAAAGGATACAAATACAATTATTATAGATTCATTAGATAGAAAACAAGAAGTAGCAAATGTAAATAAAAATGTTAAACTAAAATATAAACCACAAGCTTTATCTAGAACATTAGAAAAAATAGAAGAAGATGAACAAGTAGTATATATAGAAGATAGTGGTGATTGGGCAGAAATTAGAGCTAAAGACGGAACTATTGGATATGTAAAAAAAGAAGATATTACTAATATTCAAGTGGCAAGAGAAGATAAAGAATATATAAGTAAAGTAAATGGTAAAGTTAATTTAGTTTGGGATTACTATTCTGAATATGTAAATGCACCAGATAGAGATGGAGAAACTATTGATGGTGTAAATGTAGTTTCACCTTCATTCTTTTCTATATTAAAACAAAGCAATGGAGAAATAAATGATAATGCAACAAGAGGTGGAAAAGAATATATAGAATGGGCTCATAATAACAATTATCAAGTTTGGGCAATGTTTTCTAATAATTCACTAAAAGATACAACATCACAAATATTAAATGATTATGAAAAAAGAGAAACAATGATAGAAAATTTAATGAATTTGGTAGAAGAATATAATGTAGATGGAGTTAATGTGGATTTCGAAAATATGAATGCAGAAGATAAAGATGTATATTCTAGATTCTTAATAGAATTAGCTCCAAGACTAAAAAATATAGGAAAAACATTATCTGTAGATGTAACAGCACCAGATGGCTCAGAAACATGGTCACTATGTTTTGATAGAAATACAATTGCAGATGTAGCAGATTATATAGTTTTCATGGCTTATGACCAATATGGACAAAGTTCGAGCAAAGCAGGTACAACAGCAGGATATAATTGGGTAGAAGCTAATATAAAGAAATTTTTAGGACAAGAAGATGTAGATCCTGATAAAATAATTTTAGGAATACCTTTATATATGCGTTTATGGAAAGAAGAAGATGGCGAAGTAACATCAAAAGTAGTAAATATTAAAGATATGTATGATAATCTTCCAAAAAATCAAGTAGCAAATTGGGATGATGAATTGAAACAATACTATGTTGAATATGAGGACGATGGAGCTACATATAAGATGTGGGTTGAAAACAATAAATCAATAGGAGAAAAAATAAATTTAGCAAAACAATATAATCTAGCAGGAGTAGCATTTTGGGAAAAAGATAGAGAAGAAAATGATGACTTTTGGACATTTGTAAAAGATGAATTAAACAAGTAATATAAAATCACCTTGTTCATATAAATGAATAAGGTGATTTTATGATTGGTTATATTATTTCTAAAAATGAAAAAAATTTCTTTAAAAGATTAATAAATAAAATAGAAATTAAAGAATTTGAAAATGGAAGAGAGTATTTAATTCCAAAGTTTAATAAAAAGCTGTTAAATCAGCTAGAAAAAGATAATATAAAAAATGTTGTGATTGCAAAAAAGGACAAGGATAATATCGAATTTATAAATGTCATATCTTCAAAAAAGATAAATATTTTAAATGGCAAAATTTTATTTAAACATTTAATCCCGGAAATTATAGAATATTTATCAAAAGTTTTGGAAATTAATAAAAAAGATATGGAATTAACTATATTAGTGAATGATTATTCAAATATTAATTTAAATTATATTATGGAGCTAATATCAACAAACAGAAGAATTAATATTATTACTAACAATATGAAAAAATTCAAAATTTTTTCGGATAAGTTATACGAAGAAGAGGCTATTTTAATACCTATAATGAATAATAGAAATAAAAGTTTGGCAAATAAAAATATTATATTAAATATAGATTTTTCAGAAGAACAGTTAAAAAAATATAAAATAAATAGAAGAGCTATCATTATAAATATAGAAAATACAGTTAATTCTATAAGTAAAACATTTGCAGGCATAAATATAAACAATTATGAATTAAATATAGAAAAAAGAAGAGAAGAATTTACAACAAATGAAATATATGAATCTTATATAATAGGCAAAAGTTACAAGGAAATAAGAGAGAAAATAACAAAGGATAATATTAAAATTAGCAATCTTATTGGTAAAAATGGAATTATAGATATTAGTGAGTATAAAAAATAAAAACATGTACTTGACAAACGAGTAATATTGGCTTAATATAATGTAGCAATAAAATAAGTCAGGAGGGATGACAGAATGGGAGATAACAACAAAGAAATTCTACTAACACAAGAAGGATATAACAAAATGGAAGCTGAACTTGAAAAACTAAAGACAGAAACTAGAGCAGAAATAGCAGAAAGAATAAAAGTAGCTCTAGGATTTGGAGACCTTTCAGAAAATTCAGAATATGATGAAGCAAAAACTGCGCAAGCAGCTAATGAAGATAAGATAGCCGAATTAGAAGCAAAATTAAGATTTGCTAAGATAATAGATGATTCAGAAATAGATAATAAAAAAGTCCAAATTGGAAATACAGTAAAAGTTTTGGATATGGAATTTAATGAAGAGGTTGAATATACAATAGTTGGAACAACAGAAGCAGATATTACACAAAATAAAATTTCAAATGAATCTCCAATAGGTGCAGCTTTATTAGGAGCAAAGAAAAATCAAGTAGTAGAAGTACAAGTACCAGCTGGTGTTTGTAAATATAAAGTTTTAGCAATAAAAAAATAAACCCAAAAATATACATTAAGCTAATCAGTTTAATGTATATTTTTTTCTTTTTTTGAATAAAAAGGAAGGTTTTGAGCTATTATATTGAAAAAAGTAGTATGGTTATGATAAAATATAGCTCAAATGAAGCATATTCTATGTGTTTTGGAATATAAATATATAAAGAGGTGGAAAAACATGGAATATGCAAAAGACGAAATATATCCTGTGGAATATAGTAATCAAAAGACTAAAAAGATTAACACAAATAATATTTTAGGCTTATTATTTTCTTTAGGAGGAATATTTAGTATAGCTAATATAATAGCTATATATAATTTTTTTAGAATATTATCAAATATGTAATTGGAGATGTAAAATGAAAATAGCTAATAATTGGAAAGATTATGAAATATTAGATATGGCAAATGGTGAGAAACTAGAAAGATGGGGAGATATTTTTTTAGTAAGACCTGATCCTCAAATAATTTGGAAGGAAAAATCTTTTGAGGGAAAATGGAAAAATGCACATGGAATATATAATAGAAGTAAGACTGGTGGTGGAAGTTGGCAATTTAAGAAAAAAGTTCCAGAGAGTTGGCAAATAAGATATAAAAACTTAACTTTTAATGTAAAACCAATGGGATTTAAACATACTGGTCTATTTCCAGAGCAGGCTGTTAATTGGGATTGGATGATTAATAAAATAAAGAACAGTAAAAGAAATATAAAGGTATTAAATTTATTTGCTTATACTGGAGGAGCTACTGTTGCTTGCCTTTCTGCAGGAGCATCTGTATGCCATGTGGATAGCTCTAAAGGTATGGTAACTTGGTCAAAAGAAAATGTAAATTCTTCAGGATTAAAAGATAGACCTGTTCGTTATATTGTTGATGATGTAGAAAAATTTGTAAATAGAGAGATAAGAAGGGGCAATAAATATGATGCTATAATAATGGATCCACCTTCTTATGGAAGAGGAACAAAAGGCGAAGTGTGGAGATTTGAAGATGATATAGCAGATTTAGTAAATTTGTGTACAAAGGTACTATCAGACAAGCCATTATTTTTCTTAATAAATTCATATACTACAGGAATATCTGCTAAAGTACTAGAAAATATATTAAGACTAAATATAAAGAATAAGGGAAACTTTGAATCTGGAGAAATAGGATTACCAATGACTAATTCAAAATTAGTACTTCCTTGTGGCATCTATGGAAGATGGGAGGAAGCATAATGCTAAAAATATTATATGAAGATAATCATATTATTGTTGTAGTAAAAGAGCCAGGAATTCCATCACAAGCAGATAAAACTAAAGATCCGGACATGCTTACAATTATTAAAAAATATTTAAAGGAAAAATATAATAAACCAGGAAATGTTTATTTAGGATTAGTTCATAGGTTAGATAGATCAGTTGGAGGAGTAATGGTATTTGCTAGAACATCGAAGGCTGCTTCTAGATTGAGTGAACAAGTAAGAGAAAAACAAGTTAGGAAGAATTATATTGCAGTAGTAAAAGGAAAATTTGAGAAGCAAAAGGGAATAATGCAAGATTATTTAGTAAAGGATTCAAAAAAGAATAAATCTTTTGTTACTAATAAAGATGATAAAAATGCTAAGTTCTCAGAATTGGAATATGAAGTTATAAAATATGATGAAAGAACCAATATGAGTTTGGTAAAAATAGATTTAAAAACTGGTAGACATCATCAAATAAGAGTTCAATTTTCTAGTAGGGGACATAGTTTATGTGGAGACACGAAATATGGAACACGAAGTAGAAGTAGGCAATTAGCTTTGTGGGCATACAAATTAAGATTTTATCATCCAACAACAAAAGAGAAATTGGAGTTTAAATATTTACCAGAAACGAACGGTGTATGGAATATATTAAAGGATGTACATATTGATTAAAATTTGTCGTAATTTTTGATTTAGTTTTAAACTTTATATAATATATACAATTTTTAAAGAATTCAATTTGTTAAACAAAAATTGTTTGATAGATTGAATTTTTTTATTGGTAAAAATAGTGATTTTATATGTAAAATGATATTTCTATAATTTTTACAAAGTTAAAGAATATTTTCACAAATAAAAATAAACCAAAAAAATTTTTATAATTATAATTATTCTAGATTAAGATAAAGGAAAGGAAGAAGTAAATGTGATAGAAGCAATTTGTAATTCATTAACGAAAAAAATAATTCAATCAGTTGATGGTTATGATGAAAGTAAAGCTGATGAAATTAATTTTGGATTGCAATTGTTAATTGGGGAAGTACCGAAATTCTTTATTATATTAATTTTAGCACTATTACTACATATGTTTAAACTTACTTTAATTTCCTTTTTAATTATTTTACCATATCGAACTTTTTCAGGAGGATTTCATTTACATACTCATTTAGGATGCATTATTGTGACAAGTTTATTGTATATAGGAACACCATTTTTAGCAAGCATTTTAAACTTCAACAATAATATTAAATACATTTTGATAGCAATTACTTTTATATTTAGTTTTGTAATGATTGCTAAATATGCTCCAGCAGATACCGAGAATGTGCCTGTATTACAAAAGAAAGAAAGAAGAAAACGTAAGATATGGTCATTTGTAATTGTTGGTGTGGAATTAGTAGTTGCAATATTTATACCATATAAAGTGGTTTCTAATATGATAATTATTGGAATATTAGTACAGACACTAACATTAACAAAATTAGCATATAAAATTACTAAAAATAAATATGGATATGAAGTATATGGGTAGTAATAGAGGTTTTACCTCTTACTATATAAATCTTTTTACAAAGGGGGCATATATTATGTTAAAATTCTTAGCAAGATTAGCAGAAAAATATGCTAAATCATCTAACACAGCATGTCTATTTTTTGGATTTATTCATCAACCAAAAATGCCTGCTAGTATGATTAAAAAAGACTAAAAACAAACTAATCAAAAAAACGACAAAACGACAAAAAATACCTATTTATTAATAGGTATTTTTTTATCTGGATTTTTTATTAGATTTTTCTTGGGTAGATAAATTTCTAATTGTTGTTTAAACAATTCATCATCTTTACTTGTGTAAATTGCAAGATTATCATGTTTCTTTAATATTTTATTAACTTCCCATAATCCCAGACCAGTATTATTAGGTTTTGTACTATATGCTTTTTCAAAAATTTTATATGTATCTACATCTTTGTTTTTGTATGTGTTTTCTATAATTACTAATTGTCTATTTTTTCTATAGTCCATTAAAAATCTAACACTAATATATTTTTTCTCACATTCTTGTGCAGCTTCAATGCTGTTATCCAATAATATTCCTAAAATTCTAGTAAGTTCATAAATATCTATATTCAGAGAATTTAAATCTATAAATACTCCAAGTTCTATTTGAATGTTTTTTGCGTTCGCTTTATTATATTTATCTGCAAGAATTGCATAAATAGATGGATTATTAATAGTTTCAGGGTTTAATGCAGCTAAATTATTTAGATTATTACATTCTTTAAATACTGACTTATAATATTTAGAAAGTCCATCCATATCTTTGGCAGTTATATATCCACCAATACCATTCATAATATTATTAAAATCATGCTTAAATGCTCTAATATTATCATACATTACTTTTAAAGTATTATTATATAATTGCAAGTTATTAATATCTCTATTTGCAATTTCTAATTGCTTAGTTTTTACTATATTAAATAAACTTACAAAGAAATATGCAATTAAACATATTATACTTAAAAGTGTTACGAAATTTGGCAATATATTGTTATATAAGGTAGATATATATAATTGTAAAAATACTGTTATAAGACCTAAAATAATAGTAACTAATATAGTAATAGTGTCTTTTTTGTTGATATTTTTAAATAGTGTAATATTAACATCAAACTTTTTAAATAATTTTAGCATTATAAATAGACTAGTATAAACAATTATCATAAATAAAACAGTATATAGTGGATAATTTGCATATTCAGAATAAGGTTTACCAAATAATAATGTATATATTTGTGTTGATATCATTTCAAATAAAACTGTTAATAAAGAATTAATACTAACACCTATAACAGCCTCAATAAGCTTGGCTTTAAAAAAGATTTGATAAGAAATGACAAAAATAATAATATTAAATATAGTATTATATGGTATGGAAATTATAAATCTACTAAATATACCAGAAATTAATAATACCATTATGCAGATATATTTATTTTTTCTTGGCGGTTGTTTAGAAAATAAAGTGAAAAATAGATTTATATAGATATATGCTTCTATAACAAAAAAGGGAATAGTTATAATATTAGTTAACATTTCGTTTGGGCTCATCAAGCCCTCTGTAATCTTCTGTAGAATATTCATAATTATTTAAGACCTCCAGTAAATTGTTTTTATATTTTGGACCAATAGGACAAACGTCATTATTATACAGACAAATACAGTTTCTAATAGTATCAATGGTGCTAATTGCATTTACATTAACTATATAAGATTTATGACACCTTACAAAATTTTTAGGTAAAGTATTTTCAATTTTATTAAAAGCCACATAAGAAGAGTAATCTTTAAATGGCGTATGATATATAAGCTTCATATTATTCTTTTTAATATAAAGTATGTCATCTTCTTTAATTAACATTTGGGAATTACCGACTTTAATAAAATTTGATACGCTTGATTTGATATCTTCAAATAGTCTAGATATAGTTAATTCAAGTCTTTCTGAAACAAAAGGTTTTGGAATATAATCAAAAGTTTTGTATTTATAAGCGACCAGAGCATATTCTAAATGACCTGTTGTAAAAATTATATATATATCTTTATTTTTCTTTCTAATTTGTTCAGCAATGTCCAATCCTGTTAACTTATTTTTTAAATTTATATCAAGAAACAGTACATCTGTATTGTTATTATTTACAAAATTGATTAAATCATCTGCATTATCGCATGTATAAGTAATTGTTGCATTGTAATCATTTTTTACAAAAATATTTTCTAACATCTTAGATAATTTGTTTAGAATATTTCGATTATCATCACATAAAACAAAATTTAACATATCTTCATCTCCTAAATAATATAATTAGTATTAAATAGAATCATATTGTATTAACAATAATAGACAAAAAAATATCAAATTAGACGATTACCTATATTTTCCAATAACAATACAAATATAATCTAAAAATTCGATAATGTCAATATAAAAAAATAATATTAGGGGGTCAAAATTATAAAAAATTTCGACAAAAAATCACATTTTTCGATATGCAATATTATTTTATTATTATTTAAAAGTATAGGAAAATTTGATGCTTTGTGGTATACTACTAATAATATAGAAGACGAGGAGAGTGATTAGAAGTGATGCACGAATTTGTTACTTATGCAGACGGAACTTTGGTTGTTTTTTCAGATATTAGAAAAAAAGATAATGGAGAAGAATATATAAGAGTTTCTTTTGAAAGGCCAACAGAAGAAGGTTTTGATACTGTAGTTTTCGAACTTCCAAGCTATAAAATAGTAGAGAAAGATGGGCATTATACTGACGACGAAGTTGCAATATTTAAAACTGTAGTTGAAAGAGGTGCAGGTTATTTCTTTGATGTTGCTAGAGGAGGGGGAATACAAAATTCATAAATTTTTATTTATAATATGTAATATTTTTTCTAAATCTACCTGGTAAACGGGTATTTTTTTTTGCAATTTTTCTGAGCTTGGCAAACCAAAATCAAAAAATCTTCTTTGTAATATTTTCCAATATTAAACATAGAATTAAACAAAAACTAATGAAAGATTTTATATTAAAAATAATATTGGAGGTTCAAAATGATAAAAATTTTTGACAAAAAATTACTTTTTACGATATGTGCTATAGTCCTAATTTTTTTATTAATATTTACAATATATAAAGAAAATCAAATAGTATATACGAATGGAAGTAGTTTAAGTAATAAAAAAATAGGCTGGGGGATAAAAAGAGAAAAGGATCATAAAAGGCCTGATGTGGGCAAAGAAAATGCAGAACTAATGGAAAAATACAACGGTATTTACATTGGAAATGCAGATAAAAAGTATATTTATTTAACTTTTGATGAGGGATACGAAGCAGGATACACAGAACAGATATTAGATGTTTTAAAAGAAAATGATGTAAAAGCAACATTTTTTATAACAGCACATTACTTAAATACCGCTGAAGAATTAGTAAAAAGAATGATAGATGAGGGACATATAGTTGGAAATCATACAGTAAATCATAAAAGTCTACCAGATATCTCTGATGAAGAAATAAAAGATGAAGTTATGAAATTACATCAATCAATATATGAAAAAATGGGATATGAAATGAAATACATAAGACCACCAAAAGGAGAGTATAGCGAAAGAACATTAGCAATAACTAAAGAGCTAGGATATACAAATGTAATGTGGACATTTGGTTACTTAGATTATGACGAAGGTAAGCAAAAAGGAACTGATTATGCAAAAAAAATAATATTAGACAATTTGCATAATGGAGAAATAATGTTATTACATGGAAATTCGAAAGATAATGCAAATGTACTCGACAGTGTCATAAAAGAAGCAAAAGCAGAAGGGTATGAATTTAAATCACTTGATGAATTTGAAAGATAGGAGTGAGCAACATTAAAAATACAAGAAATAAGATAGAAAGAATGTTGGAATTACCAAGAGAAGTAACTACAAATATACCTAAAATAACTATAATTGGATTTGATCAATTAATGATAGAAAATTATAAGGGAGTTATAGAATATGAAGAGTATTTAATAAAAATAAGTACATCAATAGGAATAGTAATTATAGAAGGAACAAAAATGAATTTGAATCAAATAAATGAAAATGATGTACTCATAAGTGGAGACATCACTAAAATATATCTTGAAAACACCGAGGAGGATTAAAATATTGTGCTTATAAAAAAGATAGAAGGTTATTTAAATGGTTATGTAAATATTCATATAGAAGGCTATTTTATCGAAAGATTTATAAATATGTGTAGGTTGCAGAATATATATTTATGGAATATACAAAAAAAGAATGATATATATTTAACCACTAATATTGGAATAAAAGATTTTAAAAAAATAAAAAGAATAGCAAATAAAACAAAATGCAAAGTAGGTATAGAGAAGAAAAAAGGTGTGCCATTTTTTCTACATAAATATAAGAAAAGAAAGATTTTTCTAATCATGATGATTCTTATTTTTGTTGTATTATTTGTGCTATCTAGATTTGTATGGAATATAGAAATAAAAATAACAGGTAATAATTTAACGGAGGAAGATATTTTAAATTCATTAAATGAAAATGGACTTTATATAGGAGAAAATAAAAACAAAGTTGATGTAAAAGAAATAATTAATAATATACGATTAGCAAGAAATGATGTTGCTTGGTTGGGGATAGAATTAAAAGGTACTAATGCAATCGTAAGTGTGGTAGAAGCGGAAGCTAAACCGGAAATTATAGATAAAAATGATTATTGTAATATAGTCTCAAACAAGGAAGGAAAAATAATAAAAATAAATGCAAATAGTGGAACCGCAATGGTTAAGCCAGGAGATGTAGTAAAAGAGGGAAGTTTGCTAATTGCAGGTTGGATGGAAGGAAAGTATACAGGAACTAGATTTGTTAGAGCTTCTGGGGATGTGGAAGCAGAAGTTTGGTACACAGAAAAAGCAACTGTAAATTTAAAAGAAACTAAGATGGAAAAAACAGGTAATGTGGAGAAAAAATATGCATTAAATATAAATAATTTTAGAATAAATTTGTATAAAAGACTTTCAAATTTTGAAAAATATGATACAATATATGCAACGAAAAAATTAAAAATATTTTCAAATTTCTATATACCCGTAGAGTTAATCGAATGTAATAATTCTGAAATAAAAGAATATGAAGTTAATTATACGGAGGAAGAGGCAAAGGAAGAAGCGAAAAAAAGAGCCGAAGAAAAATTGAATGAAAAAATAACAAATAAAGACAATATAAATAATATAACAGTAAATTACAATATAAAAGATGGTGCGGTAGAGGCGGAAGTAACATATGAAGTCTTTGAAAATATAGGAACTAATGAAAAAATAGTATTTTGAAAGGATGATTAACATGGAGCAAAGAAGTCTTAGAGTAGTTAGCACAAACAAAAATTTTTTTACAAAATTAACAAATACTATAAGTAGATTATTAATACCAACAAAGTTAGGTATTAATGGGTTAATGATTTCTATAAAGAGAAGTAGCTTGTTAAAGGCATTCGAAGCATATCAAAATGAAACAAAAGACGAAACTAAAAAAGATAATTTGTCTAAAAAATATGAAGATGCTTATACTTTATATTTAGAAGCAATAGATAAATATATAATGGACTCAATTTATAAAAAAGTAAAGAATGGAACAGCTACAGAGTTCGAAAAAAATGCGCTTTCAAATTATTATGAAGTAATACATTTAAAACAAACAGAATATTTAGAATATAAATATAAAAAACAACAATATTTATTACAATTAGATTATCAGACTTTAAAATCAGAAGAAAATAAAGTTCTTCCTAGATACGAAAAATTTTATAGTGTAAAAATAGAACAATTATATAAAGGAGTTTTAAAACATTATTCTATTCAGCTTGCAGATAATTTAACATACCAAGATAAAAGCATTATTTATGATAAAATATTCGACTTATTAGAAGATTATATTACAGAGGTATTACCAATAAAACTAAAATTGGATGATACTAATATGTATAAAAATATAATTGCACAATACGAGAAGTTTGACAGATTTACAGTTGGAAAATTAGACATTATAGACACAATAGAAAAGAGAATGATACTACTTGGAATTAGTAGACAATTATTTACACATAGTTTGCCACTAGTTGTAGCAGAACAATGTTATATTAAAATATTAAAGGACTTAAGAGAAATTCTTGTTACAACAACTATAGCAAACAAAAGAGAATCAGCATATAAATTATTAATAGAATTAATAGAAGACTATAATATTAGGCTTCTTTCTACTAAAATTTATTGGGACAAACCTTCAGATAGAGAAGAATACAAATTATTCTGGAATGAATACAAAAAATTACAAAATAATAAAGAAGGAAACCTAGAAGAATACGAAAAACAAAAACAAATATTATTTTTAAAGGCAGACTTAAAGAAATTGGAAGCTGCTAAAAGAGATTATAGTAAAATAATTAAATTTTATAAAAATAAATTAGTAGAATTAGGTGCAATGAGGCAATTAAAAAATACATGTACAACTGCAGAAAAAATATATTCAAGATTCAAAAGACAAGAAAAGAAAGAAATTGGCTAAATAAAATTGAAAGGATGTAAAAATGAAGTATGCAGAGATAGAATTTTTAAATGTAGAACCTAACGAAATGTATTCCACTTTAACACAAAAAGTTATTAATAAATGTTTTGAAACAGAAAATCTGTTAGACAAAAATATCACAATAAGTATTATTTTTACAACACCGGTAGATATCCAAAAATATAATAAAGAATATAGGAATATAGATAGAGCAACAGATGTTTTATCTTTTCCTATGTTCGAAAAAGAAGAGGTAGAAAAGCTACAAAAAGAAAAAAGTATTGTACCAGAAGTGTTAGGAGATATTATTATTAATTTAAGTCAGGTAAAAATGCAAGCTGATGAATACGGACATAGCTTCGAAAGGGAATTAGCATATATGCTAGTTCATGGTTTCTATCATTTAATGGGATATGATCATATAAAAGAAGAAGATAAAAAAGTAATGAGAGAAAAAGAAGAGAATGTATTAAAAGATTTGAATATTAATAGGGAGTAATTATGGACAAAAAGAAAGATAGCAGATTATATAATAAAAATTTTATAGAAGCCTGGAAAAATGCTTTTTCTGGAATAGCACATGGATTTAAAACTCAAAGAAATTTAAAAATACAATTACTAGCTGGAATAATAGTAACAGTATTAGGAATAGTATTAAAAATAAGTAATACAGAATGGGCAATTTTAATGCTTTCTGTATTTTTAGTTCTAGGAACAGAAATGATGAATACAGCTGTAGAAGCAGCAGTAGATTTATATACAGAAGAATATAACGAAAAAGCGAAGATAGCAAAAGATGTAGCAGCTGGAGCTGTTGTCTTAACAGCACTAAATGCTGTAATAGTTTCTTATTTTTTATTTGCAGATAAAATAATTGAATTATTGAAATAAGAGAGGAATAAAATGAGTAGTAAAGGAAAAAGAAGTAAAACAAAACACAAAAGCAAAAAAGTAGCAATTATAATTGTAATGTTAATTTTAATTTTGGGAATAGCAGCAGGATGTTATTATTATTTTTGCATATATAATCAAAACAAAGAAAATCCATTGGTAGATTTAGGTACAACCGAAGGCTTAAAGGAAGAAGAACCAGAACAACCTAAAAGTATATTCGAAGGAAACGATAGACCAATAGCAGTTATGATAGATAATCATGAAGGAGCATGGCCACAAGTTGGATTAAATAGTGCATATAGTGTTTATGAAATAATTGTAGAAGGTGGAGAAACAAGATTAATGGCACTGTTTAAAGGTGTAGACTTAAAAGAAATAGGTCCAGTTCGTAGTGCAAGACATTATTTCTTAGATTATGCTTTAGAAAATGATGCGATTTATGTACATTATGGATGGAGTCCAAAAGCACAATCAGATATTTCATCTTTAAAAGTAAATAATATTAATGGAATAAGCGAAAGCTCAGAAAGCTTTTGGAGAACAAAGAAAAAAGCAGCACCACACAATGTTTTAACAAGAACCAAAGATATATTGGAAATTGCTAAAAGTAAAAAATATGCTACAACATCAGATAAAGACAGCGTGCTTAATTATACATTTAGTGAAGTTAACTTAGATAATGGAATTGCTGCAAGTAATGTAACAATACCATATTCAGATTTACATACAGTTAATTATAAATATGATGCAGAAACCAAAAGGTATACAAGGTATGCAAGGGGTCAAAAACAAACTGATATGGAAACAAAAGAAGCAATTACGACAAAAAATATAATAATTACATTTGAGAAAAATAGTCCATTAAAAGACACAGAAAATAAAGACAGACAGGATTTATCTGATGTGGGAACAAATGATGGATATTATATAACAAATGGTAAAGCTATAAAAATAAAATGTATAAAAAATAGTAGAACTTCTCAAACTATATATAAAGACTTACAGGGCAATGAAATACAAGTAAATGATGGAAACACATTTTTTAATATATGCCCAATTGATAGCAATGTAACATTTGAATAATTTGAAAAGAAAATTATGTATAAGGACTAGTTTAATAAACTAGTCTTTTATTAAACAGAAAAATATGTTAAAATATTTGTGAAATTTAATTTGATAGATACTAAGTTTCTACAAAAAAATAAATTAATATATGATATTATAATGATACAGAAAGGAATGAGCAGATGTCAGAATTTAAATCAGGTTTTGTTGCAATAATAGGGAGAACAAATGTAGGAAAATCTACACTTATAAATAAATTAGTAGGTGAGAAGGTTGCAATAACTGTAAATAAATCTCAAACAACTAGAACTGCAATAAGAGCAATAGTAAATAGAAAAAACTCACAAATAGTTTTTATAGATACACCAGGAGTTCATAAACCAAAGACTAAATTAGGAGAAACTATGCTAGAGACTGCATACGAGATTGCAGAAGATGTAGATATAATATTGTTTATAGTGGATAGTTCAAAAAAAGAAATGACAAAGGGCGACAGAATTATATTAGATAAAATAAAACAAATTAATAAAAAAACTATTTTGGTACTAAATAAAATTGACCTAATAAAGAAAGAAGATATTTTAAAGGCTATAGAAATGTACAGAAAAGAATATGATTTCGAAGAAATAATACCAATTTCTGCACTTAATAGTAAAAGTGTAAACATTATTTTAGATGAAATAGAGAAAAGATTAAAACCAGGACCTGCATATTATGATATAGATGAATATACAGACCAAACATCAAGACAATTAGTAGAAGAAGTTATAAGAGAAAAGGCACTAAAATTTTTAAGTGAAGAAGTACCACATGGAATTTATGTGGAAGTAGAGAAAATGAGTTTAAGAAATACAACTAAAGGAGAAGAAATATATGATGTGGAGGCAACCATATATTGCTTAAGAAATTCACATAAAGGAATCATTATTGGAAAGAATGGTGCAATGCTAAAACGAATAGTAACAAGTGCAAGAATGGAATTGGAAAAAATGTTAGGAACAAAATTAAATTTAAAAGTATGGGTAAAAGTAAAAGAAGATTGGCAGGATAAAGACAATATTGTAAAAAAATTCAAATTCAACTAAATGAATAAAAATGCATAAAATACAAAAGATAATAAAAAGGAGATGATTTCATGTTAAAACAAATAGCTTGGAACACCTTTAAAAAAACAGGAAATATAAATACATTTATGGAATTTAAACAACTAAAAGAATTAGAAGAAAAAATAGAGGAAGAAAAGAATGGGAACAATAAAGACAAAAGGAATTATATTAGTTGAACATAATATGGGTGATTTTGATAAAATGTTAACAATGTTAACACCAGGACTTGGAAAGATTTCTTGTGCTGCCCGCGGAGCGAAAAGATTTAGAAGTTCGCTCCTAGTAGGTAGCCAATTTTTATGCTTTGGAGATTATATTTTGTATAAAACTAGTTCTACTTATTATATAAATTCATGTGAACCAATAGAAATTTTTTATAATATACGAAAGGATTTAAAAAAGCTAGACTATGCGTCATTTATAACTAAAATAATAATTGATGTTACAAACGAGAATGAAAATTCATATAGAATTTTGCAATTATATTTAAATACTTTGTATATGATATCAGAAACAGACAAAGATTTAGAATTTATAGTGGCAATTTTTAAAATGAAATTAATAAGTATATTAGGATATACTCCAAACATAAAAGCATGCACAAATTGCAATTCAAAAGAAGATTTAGAATTTTTTAGTTTAAAGGATAATGGATTTAAATGCAAAGCATGTAGCAAGCAAGATACAAGTTGCATTCATATGCAAAGCTCTACAATGCAAGCTATTAGGTATATTATAATGTCACCACCTAAAAAAGTTTTTTCGTTTAATATAGGCGAAGATTCAATAAAAGAATTGGTAATGATATCAAAATTATATCTAAATGACAAACTAGAAAAAGATTATAAAATGGATAATCTTTTCTAATTATATACAAAAAAACAAAATATGCTTGAAAAAAAGCATTTTACCATATATAATAAGCATGTAACTAAAGAAAGCAAAATAATTGAGAGGAGAGATTTTTATGAACATAAAAGTTGTAGGAAAAGATTTAGAGGTTACAGATGCAATAAGAGATTATGCAGAAAAGAAAATGGAAAAATTAACAAAATACTTAGATGATTTTGACGGTACAGTAACGATAAAAGTAGAAGGAAATGAGCAAATTGCAGAAGCAAGAGTTTCAAGTCGTGGAGTTACATACAAAGCTGTAACAGCTCATAAGGACTTATATGCATCTATAGATAAAAACATAGATATACTTGAAGGACAAATAAGAAAAACAAAAACAAAAAGAGAAAAAATGACTAAAGAAGCAACAATAAGAATGGGACAAGAAGAGACACAATCAGAACCAGAAGACGAAATAATAAAAGAGCTATATTATGAAATAAAACCAATGACACCAGAAGATGCAAAATTAAAATTACAAGGAAGTAAAGGAAATACATTCTTAACATTTGTTAATTTAGAGAATGGAAAAGTAAATGTAATTTATAAATTAAAAGACAACAAAAATTATGGTTTAATACAACCAGAAGCATAATTTAAAACCAGGATTTTAAGCCACCATCGAAATCTTTGATTTCGTTTTGGTGGCTATATGTATGGCTGGAGACGGTCAAAAAAAATAAAAAAACGGATTCTAGATTTTTTAACAAATACTTGCATAAAAATTCTGGAATCCGTTATTAAAATTTAAATGAGGAAACTATTTGTTTAACATTTCGTTTTCATATTTTTGAACCATTTTCTTAACCATGTTTCCACCTATTCTACCAGCATCTCTTGAAGAGATATCACCATTGTAACCTTCTTTTAAGTTAACACCAACTTCAGAAGCTACTTCATATTTAAATTTATCTAAAGCGCTCATTGCTTCAGGAACTAATTTTTTGTTTGAATTTGAATATGCCATTTTAAAATTTCACCTCCTAGGATTGTAAAAAAATTGTTTGAAAAGAACTTTGCCTTTTCAATATATATGATGCGTAAATTCAAAAAAAATATTCTGGAAAAATTTGAAAAAATTAAAATGAAACATATTGTAAAAAAATAGATAATAATGTATAGTATTGTAATGAATATTAGAAAGGAAAAGAATTATGTATAAACTAGTAACAGTAGATTTAGACGGAACATTATTAAATAGATATGGAGAAGTTACAGAACATACTAAAAATGTAATAAAAGAAGTAACAGAAAAAGGAATTTTGGTAGTTCTTGCATCTGGAAGAATATCTGAGTCTGTACTTACAATTGCAAAAGAAATAGGAGCAGATAAATATTATATATCTGGAAACGGTTCTGTAGTATATGATATCCAAAATGATAAAATTTTATATGAAAATTATTTAAATAAAGAAAAAGTTTTAGAAATAATTGAACTGTGTGAAAAGAACAGCATTTATTATAATATATACACAGAAAATTCGGTTATTGCAAAATCTTTAAATTATAATGTAGCTTTTTACAATTATGAAAATACGAAAAAAAGCAGTGATAAAAAAACAGAAATAAACATTGTTGAAGATGTTTACGATTATATAAAAAATTTAGATACGGATAAGTTTTTAAAAATTACTATATGTGACGAAAGTAAAATAGTTTTTTCTAGCATTGTAAGAAAACTAAAAAATATATCAAATATTGATGTACTAGATGTTTCGCATATGTCACAGAAAAAAATAAAATCTGGGACAAAAGAAATTTCTGTTGGATATTATTACACAGAAGTAAGTAGTAAAAATGTGGATAAATGGTATGCAATAGAAGAAATTATGAAAATAGAAAATATAAAACGAGAAGAAGTTATGTCTTTTGGCGATAACAATAATGACATACTTATGATAAAAAATGCAGGACGAGGAATCGCAATGGGACATAGTAATAATGAAGTAAAAAAAGTGGCAGATTTTATAACAACAACAAACGATGAAGACGGTGTCGCAAAAGTTTTAGAAGATACTATTTTATAATGTTACCAAAATATTACGAGAATATTATATTTAGATTACGAAATTGTTGTATATATTGTTTTAAAAGGTAGATTGTTGTAAAATAAAATCAGTTTATATTGAATTTTAAAATATTAAGGAGGAATAATAAATGGCTTCAAATCCAATGCAAAGACAAAAAAGAGTATCATTTTTATTAGGAATGTTAACAATGTTAATTATTGCTGCATTAGTAATCGGTTTTTTAGTAATGCAATTAATTAATTTAAAGAAAGAACAAGATGAAGCAAAAGCATCTGAAAGGGCAGTGTATGTATTAACTTCAGATGTTTCATCAGGTTCAGGAATACAAATTTCTGCAGTAAGTGGCGATGATTCAAGATCATCAGCAAACGTACAACAATCTGTTGCAGATATGAGCGTTGTTCCAGAAAATTATGCGTCAACAACAGATTTTTATACAGATGATTCACAAAGTCAAGCAAGAACAGACTTAGTTGCAAAAATAGATTTAAAAAAGGGAACAATTTTAACTAAAGATATGTTAACAACAAGTTCTGAAGAAGTTACAGATGACTTGAGAAAACAAGAATATAATATGTTATCATTACCAACAGATTTAGCTGACGGTGATTTCGTAGATATTCGTATACGTTTTGGAAATGGACAAGATTACATAGTTGTTTCTAAGAAACAAGTATCAATTCCAGAAATTGCAGGAGCTCCAGCAGAAGGAATAATAAATGTAAACTTATCAGAAGATGAAACAATAGCAATGTCAAGTGCAATAATAGAAACATATCAATCAAATGCTATAGAAATGTATGTAACAAGATACACAGATCCAGGAATGCAAGCAGCAGCAACACCAACATATCCAGTAAATTCAGAATGCTTGAACTTAATGAGCTCAAATCCAAATATTGTTGATGAAGCAAAGAATGCTATAGCAGCAAGATATGATCGTACTTTAAGAGAAAATTATATAAATGGTCAATTAAACAGTGTTGAAGCAGATGAAAGAAAATCTAACCTAGAATCAAATGTTACAGACCATATTACACAACAAAAAGAATTAAGACAACAATACTTACAATCACTTGAGGATGAAGCAGCAGCAGCTGACGCTGCAGCTGCAAGCTCAAGCAATACAACAAGCACATCAAGTAGCACGACATCAAGCAGTACATCAAGTACAAGTACAAGTAACTAAGATAAGTAGGAGGAAATATGAAGGAAGTAGGGTTTATAGGAGCTTTTGATAAAACAGATTTAATTATTTATGTAGCTAAGATTCTAACTGTATTAGGCAAAAGAGTTTTAATAGCAGATACGACAATTACTCAAAAAGCAAAATATGTTGTACCAGCATTAAATCCTACTTTGTCTTATATAACTGAATTCGAAGAAATAGATATTGCAGTTGGATTTAATAATTTAGAATCTATAGCAGAATACACAAATAGACCAATTAATCAATTGGAATATGATTACATTTTAGTAGATATAGATAACGCTAAAAGTGCAATGAATTTTGGAATAGAAAGAGCAGTGCAAAACTTTTTTGTTACATCTTTTGATACATATGAAGTAAGAAGAGGGTTGGAAATTTTAAGCGAATTTCCAACTCCAATAAAAATGACAAAAGTTTTATTTTCAAAAGAAGTTACAAAAGAAGATGATGATTATTTAAATTATTTATCATTGGGCTCAAAAGTTATGTGGGAAGATGATAGAATATATTTTCCATTAGAAATGGGAGATAAAACAGCAATTATTAACAATCAAAAAGTATCAAAGATTAGATTCGACAATTTAACAAATATGTATAAAGACGGTCTAGAATATATTGTTGCAAAACTTGAACCAGAATTTCAAGGGGCAAAACTAAGAAAAATAATGAAAGAAATTTAATCTTAAGAAGGAGAGAAATATGGCTATAGTATCTTTTTGGACAGAAGATGGTAAAGAAACAGGACAAACTTCAACAGCTATTGCTGTGGCAACACAAATGGCAATACAACACAATAAAAAAGTATTATTAATTTCCACATATGCAAATAATAAGGAATTTGATGCTGCATATTTAAAGCCACAAGCACAAAAAACTAATTTGCTATCTTTCTTAAACTTAACAAAAAAATCAGTAGGTATGGAATCAGGAGTAACTGGTTTAATGAAAATAGAAGGAAGTAATAAATTAACTCCAGATCTAATAAAAGATTATACTGGAATAATTTTTAAAGATAGGCTAGAAGTTTTATCTGGATACGATGGCGTAGAAACTGCAGCAATAGATGCTTTTTATGTTTCACTAGTAAAAAAAGCTAATTCTATATACGACATTGTAATTGTAGATTTAAAAAAAGGAATAAATGGATTAGCACAAGATATGCTAACAATTTCTGATGTTATTGTTTATGGAATGACTCAAAAAAGACATTCTATAAAAGCATATAACCAATCTAGAAAAGAAGGTTATACTTCAAAAATGAATAATGTAGTAGGGTATATTGGAAGATATGATAAATTTTCTAAATACACACAAAAAAATATTGTTAGAACTATAAAAACAAAAGATTCACTATTTCCTATAGTGTACAATACCTTATTTTCTGATGCTTGTGATGAAGGAGGAGTAGTTGATTACTTCTTAAAAATGCAAACAGTTTCAGATAAGGATAGAAATGCAATTTTCTTAAATAATGTAAAAGAATTAATACAAGGTATTTTATATAAAATAGATGAAATGCAAATGATGAAATAAAGTTAAGGAAGGAGTTTCAAAGATGATTCTTAATATTGTATTAATACTAGCTGTTGTCTTAATATTCGTATACTTGGTATATAGAAACATACAAAAAAAGAAGAACGAAGAAGTAGAACAAAAAGTAAATGTAGATGACCAAACATATACTTTGCAAAAGATGACTGACTACATCAAGAAAAGACTTGATGAAATTACAAAGATAAACTTATACGATTTAGGACTAACAGAAGAAGAATTAAAGAGAAGAAAAAATAAGAAATACGAATTGAAAAAGGCTTTAAAAGGCTGTACATATGGAGATGTTAACGACAAGAAATATGTAAAAGAATTAATCTATGACATACTTTCAAAAGAATATGGAGTAGATGAAACAAATATTTCAAAATCAATTCCTTTTGACATTCCTTCATTACTTACACCACAGGACAAATTTGATATTATTATATATATGTATAAAAAAGAATTTGGATATGAAGCATTAACAGAATTAATTAAGAAATATAATTTGGATACATTAAAATATGTAGCAGGAGATGCAAAACCTTGTTATGTAATAACAGAGGATGAAATTAACGATATATACGAAAAAGAAGGATTTGTACTTACATTCTCAGATAAATTAAATGTAGTTGTACAAAGAATATATCAACATTATAAAGGATATAGTTCTATAGATGAAATAAGAGATATGAACATAGATGGTGTATCTGGTGGTGTATCTGGACTTCCAGAAAGCTTTTTAAGCCAGGTTGCACAAACTGATGGTGACTATCTAAATGAAGTTATGGAACATAAAGTACCACGTGCTTGTGATAGTATTTGGATATTCTTCCAAGGTAAATCTATACGTTTAGCATTCCTATCTTTTGGTTCAGAAGCAGAATTAAAGAGGGTTTGCCAAAACATTTATAAATATAATAACCCAGGACAATTATCAGATACAAATGGTTATAAAATAAATGAAATGAAAGATGGTTCTCGTGTTGTTGTTGTTAGACCAAGCTTCTCTGAAACGTGGGCTTTCTTCGTAAGAAAATTCGATGTAAAGCGTGCAACACTAGAACAATTAATTACACAACCTGGAAAAGACGATGCAATAGCATTATTAAAATTCTTAGTAAAAGGTGCTCGTATCGTTGCACTAACTGGTGAGCAAGGTTCTGGTAAAACAACAATGCTTATGGGTATGATAGAAAATATTTACGAAACAATGAACATAAGGGTTCAGGAAACTGCATTCGAGCTTCACTTAAGAAAAATTTACCCAACAAGAAACATCTTAACATTTAGAGAGACAGAAACAATTTCTGGACAAGAGGGTCTAGATGTTCAGAAAAAGACTGATGGTTCTGTTAACATCATAGGTGAGGTTGCAACAGACCCCGTAGCATCTTGGATGATTCAAGCAGCCCAAGTTGCTTCTAAATTTACATTGTTTACACACCATGCTAAAACATTCCCAGATTTAGTTACAGCATTAAGAAACTCAATGCTTAGAACTGGTGTATTCACAAACGAGAAAACTGCAGAAGAGCAGGTTGTACAAGTATTAAACTTTGATATTCACTTAGTAAAGGACTTCAGAGGTAGAAGATATATAGAAAGAGTTACAGAATGTATACCAGTAGAACAAAAAAATGAGTATACATACGATTTTAGAAAAGAGAAAACATTAGAAGGAAAATTCGAAAAATTCTTTGATAATGCAACACATTATTTTACACAAGTTACAAATAAAGAATTATATACATATAGAAATATATTAGAGTATCATGATGGTGAATATGTAATTACTAATAAAATTACAGATCACAATATAGAAGAAATGAGATTAAATATGGATGATAAAGATTTAGCAGATTTTGATAAATTCATAGAAGATCATTGGGGTTCTTCAAAAACTGTTTCAAATAGAATAGAAGAACCAGTAGAAGCAAAAAGCGTTAAAAGAGTAGGAAGACCAAAAAAGACAAAAGAATAATGTGAAAGGGGTGTACAAACCTTAAATGTCAAATCAATTATTATTATATATTGCAATTGGAATAGGCGTTGTTTTTCTAATAATTGTTATTGCATACCTTCAAATAAGGAAGAAGATGCAAAGTTCCCAATATAAACAAATACAACAATTAAGAAAAGGAACAGAAAAAACAGTATTCTCAACTGATATTTTATTTCAAAAGTTATATTTAAAGTATAGAAAAATTCCGCTTATTAAACGTTATTTATTAAAATTACGTAGAAGATTGGAAATTTTAAATATAGATGACGAATACTTAACAAGAAAACAGGCTTCACAAATATTAACAAAAGGTTTAGTAATTGTTATACCTCTTACTATAGTTATTATATGGCTTACACACAGTAATGTATTATTATTAGGAATTTTGATAATCTTTGAAATCTTCATAATGGATAGTATGATAGATGGAATGGTTGATAAAATTGATAATAATTTGTTAAAGCAACAAATTGACTTCTTTGGTGAAATTAGACATGCTTACCATGAGTTTAATATGGTAGAAGAAGCAATTTACCAAACTGCACAAGATAACGAATTAGAAGTTTCAAGACAAGCAGAAAAAATATACGAAATATTAATTTCTGATGATCCAGAAATGGAACTAGAGAAGTATTACGATATAGCACCAAATAGTTACTTAAAGGAATTTGCTGGAATTTCTTATTTAACTAAAGAGTATGGTGATAGAAAACAGAACGGTTCTTCTTTGTATTTAAAGAACCTAAATAATATTACACAAGAAATGCAACTAGAAATTTTAAAGAGAGATAAATTAGATTATGTTTTCCAAAGTTTATCTGTAATTTCTATTGTACCAATGTTATTCTTGGAAATGATAAAGAATTGGGCTGTTAGCCAATTCGCATTTACAAAGAGTTTTTACATGGGAAAACAGGGTATGATTGTACAAATTTTAGTAATTGTTTTAACATTTATTTGTTATACACTTACTAGAAGATTAAAAGACAATGGTTCTGTTAATACAAAGACACAGAACACAGAAAATCCATGGCAACAAAAATTATATAGTAAAAAACCAATTAAAAAATTTGTTGATTTATTTATACCTAAAGAAGGAACGAAAGATTATAGAAAGCAAAAAGAATTGTTGAAGGATGCAGCATCTCCATTAAAATTATCTTGGCTATATGTAAATAGAATAGTATTATTTATAGTAGTATTTATTGCATCAATTATAATAATGTTATATTTACATAAAATACAAGTTAACTACATATACACCGAACCTACGACGGATTATGACTTGATGGGTGCAATGGATGAAACAGATGAGCAGGAGGCAATGCAGACTACAGAAATAGATAATTACTTCCTAGATATGTTTAGAGGTAATTTAAAAACTTCACAAGATGATATTTTAAGGGCAATGAGAAGATCTAAGTATTATGAGGGAGCTACAGATGATACATTAAGTACCGATTCACAAAGGGTTTATGAAAAACTTCAAACTGTTAATGGTGAATATTTAAAATGGTTTGAAATTTTAATAGGATTGGTATTTGCACTTATTGGATATGCTTTCCCAATATTATTGCTAATGTTCCAAAAGAGAATGAGACAAATGGAAATGGAAAACGAAGTAATGCAATTCCAGACAATTATATTAATGCTTATGAGAATTGAGAGAGTAAATGTTGAAATGATTCTAGAATGGCTAGAAAGATATGCAAATATATTTAAAGAGCCAATTAGTAAATGTGTTAACAACTATGAGGCAGGTGCATGGGAAGCTTTGGAACAATTAAAAGAAGATATATCTTACCAAGATATGATAAGAATTGTAGAAAGTCTTCAAGCAGCAGTTGAAAAAATACCTATTGCAGAAGCTTTTGATGAACTAGATTCAGAAAGAGATTACTATCAAGCTAAGAGAAAAGAATCTAATGACAGATTAATTTCTAGTAAAGGTTTAATAGGTAAAGGTATAGGTTTTGCACCTATGGTATGCATGTTTGTTGGATACCTAATTGCACCATTAGTATTCATTGGATTGACAAGTATGTCAAGTTCATTCTCTACAATGTCAGCAATGTAAAGATAAAGGAGAATAAAATATGGAAAATGCATCAAAAGCATTGACTATTGCTGGTGGAATATTAATTGCAGTTATGCTTGCAGTATTAGTATATTATGTATTTAATCACTGGGGCGATAGTCAAAGATTGGAACAAGAAGAAGTAGAAGTCCAAAGAGTTAGTGATTTTAATAAAAGTTATTTATCATATGAAAAAGTTTTATATGGTAGTGAGTTATTAGGACTTGCAAATAAAATGAGCGATTACAATGACAGCAATGATGTAAAATATGGTGGATATCAAGCTATGAATTTGCGAATGACAATAAATTTACTATCTGGTTCAACGGATAATCTCTTTAATAAAAAGGGAACTTATAATTTAAATGGAGCAAGTGGAATAACTAGAACAATAGATAAAGTTATGTCAGATACTGTAAATAGTCCAAATTTTGAGGGCAAAGTGTCAGATGCACAATGGGAGAATCTAGCTAAATCTAGTAGCCGTGACCAAGATAGTTTTAACGAATTATGCCAACAGTTAAATGTTAATACTTCAGTAGATTGGACAAAATTACGAAATGCGGCACAAGAATATTATAAATATGTTCAATTTAAAAGAATGAAATTTAAACACACAGGGACGACTTTTTTTGATAATGGTAGAGTAGAAAGTATGTCTTTTGAAGAAACAAAATAAACTTTGTAAAAAGGAGGGGCAACTAAATTATGGATAATGCAACAAAAGCACTTATAATAGCTGGTGGAATGCTAATAGCACTTATGGTTGCCTCTTTATTTGTATATCTATTTACTTCATATGGCAATTATGCGGAAGAAATGTATAATAGAATAAACCAAAGACAACAGACAGAAGCAAATAATGAATATACAAAGTATGAAGGTTCCAATGAAAATACAATTTATGATGTTGTTACTGTTATTAATAAAGCTAAAGATAATAACACTTCTTTAAATCTATCACAAGGACAGAGGGGATATATTACAGTAAGGATTACAAATGGACGTACAGGACTTCCAAGTAATGACCTGCAGAAACTTGGAAATGATGATATAACAAAATTATTGCAGACATATGCAGATTATGGTGATACTTTTAGTTGTAATGTTAAGGATTCTGATGGATTAATAACTAGTGTTATTTTTAAGAAAAATAATTAACATAAATTGGTAGTTAATAATACATAAAGATATTTACAAATAATGTTGAATAATGGTATAATATTAGAAAGGGTGCATATGAAAAGGATAATAATAATAATTAGTGTTATAGTAATTTGCATAGTTATATCAATTACATATGCATATTCAATGTATAAAAGTGATGTAAATCAAGTCCAAAAATTTAATAATCAGTTTTCTAATTACATTAATCAAGAATTTTATGGAAACGAGTTAGCAACCATTATAAATTTGGCAATAGATAATAACGAAAAATATAAAATTCCAAAAGATTCATCCGGAAAATATATTCAAGACGAATTGTATTCTATTAGAGTAGATGTATATATGGTAGACACAGAGAAAACTTATAGTATGGAATTATTAAATGCGGGACAGATTTCTAATTTAGTAAATAATTATAGCAACATACAATTTAAATGTACAAAAGTAGAATATCATAAGAAAACAAAGAGGATAAGTTATTTATATATTGAACAAATATCTTAATTTAAGTTAATAAGGTTTTAAAATATATATTATAAAAAACAAAGGAGGAATTTATTATGGAGAATGCATCAAAAGCATTAATCATAGCAGGAGCAATATTACTTGCAATTTTAATTATAGCATTAGGAGTTTACATTTTTAATCAAGCAAAAAGTTCAACAAATATGGATGAACTAACAAACCAACAAGTACAAGCACATAACAATACATTCGAGAATTATGAAGGTTCTATAAATGGAACACAAGCAAAAGCATTAATAGATGCAATAAGAAACAATAATCAATCAATGCCAGATTTGGGAGATATTTCAGTTACTTCAAATGTAGTATCTATGAATAATGAAAAAGATAACTCAAAATTGGCAGATTTAAAAAATGCATTTGAAACAACATCAAAATATACAGTAAAAATAACAGCTTATGAAACAACAGAAGGACAATATAAAGGTTATGTAAAAGCAATTTCAATAAATAAATAGTTTTTTTAAAGGAGGGATTTATTATGGAGAATGCATCAAAAGCATTAATCATAGCAGGAGCAATATTACTTGCAATTTTAATTATAGCATTGGGTGTTTATATTTTTAATCAAGCAAAAAGTTCAACAAATATGGATGAACTAACAAATCAACAAGTACAAGCACATAATAATACATTCGAAAATTACGAGGGTTCTATAAATGGAACACAAGCAAAAGCATTAATAGATGCAATAAGAAATAATAATCAAACAATGCCAGATTTAGGAGATATTTCAGTTACTTCAAATGTAGTATCTATGAATAATGAAAAAGATAACTCAAAATTGGCAGATTTAAAAAATGCATTTGAAACAACATCAAAATATACAGTAAAAATAACAGCTTATGAAACAACAGAAGGACAATATAAAGGTTATGTAAAAGCAATTTCAATTAATAAATAGTTTTTAAAGGAGGAGGGTAATCATGGAGAATGCAGTAGAGGCATTAAAAATGGCAGGATATATGCTACTATTTGTAATAGCTCTAACCATTACCATGGTTACTCTTACACAAGCTAAAACTACTGCAGATGCATTAGTAAAAAATCAAGATAGACAAGAATCATACCAGTACATAGAGCTTGGAGATGGTGAAACAAGATCTCTATCTCGAACAGTTACATTAGCAGATATAATCCCAACATTATATAGATATGCACAAGAAGAGTATGCTGTACAATTCTATAATTCAGATGGATCACCTTTAGCTTTATACCGAAGTGGTTCAGGTAAGGATAAAAATGACTTAGATTTGGATACAGAACACTGGGTGGATGAATATGGTGTAACCAGATACGAAGAATGGAGAGGTAACACTACAAAAATTAAGCAACATGTAGATGAAGTAGTAAAATACTTAATGAATAATTACAAAAATAGACAATTCGAAGAAAAATTAGGTACAGAAGAAGATTATGAGGAAGAACAGGATACCAATGAAATGGTTCCAGATATAAATAAACAATATAAAAGAATAATAACATATACTTTAAAAAATTAAAAGAAAGGGAAATAGGAGGTAATAAAAATGGGAGATACAGTAGTTACAATTTTAGCTATAGTATTAGCAGCTGTATTAATGTTTATTTTTCCCTTAATGTCAGTTGCTGATCGTAGTGATGATGTTTCACAACTATCTGTTCAAAATAGTACGACTACATTTGTAGACAATATTCGTTCTACAGGAAGAATAACATTAGCGGATTACAATAAATTTGTACAAGAAATAAATTCTACAGGAAATACATATGATGTAGAAATGGAAGTTAAGGTTCTAGATGAAAATCCAGGAAAGAAAACTGCACAAACAACATATGAAAAAATTGGTGAAAATGTATATTATACAGAATATACAACACAAATTATGGATGATTTAAAAGATACTAGGAATAATAATACTAAATACTTAAAAGAAGGAGATATTGTATCTGTTAGTGTTAAGAATACAAACACAACAATTTCTCAATTATTAAGAAACTTCTTTTATAGGGTAACAGGAAATGACTCTGCAACTATAGGTGCTTCAAACGGTGGAATTGTTACTGTTAACGGAAGAAATTAATAGTTAAAAAGAATAGGGGGTGTATTGTATAATACGCCTTTTTCTTTAATTAAATAAGAAATATTAAGAGGTATTTCTTATTTAATTAAAGAATTACAAAAGTAAAGAAAGGAATTAAAATGAAGTTACAAAGCTGGATAGTAATATTTGCAATTATTGTTATACCAATAGTATTAGTAATGTCTTTATATATTCAAGTGCAGGTAAGCTATGTTAATGCACAAGGAAATTATGATACTATTTTAAATAATGCAACATATGATGCGATAAAGGCATTTCAAATAAACGAATTAAATAGTAGTACACAAAATATTGCAGAAGAGAAAATAAGAGATGTTGAGGCATCTGTAAATACATTTTATAATTCTTTAGCAACAAATTTTGGACAAAGTGGTTATTCTGAAGATGAATTAAAAGAGTTTGTACCAGCATTGGTATACACTTTGTATGATGGATATTATATATATACAAAATATAATAATGTTGTAGATACAACAACAGGTGATGTTAATCTAAATTCATCACAATCAACTAACGGATTAAAACCATATGTATACTATTCTGCAAGATATCAAAATGGGGCAAAAGATATAATAATTAATTATACATTGGATAATTATATAACTGTATTCTATAAACAAGGAACAGGCGATAATTATCAAACGCGTTCTGGATTTTTAATAGATACATCAAAAGTTCAACAACGTGGAGATGGTATATATTATGATGGAATTAGAATAGATTCAGAGGCTTTATCAGAAGTTAATCGTACAACTGCTGATGATAATTCAAATGCAAAAGTAAATTATGCATATGTTACAAATGATAATGGAAGAAGAGAAAAAGTATATTGGGATGGTATCAGATGGTATAAATATAATATAGATGGTACAATAAACTATAACGATAAAAATGTAAGAGAACAATTAGGTAGTAGATATCAACAAGATACAAGTGCACAAAGATATTTACAAGAAGCTATTCAATTTACAAATGATATGCAGAGCTTATTAGGAGATATTTACTTAAAAAATATTGTTGATGTAAATCAGGCTGATTTAGGAATTACAGGCAATGTTGGTAATCAAAGACTAATAAATTTTGGTGCTACAAATGGAACAATGCTAGATACATTTAATGCTCATAAATTACAAGTTATAAGAAATTCTATAACCACAAATTTAGAAACAACAATTGCAAAATTTAATGAAAATTCTTCACATCCTGCTAAAATGCCAACATTAACAGAAAATGAATGGAGCTTGGTATTAAGTAATACTTGTTTATTATCTTTTATGCAAGGGCAAAATATTGGAAATGGATATTATATGGGATATATTATTGTAACCAATAATAAAAATAGAGAATTTGTTGATCCAAAATTAATATACATATTAGACCAAGATAATAATATGTATCATGATGCAAGGCATTTAGATGCTAGTTTGTCTAATAATATTATAGGATATAGAAACACAGATTTTGAATCACAAAGTTATGTTTCAGATGATAGTACTACAAAAAATTATTTTCTTCATTCTGGAGCAACAGCGGATTATTCTTGTATTGTAACTTCTGCTTCAATTACAACTTCGAATGGAAGTTCTGAGCAAGAGAATGCTGCAGGAAATCATGTTACAGATTTAGATGAAATAATGGAGTCAGCTCCAACAAATATAAAGAAAGCATATTACACAGCATTATTTAGAGAGCGATACAATTCATATAAGAGTTTAAGTTTAGGATAATTTTAAAAAATAGATACTGTAAAAGGTATCTATTTTTTTAAATTAATTAGCAAATTTTTCTAATTAATTTTAATAATTATGTAGTAAAACCTTTCTAGTATTAAACATAAAAAAATAGGGCAAAATATATAATACAAGAGGTTTTTACTATGAAAAATTTTAAAAAAAATTTAGTGGCTTTGCCACATATAAACCACCACAACAAAATTAAAATTTTTGTTCGTGGATTAGTAATTTTAATGTTATTTATTATATTAGTATATGTAACTAATATAAGCTCTATTCCAAATAATTTAATATTATTACAAGGTGAAAATTTAAAATTAAAAACACTTTTGGGTTTAAGCATTTCTGATGCAGATGGTCAAACAGTTGAAGCTGTAAATTCCGATAATACGAAAGTAAGTAATAAAATAGGAAAAATGGATTTATCTTTAAATTTAGCAGGATTTACTGTAAAAGATTTAACAGTTAATGTGATACCAAATACTGTAGTTATTCCAAGTGGAGAAGCAATAGGACTTAGATTATATACTAGTGGAGTTTTAGTGGTGGGAATGTCAGAAATTCAAGGGCAGGACAACAATAACTATACTCCATATAAAAATTCCGGAATTAAAGAAGGAGATATGATAACAAAAGTAGATGATGAATCTGTTACTTGTACATCAGATTTAATTACAAAAGTAAACGAATCAAATGGCAATGCAGTAAAAATAACATATGTAAGGGATGGCAGTGATTATAACACCGAAATTACTCCAACCAAAACAAGTGATAATGAATACAAATTAGGATTATGGGTTAGAGATGCTGCTTCTGGAGTTGGAACAATAACTTTTTATGATCCTAAAACAGGCGATTTTGGAGCTCTAGGACATGGAATATTAGATATAGATACAGAAGAATTAATAGATATAGCAAGAGGAGATATAGTAACAAGTAAAATAGTTTCAATTATAAAAGGAGAAAGAGGAAAACCAGGAGAATTACAGGGGAGTATAGATAATGGAAAAATAATAGGTGAAGTATATAAAAATACAAATTTTGGAATTTATGGTAAATTAAATAATACAGATAGCTTAAAACAAGAAAACAATAAAGTAATGGAAGTAATGCCAAGAGATGAAGTAAAAGAAGGAAAAGCGACTATACTATGTACTTTAGACGATAACAAACAAGAAGAATATGAAATAGAAATTGAAAAAGTATATACATCAACAAATAGAACAAATAAAAATATGGTTATTAAAGTAACAGACCAAAGACTATTGGATAAAACAGGTGGAATAATACAGGGAATGAGTGGTTCTCCTATTATTCAAAATGGAAAATTTGTAGGAGCTGTTACACATGTTATGGTTAATAATCCAGAAAAGGGATATGGAATATTTGCAGACACAATGCTAAAACAAATGAAAGAAGTAGAAGAGAATTAGATTTTTCTAATTCTCTTCTACTAGTTTATTAGAAATTTCTGTTACTGTTCCTGCACCCAAAGTAAGAACAATATCATTATTTTCCACATGTGCTTTTAAATATTTTATTATCTCGTCAAAATCAGATATATATATTGCATGTTTACCCAAAGAATTTATTTTATCTACTAAATCTTGCGGAGAAACTCCGAATCTATTTGTTTCTCTTGCTGCATATATATCTGTTACAATAATATGGTCAAAATTTAATAAAGCTTTTGCAAAATCAGTTAATAAAGTTTTGGTTCTGCTATAAGTATGTGGTTGGAAAACAACCCAAGATTTATTGTATTTTTTGTTCATTAGTGCTTTTGCTGTAGCTATTATTTCTGTAGGATGATGTCCGTAATCATCATAAACAGAAGCACCTTTTACATTTCCTTTATATTCAAATCTTCTATGTGCACCAGTAAATTTTTCCAAAGCAGCTTTAATATATTTTTTATCGATTCCATAATAATCACAAAGTGCAATGCAAGCCAAAGAATTTAGTACATTATGCATTCCTGGAATTTTTAATTGTATTCTTTCATAAAATTTATCTTTTTTGTAAACATCAAAGGCAGGAAATCCATTATTATCAAAAACGATATTTACTGCAAAAAAGTCTGTATTTTTATTTGTAATTCCATATGTTAATTTTGTTGCTTTTGTGTATTGCAATAAGTCTAAACAATTATTATCATCACCATTAACAACTAGCAAACCATCATCTGGAATTAGTTTTACATATTTGATAAAGGCTTTTTTGATGTTTTCAAAAGTTTTAAAGTAATCAAGATGATCATTATCTATATTTAAAATAATTTCAGCTTTTGGGAAGAATTTTAAGAAACTTTCCACATATTCGCAAGCCTCAATTATAAAATGTTCACTAGAGCCTACTTTGTAATTACCATCTATTGCTTTTAAAATTGCACCAACTTGAATACTTGGATCTAAACCTGCTTCTAAAAAGCATAAAGAAACAAGGGATGTAGTTGTGGTTTTTCCATGTGTTCCAGAGATACCAATAGTATCATTATATGCTTTAGTAAGCATTCCCAAAAAGTCACATCTTTCACACAAAGGGATATTTAATTCTTTTGCTTTTTCCATTTCTGGATCGTGCTGATTTATAGCAGCAGAATATACAACGATATCTGCTTTTGCTAGGTTTTCGAAATCATGACCTATTGTTACTGGTATACCGTTTTTTTGCAATTTTCTTACTATTTCGGAATCAGCTAAGTCTGAACCTGTAACAGTTACGCCGAAATAGTGAAGGATTTCAGCAATACCGCTCATACTTACACCGCCAATTCCAATCATATGTACTCTATTATATTTTTTTATTAATTTTAGATTAGGCATTCAATTCCCCTCCTATGTTTAAGCATATAAGATTATATAATTATTATTGTTTTTTTTCAATATAATTATTACTATTTTATGATAAATATTTAAAAAATGTTAAAAAAGAAATAAATTTGAAAATAAAGAAGGAAAAAAGTTATTTTTGAAGAATATAATAGTAGTACATAAAAAGTAGCTATTAATTTGTATAACATGCTACAATTGGGAAACCAATAAAATGTACAATAATATTTAAAACTTTGGAAGGCGGTGCTCAAATGCAAATCACAAATGTACGTTTAAGAAAAGTAAACTCAGGTAACAAAATGAAAGCAGTAGCTTCTGTAACATTCGATAATGAATTTGTTGTTCATGACATAAAAGTTATCGAAAAAGACGGATTATTTATTGCTATGCCTAGTAAAAAAACTCAAAATGGAGAATTTAGGGATGTAGCTCATCCAATTAATGCTGAAACAAGGGAGAAAATTCAAAACGCTATTATAGAAAAATATAACGAAACTCCTGATGTTGAAGAAGAAGTAAAGAGTGAGGATGCTGAAAAATCAGAAGAATCTTCTGAAGAAACAGCAGAATAATATAAATTATTAGAGTAAAATTATTCAAAAAAAGATATAGCTATTTTGCTATATCTTTTTTTGCTTTTAAGTTGTTATAAATATTATGATATGATAAAATGCAAAAAAATGTTTTTAAAATAAATTTACGGGGGATGAAAAAATGAAAATAAATTATAAATATTTTAGAAACTGGTTAATATATATATTAATTTTAATCATCATTTTTTCTGCATTTGCACTATCTAAAGTGTTTAGCAAAGATAAAATGCAGATAATGAATGGATTAGATTTTAATATTTCTTTAAATGAAGATGGAAGTATGAATGTTACAGAAATATGGGACGTTTATGTAAAAAATACTGGAACTCTTTTTAAAGATTTTTATAAAACTAAAAAATATCCAATCTCAGATGTTTCTGTAATAAATTTGGATACAAATACAAAATTAGAAGATTTGGGAGAAGAAGAATATAATGTTCCAGAAGGAATGTATTATGCAGAGGAGATAAGCACTAATACTGTAGAGATTGCATTTGGAACGGGAAAAAGCAAATCTTCTGGAAATCAAAGATATCAAATTTCATATAAAATTGATAATGTTATAGATTCATATTATGATTGTCAACAATTGTATTGGCAATTTTTAGACAAATCAAATAATATACCATGTAAAGAAATAAATGGAATAATAAAGTTACCAGAAGGTATAACAAATATTGATAATTTATTAGTATGGGGACATGGAAATATAAATGGTGAAATTAACAAAATTTCTACTAATGAGGTGGAATTTAAAGTTCATAATTTTGATGCTAATAATTTGTTAGAAGTAAGAGTAATTACAAAGGATAAAATTTTTAATAATGTAGAAAATGTACATAGATATGAATATCTTAACAATATTTTAAATGAAGAGGATGATTGGGCAAAACAAACTAATAAAAATATTAGAAATCACAGAATATTTGTAATAAGTTTAGCATTAATAGAAATAATTATTATAGTATATCTAATTTTACGATATTATAAATTTTATAAAATTAGTAAACAAAAAGATGATGGAATAATAAAAAAGAAATTAAAGTATTTTAGAGATATACCAAGGGAAAAAACTTCTACTCCTGGAGAAGCAGACTTTTTATACCATTATGATAACGAAAATGATGCTGGAGAGACGAACCCATCGGACCTTATAGCTGCAAATATATTAAATTTATGCCTTAAAGGTTATATATCTATAGAGAAAAAACAGGATGATTTGTATATTTCAATAACAAAGGAGGCATCAGGGCTAAAAAAAGATGAAAAGGAAATATATTATTTATTAAAAGATGCAATAGGAAATAAAGAAGAAATTAAAGTAGAACAATTAAATAAATTTGCAAAATCAAATTATAGTAATTATAACAATCATGTTAGTAAAATGTTGAATAATATTAAACAAAATTTATATAATGAAGGTTTAGTAGACAAGAAAAAGGAAAAATTATATGGAGCATCAAATAACATATTACCTATAATATTTGCTGGGATTTTACTTGCTATAATAGTTTATAATGCAGTTGGTTTAATTCCAATTTTTACACCAGGCTATATAATAAATTGGGGAACAGATATTTTAGGAAGATTATTGGATTCTGTAATAATCTGTGCACCATTAATTATAATATTAATTTTATTAGATAGAGTTCATAGTAAAGCTAAAGATAAAATATATAAACTTACACAAAAAGGTGAAGATGAGAGAGCTCAATGGAAGGGACTTGGACAGTATTTAAAAGATTATTCTTTAATAGATGAAAAGGGAGTTTTTGATATAGTAATTTGGGAAAAATATTTGGTATTTGCAACAGCTATAGGAATTTCTGAAAAAGTTATTTTCGAATTAAAAGCTAAATATCCAAATGTGTTTACAGAAGAATATTGGCAAGAACATCAAGATAAATTTGGAATTATTAGTATGGCTTGTAATCCAATATATACTAAAACACAATGTAGTTTTTATAATTTTACAAGTAATATAAATAGTTCGTATAGAACCATGACTTCAACAGTTGCTGCTCATTCTGCATCATCTAGCGGAGGTGGTGGAGGATTCTCTGCTGGCGGAGGCGGCGGTGGAGGCGGCGCCGGAATGGGAGGAAGATAAATCCAAAAAACGCCAATAATTAAAGAAAATAAGAGTAAAATGGAGATAAATATAGAAAACATTGGAAAAATCTCAGTAAAAATATAAAAAAATATGAAAAACTATAATAATGAGGTATACATAAATTGAAAAAACATAAAATATATAGTATAATAATGTTTGCTTGTGTGTAGAAATTAAAGGAGAGTGAAGCTTATTTTAAAACGACATAGTAAAAACCACACAAAAGAAATAATAAAACTTACTGAAATTTTTGCTACAATGCTTTTAATATTATTTACAGTTATTTTATTTAGATACAATATTTTATATAAAGTAACAGTAAATGGGGAAGTAATTGGGTATGTAACAAACAAGAATGAAATAGAAGAGGAAGTAAATAATTATATAGAAAGTGATGGAGAAGGAGTAGCTTTTAGAAATCTAGAAGCTAAAACAGAATATAAACCAGAATTTGTTAGCAACCAATCATCAAATGAAGATGAAGTACTAGAAAAAATAAAAGAAAATATTTCTACAACATATACAGCATATGGAATAACTATAGATGATGATATAAAAACATATGTTGGAACAGAAGATGAAGCTGACAAGATAGTAGCAGATTTACAAAATGAATATAATGATAAACTAGTACTTAATATTGGTATAAAACAGGTATTTGAAAAGTCAGAAATAGAAACAGTGGATGAAAGTACAGCTGTTTCAAAATTAAAAACAGAAAATTTAGATGTTAAAGTAGCTCAAATAGAAGAGGAAGAGAAGAAAGCAGAAGAGACTGAAAAGGCTGAAGAAGAAAGCAAGGTTGTAGTAGCTGTAAGACCAGTCTCTGGAGGAAAGATTACTTCCAGATATGGAGAAAGAAGCAGTATACGTTCAAGTAGCCATACAGGTCTAGATATAGCTGTATCATCAGGTACACCTATAAAAGCAGCAGCTTCTGGAACAGTAATATTTTCGGGATATAAAGGTTCATATGGATATTTAATAAAAATTAAATGTGACAATGGTTACGAAATGTGGTATGGACACTGTAGTAAATTATATGCAAAAACAGGACAAAGAGTTAGTGCAGGAGATAAAATTGCTGCAGTTGGATCTACAGGTAATTCTACTGGACCACATTTACACTTCGAAATAAGAAAAGATGGAAAAACTTTAAATCCTCAAAATTATCTGTAAAATATAGAACACAATACTTATAAAAATGTTAAAAGAAGTTAGAGTAGATCTAGCTTCCTTTTTTTTGCAAAAATATTACAAATTTTTCTATTGACTTTAAAATCCCAATAAGATATTATAAAAATGTATAAATATATAAGGAGGCATTTTTATGGCTGAAGCAAAAGATTTAACTAAAGTGAAAGCAATGATAGATGACTTAGTAGCAAGAGCTAAAGTCGCTTCAAAAGAGTATATGAATCTTAATCAAGAACAGGTTGATAAGATTGTAAAAGCAATGTCTATGGCAGGGCTAGAACATCATATGGAACTTGCAAAGCTTGCAGTTGAAGAGACTGGAAGAGGTATTTATGAGGATAAAATTATAAAGAATATGTTTGCAACAGATTACATATATCATAATATCAAAAACGAAAAAACAGTTGGTATTATAGAAGAAAACGAAGAAGATGACTATGTAAAGATTGCAGAACCAATTGGAATTATTGCGGGTGTAACACCTGTTACAAATCCAACATCTACGGTTATGTTTAAATCAATTATATCTGCAAAAACAAGAAATGTAATTATATTTGGATTTCATCCATCTGCACAACAATGTAGTAAAAGGGCTGCAGAAATATTAAGAGATGCAGCTGTAAAAGCAGGTGCTCCAAAAGATTGCATTTTATGGATAGAAGAGCCATCTGTTGATGCAACACATATGTTAATGACACATCCAGATGTAGATTTAATATTGGCAACAGGTGGAACAGGTATGGTTAAAGCTGCATATTCATCTGGAAAACCAGCTTTAGGTGTAGGACCAGGAAATGTTCCTTGTTATATAGAGAAATCAGCAAAATTAAAAACTTCTGTAAACGACTTAGTATTATCTAAATCATTTGATAATGGAATGATTTGTGCTTCAGAACAATCTGTAATAGTCGATAAAGCAGTTTACCAAGAATTTGAAGAATTAATGAAAAATGCTGGATGCTATTTTGTATCTCCAGAAGAAAAGGAAAAATTACAAGAGGTAATGTTTAATAAAGAAAAGGGATATGCTTTGCAATCTAAAATTCCTGGACAAAGTCCATATAGTATTGCAAAACAAGCAGGGTTCGAAGTTCCAGAAGATACAAAAGTATTAGTTGTATACGAAGAGGGAGTTGGTCCAGAATATTCATTCTCTAAGGAAAAATTAAGTCCGGTCTTAGCATACTATATTGTAAAAGATAGTAAAGAGGGAATAGAAAAAGCGGAAAAATTACTAGAAAATGGAGGACTTGGTCATTCAGCAGTAATACATTCAGAAAATAAAGATATAATAAAAGAATTTGGAGAAAGAGTAAAAGCAAGTAGAATCATTGTAAATCAACCATCATCACAAGGAGGTATAGGTGATATATATAATTCATTTACACCATCACTAACACTTGGTTGCGGAACATTTGGAGGAAACTCTACAACAGATAATGTATCTGCTAAAAATTTAATAAATGTAAAAAAGATGGGAAGAAGGAGAGTTAATATGCAATGGTTTAAAGTTCCAAAGAAAATATATTTTGAGGCAGGAGCAATAAAATATCTAGAAGATATGAAAGATATTTCTAGAGCTTTTATAGTAACAGATGAATCAATGGTTAAATTCGGATATGTGGATAAAGTGTTATATCACTTAAGAAAAAGACAGGATTATGTACATTCTGAAATATTCTTTGATGTAGAACCAGATCCATCATTCGACACAGTTAAAAAAGGTGTTGAGGCAATGAGAAAATTTGAGCCTGATGTAATTATTGCATTAGGTGGAGGTTCTGCTATAGATGCTGCTAAAGGAATGTGGTTATTATACGAAGTTCCAGATGTAGATTTAGATGGACTAAAATTAAAATTCTTAGATATTAGAAAACGTACATATGAAATTCCAGAGTTAGGAAAGAAATGCCAAATGGTAGCAATTCCTACAACATCTGGAACAGGTTCAGAAGTAACATCATTTGCAGTTATAACAGATAAGAAGGAAGGTAAAAAATATCCACTAACAGCATACGAATTAACACCAAATGTTGCAATCGTAGACCCTGATTTTGTAGATACATTACCAAAATCATTAACAGCAGATACTGGTATGGATGTTTTAACACATGCATTAGAAGCTTATGTATCTAATATGGCAACAGATTATACAGATGCATTAGCAGAAAAGGCTGCAAAATTAGTATTCGAAAACTTAAGAGAAGCATATAACCATGGAAATAATAAATATGCAAGAGAAAGAATGCATAATGCAAGCACAATGGCTGGTATGGCATTTTCAAATGCTTTCTTAGGAGTATGCCACTCTATGGCACATAAATTAGGAGCACAATTCCATTTACCACATGGTAGAATAAATGCAATTTTATTACCATATGTAATAGAATATAATGGAAGCAAACCAACTAAATTTACATCATTCCCTAAATATGAATATTATAAAGCAGACGAAAAATATGCCCAAATAGCAAAAATAGTAGGCTTAAAAGCAGATACAGTAGAAGAGGGAGTACATTCTTTAGCAGAAGCTGTAAGACAAATGAATAAAGACATAAATATTCCAGCATCATTTAAAGAAGCAGGAGTAGACGAAAAAGAATTTTTAGACCATGTAGACCAATTAGCAGACAGAGCATTCGAAGACCAATGTACACCTGCAAATCCAAGATTACCATTAGTAGCAGAAATAAAGAAAATACTATTAGACAGCTATTATGGTAACTAATGAACTTTAGGGACGGACCTTAAATGTTCAAAAATTATGTTAACGAAACTAGAAAGCGGTATAAAACAAAAAAATATAGCTAGACATAAAAGTTTAGCTATATTTTTTGTATATTATTATTTATTACTCTTTTCAACTCTTATATGAACATCTCTTAATTGGTCTCTAGAAACATATCCAGGAGCTCCCATCATTAAATCTTGAGCTTTGCTGTTTAGTGGGAAGGCAATAACTTCACGGATATTATCTGCACCAGCAAGAAGCATAATCATTCTGTCGATTCCTGGGGCAACTCCAGCGTGTGGTGGAGCACCAAATTGGAATGCTGTATATAAAGCACCGAATTTTTCTTTTACGTGTTCTTCTGAATATCCTGCAAGTTCAAAAGCCTTAATCATTATATCTATATCATGATTTCTAACAGCTCCAGAAGAAAGCTCTATACCGTTACAAACGATGTCATATTGGTATGCTAAAATATCTAGTGGGTCTTTTGTATTTAATGCTTCTAGACCACCTTGTGGCATAGAGAATGGGTTGTGGTTAAATGCTATTTTTCCATGTTCATCTAATTCATACATTGGAAAATCTACTATCCAACAGAAACTGAAAACATTTTCATCTATTAGACCTAAACGTTTTCCAAGTTCATCTCTAATTTCTCCAGAAAGTGTGTCTACAATTCTAGGAACTTCTGCGATGAAGAATAGACAATCACCTGGTTTAGAATTTGTTCTCTTTATTAATTCTTCTCTTTCATCATCAGGAATAAATTTTGCAATAGGTCCTTGGAAGCTTCTATCTTCTTGAATACGAAGCCAAGCAAGACCTTTAGCTTTACATTCTTTTATTGCATAATCTGTCATTCCTTCGAAAAAGCTTCTTGGTTTATCTGCAACATCGTGTGCTGCAATAGTTCTAACTAATTTGCCCTTGAAAGCATTTAAAGTTACGTTTTCTGACTCGAAAACATCTGTAACGTCAACTATTACCAATGGATTTCTTAAATCTGGTTTATCAGAACCATATTTAAGCATTGCTTCTTTATATGGTATTCTAGGGAATGGATATTCTACAACTTTTTTGCCTGAGAATTTTTTAAATGTATTGTATATAACTGGCTCAATTACAGAAAATACATCTTCTTGTGTAGCATAACTCATTTCTACATCTAATTGATAGAATTCACCTGGAGCACGGTCTGCTCTGGCATCTTCATCTCTAAAGCATGGTGCTATTTGGAAATATTTATCAAAACCAGAAACCATTAAAAGTTGCTTAAATTGTTGAGGTGCTTGTGGAAGAGCATAGAATTTACCTTCGTGTAATCTACTAGGTACTAAATAATCACGTGCACCTTCTGGAGAAGAGCTTGTAAGTATAGGAGTTTGAATCTCTAAGAATCCTTGCTTAATCATTTCTTCTCTTAAAAATTGAATAACTTTGCTACGTAAAATGATGTTAGCTTTTAATTTATCATTTCTTAAATCTAAATAACGATATTTAAGTCTTAAATCTTCTCTAACTTCTTGGTCTGTATTAACTTCGAAAGGTAGGTCTGCAGTTCTTTTACCTAAAATTTTAATTTCATCAATATATATTTCTACAAGACCTGTTTTTATTTTTTCGTTTATAGTGTCTTCACTTCTTTTTCTAACCACACCTTCTACAGATACAGAAGACTCGATAGGAATATGTGATGCGAAATCTACAATATTAGATTCTGCAGAAGTTACAACTTGTGTAATTCCATACATATCACGAATATCTAGAAATACAAGACCTCCTAAGTCACGAATTGTTTGTACAAATCCTGCAATTTTTACTTTTTTACCAACATCTTCTAATGTGATGTCTCCACAAGTATGTGTTCTGTACTTTTCCATAATAACCTCCTAATTTTATATGATGGGCATCAAAAAAGCCCCATCATATATTTTATTATATGATAGGGACGAAATAACTTTCCGCGGTGCCACCCTATATTGAAAACTAGGTTAAAATAGTTTTCCACTCAATTTATTAATTTAAAATATAAAACAATGTGTTATTCATTTGCGTTTTTCTAAAAGGGCTTCCAGCCTCTAGACCCTTAATCTCTATTAGTAACTTGCAAAAGCTCGTCATTGCTTTTTGTAATATTAAACAGGGATTCCAAGGAACGTCCCTAAATCCCTATGGGAATATTTTACATAGTATTTGCGTATTTGTCAATATTTATTCTTGAAAAATTATGGTAAACTTTAATGATATTTTAAATTTCAAGTGAAAATTGTGAATCCATTAAAAATGTGGTATAATAATGGTGTTTTTCGCATTTAGTCGATTGTAGCTTTTGCTACAGGAAGGAGGACAAATGTCCACGGCGAAAAAGTTTCAAAAGGCAGAGGATGTCATTAAAGAGGCGATTAAGAAGGATGGTGCAATCAGAATTTTCCTCACAACTAGCAACAAGATGGATGGTTGCTCCCCAGTGCAAATTGAGTTCGAGGGAAACACCTTCCGAATCAAGAAGACTTCACACCATGATGGTGTGATTGATGAGCTCGAGCTGGTTGTGGACTATGGTCGTAGCCCACATAAGGTTGCATGGGTTGCGGATAAGCCAGATGATCTTGTCAAGGTAGAGCAAGTTCTCCAAGATACAGATCTATGGCTACATCACTTCCGTGTCTATGGTTTTCTCGATTCGCACGTCATTCCCACATGGGATGACCCGAGGATCCTGAAGATTAAGGATGACAAATTAGCCATCCCAAAAGCAAAGCCCGCGCACATCATGTCTGAGTGCTAACTGCATCACTCGAGGGTAAGCCTTTTGAAAAGGAGCTGGTAGATACGATTTTTGTATCTGCCAGCTTCTTTATTGGCGCTTTTAGCTTGAAAAAACCACTGGTTCTACCAGTGGTGGGTAAAAAACTTTAGTATATAAAAAAACTC
>CALXKK010000011.1 GCA_944388935.1 uncultured Clostridia bacterium | reverse complement strand
ACACAGAAGTCAAGCTCTAATGTGCCGACAATACTTACGAGTTACCTTGTTGGGAAGATAGGCTTTCGCTAGATTTTTTTTATTTATATTTAAATAAGAAAAGAAATTAGAGATTAAAGGTTGTTTAATTTGTAATTTCTTTTTTTTGTTTTTATAATATAAATTAATATGTAGAGGAGAAAATTATGGGAAGAAAAATTTGGAAAGCTGGTACTTTTGAATATCCATTACCAGCGGTTATGGTATCTAATGGGACTATGGAAAAAAGCAATATTATAACAGTTGCATGGACAGGAATTTTAAATACTAATCCAGCAATGGTATACATATCTATAAGACCTATAAGATATTCATATAATTTAATTAAAGAATCGGGAGAATTTGTAATTAATCTAACTAACAAACAATTGGCATATGCTACTGATTGGTGCGGAGTAAGATCTGGTGAAAAATATGATAAATTTAAAGAAATGAAATTACATAAAGAAAAGGCACAATTTGTTAAATGTCCACTAATAAAAGAAAGTCCTGTTTCCATAGAATGTAAGGTAAAGAACATTGTAAGTTTAGGTTCACATGATATGTTTATTGCAGAAGTACTTTCTATAGATGCTGATGAAAAATATATTGATGAAAAAGGTGCATTTGACATATCTAAATGTGATTTAATAGCTTATGCAAATGGAGGATATTATCCATTAGGAAAGAAAATTGGCAAGTTTGGTTTTTCGGTTAAAAAGAAGAAAAACAAAAAAAATAAAAAATATACTTCAAAAAAGAAAAAAACTACAAAAAAAGTCTAATAAATACATTATTATTATTGACTTATTTAAAAAAACATGGTAAAATATTCAAGCGTATGTATGAGATATTACATGGCTCACATCGTTTCAAAGAAACTATTAGTAACGGAGGTGTATGACAGTGGCAGCAAAAGGCGCAAGAGAGATGATCATCTTAGAATGCACAGATTGTAAAAGAAGAAATTACACAACTTTTAAAAACAAAAGAAATAATACCGAAAGATTAGAAATAGCTAAGTATTGTAAATTCTGTAAAAAACATACAAAACATAAGGAAACCAAATAAGCTATTTTTAAGGAGGAAAGAAAATGGCCAAAGATAAGAAAAAAGTAAATGCTAATGAAGATAAGAAAAAGAAAAATTTTTGGAAAGGGTATAAATCTGAATTAAAAAAAGTTAAATGGCCAACACCAAAAGAACTTTTTAATAGTACAGTTGCAGTATTAGCAATAGTATTTATTGTTGCTGCTATAGTAATTGTTTTAGACCTTGCTTTCGAATCTTTAAATAGATTAGAAGTTAAAGGTGTAGAAAACTTACAAAATTCTATTGTAGTAGAAAATACAACTGATAATACTATAAGCTCTGATGAAAATGAATTATCTGAAAATGCAATTACAGAAAATGAATTAAATGCTGCTGAAAATACAGTAGAATAAAATTTTTAGCAAGGAGGCCAATTATGTCTCAAGATGAAAAAATGCAACCTAAATGGTATGTTGTTCATACTTATTCAGGATACGAAAACAAAGTAAAAACAGATCTTGAAAAAACTGTAAAAAATAGAGAACTAGAAGACTATATCTTTGATATTGTTGTTCCTATGGAAGAGCAAATAGAGATTAAAGATGGAAAAAGAAAAACAAACTTAAAAAAAGTTTTCCCAGGATATGTTTTAGTAAAAATGATCGTAACTGAAGAATCTTGGTATATTGTAAGAAATACTAGAGGTGTTACAGGTTTTGTTGGTTCAGGAACAGATCCTATCCCTCTTACTGAAGAGGAAATAAGAAAGATGGGATTTGAATTAACAGAAGTTAATGTTGATTATGATGTTAATGATTCTGTAAAAATATTAAATGGACCATTAGAAAACTTTGTAGGGGTTGTACAAGAAATTAATAAGGAAAAACACAAAGTAAAAGTTTTAGTTTCTATGTTTGGAAGGGAAACTCCAGTAGAATTAGAATTTTCACAAGTACAAAAGGTTTAATTAAAGGAGGTGCAATGTAAGATGGCAGAGAAAGAAGTTGTAAATATTATTAAATTACAAATAGAAGCTGGTAAAGCTACTCCAGCTCCACCAGTAGGTCCAGCATTAGGTTCAAGTGGTGTTAATATTATGCAATTTGTTAAAGAATTTAATGATAGAACTGCAAACCAACCAGGAATGATAATTCCAGTTGTTATAACAGTTTATAAAGATAAATCATTTACTTTCATAACAAAAGTTCCACCAGTTCCTGTACTTATTAAAAAAGCATTAAAAATAGAAAAAGGTTCAGGAAAACCTAATAAAGATAAAGTAGCTAAAATGACAACAGAACAAGTTAAAGCTATTGCTGAACAAAAAATGGAAGATTTAAATGCAGCATCTATAGAAGCTGCAATGAGCATGGTAAAAGGAACAGCTCGTAGTATGGGAGTTGTAGTTGAAGATTAATTAAAAAATTGGGAGAATGAAAATTCGTTAAAACCAAAGGAGGTAAAATATGAAAAGAGGAAAGAAATATCAAGAAGCTGAAAAGCTTGTTGAAAAAGGTAAATTATACGATGCTAAAGAAGCTTTAGAATTAATTGAAAAAATGCCTAAAGCAAATTTTGATGAAACAGTTGAGTTACATGTAAAATTAGGTGTTGATTCAAAACATGCAGAACAACAAGTTAGAGGTACAGTAGTACTTCCTAATGGTACAGGAAAAACATTAAAAGTTCTTGTATTTGCAAAAGGAGATAAAGCTAAAGAAGCTGAAGAAGCTGGCGCAGACTTTGTTGGAGCAGAAGAATTAATACCAAAAATAGAAAAAGAAAATTGGTTTGACTATGATGTTATAGTAGCTACACCTAATATGATGGGTGTTGTAGGAAGATTAGGAAAGATTTTAGGACCAAAAGGATTAATGCCAAACCCAAAATCTGGAACAGTTACTATGGATGTAGCTAAAGCTATACAAGAAATTAAATCAGGAAAAGTTGAATATAGATTAGATAAAACTAATATTATTCACCTTGGATTTGGAAAGGTTTCATTTGGAGCTGATAAACTAGAAGAAAACTATAAAACAGTTATAGATGCTATTATAAAAGCAAAACCAGCTGCTGCAAAAGGACAATACATTAAGAGTGTTGCTATTGCAAAAACAATGGGACCAAGCGTATATATCAACCAAAAATAATTTTATATAAGCCAAAGAAAGTAGGCATAAAGTAAGTCCTACCGAGGCAAAAGAGTGCGGATTATCCTAATCTTTGTTGCCTCGATTGATGGCTATAAAGATTAGGATTTATTTATTTTAGGAGGTGAATACTAAATGGCAAACCAAAAAGCTATTGAAAGAAAAAAATCAGAAGTATCAGAATTAGCAAACAAAGTTAAAGAAGCAAAATTAGTATTATTAACAGATTACAGAGGTATTTCTGTAGAAGGTGTTACAGAATTAAGAGCTAATTTAAGAAAAGCAAATGGTGAATACAAGGTTATTAAAAACAACATAACAAGAAGAGCTTTAAAAGAAGCTGAAATTGAGGGATTAGATGATTTATTAGTAGGACCTACAGCAGTTATTCTTGCTGATGAAGATTACTTAGAGCCTTTAAAAGCAGTTTATAATTATGCTAAAGATAATGAAATATATAAAATTAAAGGTGGAGTTATCGATGGAAAAGTAATGACAACAGAAGAATTAATAACTCTTGCAAAATTACCATCAAGAGAAACACTTATATCTATGCTTGCAGGTGCTTTACTTGGAAATATTTCAAAACTTGCAGTTGCATTAGATCAAGTTAGAGCTCAAAAAGAAACTAATGAATAATATATAAAGTTTTAAGAATTAGAGTAGTGGACTTAAACCACAAATAAAAATTAGGAGGAATAAAAATGACTATAGTAGAAGAATTATTAGAAAAAATTGATGGTTTAACAGTAGTTGAATTATCAGAATTAGTTAAAGGAATTGAAGAAAAATATGGAGTTTCTGCAGTAGCAGCAGCTGCACCAGCAGCTGGAGGAGCTGCACCAGCAGCAGAAGAAAAATCATCTTTTGATGTTGTATTAAAAGAAGTTGGACCAAACAAAATCCAAGTAATCAAAGCTGTTAGAGACGTTACAGGATTAGGATTAAAAGAAGCTAAAGACTTAGTTGATGGAGCTCCAAAAACAGTTAAAGAAGGAGTTTCTAAAGACGAAGCTGAAGAAATGAAAGAAAAATTCACTGCAGCTGGAGCTGTTGTAGAATTAGCATAGTTAAAGCAAAAAAAGAAATTGTATTTATATGCAATTTCTTTTTTTTATGATATAATTCCAACAAAGGAGGAAAGTGTATGGAAAAATATGTTGGAATTATTGCTGCGATGCCAGAAGAAATGGAAGCAATAAAGACAAAAATGAATAATTTAAAAGAAATTGATATTTTTAATTTAAAGTTTTTTGAAGGAAAAATAGGCAAACAAAAGATAATCTTGGTAAAATGCGGTGTTGGTAAAGTAAATGCGGCAAGAACTACTCAAGTAATGATAGATAAATTTGATTTAGAATATATTATAAATATTGGTTCAGCAGGTAGTATTAATGATGATGTAAGGTATGGTGATATTGTAATAGGAAAGTATGTTTTACAACATGATTTTGATATTACAGCTTTTGGACATGAAAAAGGATATATCAGTAACATTGGTGTAAAATTAGAAAGTAATACTAAATTAATTAAAAGATGCGAATATGTTATTAAAAATATGAAGAATAACGATTATAAATGTTTTGTGGGAACAATTGCAACAGGAGATATATTTTGTACAAGTAAAAAGATGAAGGATAAAATACGTACAAAATTTGATGCAGACTGTGTAGAAATGGAAGGGGCAGCCATTGCACAAGTTGCTTATTTATCTGATACTCCATTTATAATTATTAGGTCTATTTCAGATACACCAAATGGTGAGAATCAAATTGACTTTAACAAATATTTAAAAATGGCAGCAGATAGATGTTCTATTTTTATAGAAGATTTAATGAATGCAAATTAATAAGATAAATTGACTTTTTTACAGATTCATTATATACTTATACCTATGAAAAAAGATTAAAATTAAATGATATATATTTTTCTAAGGAGAAGAAGAAGGATGTACAAAAAGAAAATATTAATAGTTTTAATAATGATTGCAATACTTTCTGTAATGACAGTTGTTTCTAATGCTGCAACAAATGGTGTAATTACAGGAGAAACGGTTAAATTACGTAAAGGTCCAAGTATGGATTCTGGACTTGTAACATTACTTTCTGTAGATAATAAGGTTGAAGTGTTATCAAAAGAAGGTGATTGGTACCAAGTAAAATATAAAAATTATGAAGGTTATGTTTATGCAGATTATATAAAAGTTGATGGAGAAGTAGAAGATAATACAAGTGATAGTAATACTGCTCAAACAAATAATACTACAAGTGAGAATACTACATCAGATAATAATGTTGTAGAGAATACAACAGCATCAAATGAAGTGACAAATAAAACAACAAATAATACAGTGGATACTACAACAACTAATACTTCTGAAAGTATTATAGGAACTAATCAAGGGTTATCAGAAGAGACAGTGTTAAAAATTTTGCCTTTAATTAATTCAAAAGATATGGAAACTTTAGCAAAAGATACTACAGTAACAGTAAACGATGAAATAAATGGTTGGGCTTTTGTATCAACAGATTCTATATCTGGATGGATTAGAACAGATAAATTAACACCTGCTGCTAAAGAAGAAACAGATATACAAGAAGATACAAATGCAGATGATGAAAGTACTCCAACTACAGATACGGAGGACCAAGAGAATGCACAACAAACAAAGACAGGATATATTAGTGCAGGAAGTGTTAATGTTAGAGAATCTGCAAGCACATCAGCAGATGTTGTAACAACATTAACAAGAAATACAGAAGTTACAGTAGAAAGCGTGGAAAATGGATGGGCTAAAATTTCAACTACTAGTGGAGTAAGTGGATATGTATCAAATCAATATATATCAGAGCAACAGGTTCAAGAAACTAATAGAGGTAGTAGCACAAGAACTAAAACAACAGAAGATTTGTCAACTTCTACAGAAAATTCATCAAATGCAGTGGCAGAAAAGGTATCTTTAACAAGTAAAGGTGAAGAAGTTGTAAGCTATGCGAAAAATTTGTTAGGAAAAGCATATACTTACGGGGGAGTAGGTCCAAATTCATTTGATTGTTCTGGATTTACAAAATATGTATATGGTAAATTTGGTGTAAATTTATCACATTCAGCATCATTACAAGCAAATGTAGGAACTACAGTTTCTAAATCTAATTTAGAACTAGGAGATTTGGTATTTTTCTCACAAAGAGGAAGTTCAATAGGGCATGTAGGAATATTTGTTGGAAATAATAGTTTTATACATGCTGCAAACCCACAAAAGGGAGTAATTATAACATCTTTGTCTGATGGATATTACACGAAAAATTATATAACATCCAAAAGGATATTATAGCGGGGCAAAAAGAATCGAGGTAATTTGAAAAGACCAATTGTTGTAATATTAATTTCGTATATTATAGGAATTTTAGGGGGCTTATACTTACAAAGTATAGCCTTCATTTTTTTGATGTTGTTTACTATAATAATTATGCTTTTAATAAAAAATTTAAATAATAAGTATTTTAGATTTGCTAGGAGATTTTTTAAAAACTATACATATTTATTGATTTTAGTTTCATTAATTTTAGGCTATATATATACTATTTGGCTAGATAATAAATATAATACATCATATTATAATGATGAGAAAATAAATGAATTTTGCCTTATCGTTGGAGAAAAAGAAGAAAAACAATATAAAAATCTATATAAAGTAAAAATTATAAATAGTAAAAATAAGAAACGAAATGGAACATATTTGTATATTAAAGTTAGTAAAAAAGCTAAAATTCAATATGGAGATTTGATACATATTAGTGGAAATTTTATAGAGCCGGATACAGATAGAAATGAAAGGGGATTTAATTATAAAAACTATTTAAAAACACTTAAGATTTGTGGAACTATTGATATTGAGAAATATGAAATATTAGAAAAAGAAAAAATTAATAGAATGTTTTTATTTGCAAATAGCTTAAAACAAGTATTTAGGGAAAATGTAAAACGAGTAATTTCAAATGAGGAAAACAGGAATCTACTTATTGGAATGGTAATAGGTGATATAGATAACTTAAGTGAAGAGATTAAAGAAGATTTTTTAAATAGCAATTTGTATCATATTTTATCCGTATCTGGAGGTCAAGTCTCTAACATTATTATAGGAATGACTTTAATTTTTCATTTGTTAAAAGTTCATAAAAAAATATTGGATGTTTTTTGCATAATAATACTAATTGAGTTTATGTTTATTACAGGCTTAACACCATCTATTATTAGAGCATGCATAATGTGTATTATAAGTTTAATTAGTGGTTTGCTTTATAGAAGATATGATATAGCTAATAGCTTTGGAATATCATTACTCATAATATTAATATATAATCCTCATTCTATAAATAGCTTAAGTGTTTTGTTGTCATATTTTGGATTTTTAGGAATAATAATCTTAGGAAGTTTTTTTATAAAAAAAGTTAATAAAATAGTAAAGAATAATATTATTAGATATATTTTAAATATTGTAATTAGTTCAATTTCCGCCCAAATTTTTATTTTCCCAATTATACTATATATTTTTGGTACAGTTTCTTTAACATTTATGTTTTCAAATCTATTAATTATTCCATTATCAACTGTAATTACTATTATAGGATTTTTCATTATGTTATATCCATTACCAATATTTAGTGTGGTAGAACCTATAATAGAAATTACAATAAAGGTGGTGAAATATTTCTCTGATATAGGTATTTCTAAAATCTATTTCATTATTCCAAATTTATTAGAAATATTAATTTATTATGTTTTTCTAGTATATGCGTATTATTTAATAAAAAGAGATTATTTCTATAAAATTAAACATTTTTTTCGAAAATATAGAGTGAAATTAATTTGTTTAACTTGTATTATAACAATAGTATTTCTGATATACTCGTATGTTCCAAAAGAATTAAATGTGAATTTTATAGATGTAGGGCAGGGTGACTGTACTCTTGTAACTACAAAATATAATAAGAAAATATTAATAGATGGAGGAGGAAACGAATTAAATTCTGATTTTGATGTGGGTGAAAAAACAGTATTACCATATTTACTAAAGAAGAAAATTGGAAAATTAGATTATGCAGTTGTTTCACATTTTGACTTTGACCATGTAGGTGGTTTGTTGACTATAATAAGAGAATTAAATGTAGAAAATATAATAATAGGAAAGCAGTTTGAGTACTCAGAAAAGTATGAGGAATTAATACAAATAGCAAAGAGTAAAAAAATTAATATTCACATTGTAGAGGCAGGACAAAAAATACGAATTGATAAAGAAACGTTTATAGATATTTTATGGCCTAGTTCAAAAAATAAAATCATGGAAAATTCGATAAATAATAACTCTTTAGTTTTTAAATTAGGTTCAATTTTATTTACAGGAGATATAGAAGAGGTAGCAGAAAAAGCGATTTTAAATAAATATAATAATAATCTGGAAATATTACAAGCGGATATAATAAAAGTAGCCCACCATGGATCTAAAACTTCTTCGTGTAAAGAATTTTTAAATGCTGTTAAACCAAAAATCGCTTTAATTGGAGTTGGAAAAAATAATAATTTTGGACATCCAAGTGAAATCACTTTGGAAAGCTTAAGAGATATTGGCTGTATCATTTATAGAACTGATAAACAAGGTGAGATAGAATTAAATATAAAAGAAAATAGTAAGATTTTGATTAAATCTCATTTTTAAAATGTATAAATTTGCTAATAATTCTACATAATAATATAAAACAAGTAGAAAGCAGGGATTGTATGAGCAAATTTAAAATAATTTTAGTATCAATAATTACAATTGCATTGGTTATATTAACGACTGCTGTAGTGTATCAAAATATAAAATATGATAAAATAGCAAAGGAAGATGAAAAAGTAACAGATGAATGTATTTACGAGGAAAATGAAATTGATAATGATACAGAAAATGTAAAAGTAAGTTCAGCAGAAACAAGGGTATCTCCTAATGCAGATTTAGTTATAAAAACGTATTATAAAGGTTGTGGACACACTACACAAGAAACAAAGACAGTTCCTAATGATATGGTAAATAAAGATCAAGAAGAAATAGAAAATCTATATCCGGATTATAAGTTAGAGAGTTTTGCAAATAATAAAATAGTTTTAAATAAAGAAGAGGAAGGTCAATGCAATGAACATTATATGGTAAGGGATGAGAACGGGGAAATAATAATTTATAAAATTTTGAATGATGGAACGGAAGAAATATACCAAAACACAGGAATTTCGACAGAGTATTTACCAGAGACAGATAAAATAAATTTAAGAGATGGAGTAAAAGTTTATGGTAAAGAAAATCTAAATAGCATGATAGAAGATTTTGAATAATTAGAAAAAAGACAGTTCTATTTTTTAGAACTGTCTTTAGTTTTGTCAACAAATTGTTCATTTATTTTTAAATTTTCTTTCTTTAAATAACCTTGCATATAGAAAGCTTTTATATACATAATTAAAGAAAAGATTGTAGCAACTAAAGCTAAATAATAAATGTATAAACTAAAGTCAAATGAAAAATCAAATTGTTTTATAAATAATGAACATACTATAGCTATATAGAATAATACGGTAGCAAGTTTTCCATACCATCTACTAGAGACTACTAATTCTTTACCATATAGGAAAGAAGCTCCTGATATCATTATAAATTCTTTTAAAATAACTATAACAATTATCCATACTGGAATTATATTTTTTATAGCTAAAGTGCCTAAAGTTATTATTTGGGTACATTTATCTGCTAAAGGGTCAATTAATTTACCAAAATTGGTTATAAAATTAAATTTCCTTGCTATAAAACCATCTAATATATCTGTTACACCAGATATTGTAAATATAACAAATGCAGCTATATAAGAATCATTAACAATGTTTAATACAATAAAAGGTATAAGTATAAATCTAAATATTGTTAATATATTAGGAATTTGCTTCACTATTTTTTTCATTCATAATCCTCCATTTAATACATTTATAATACTGTGAATTTTAATTCGTTATTTTCTAAATCTACTTTTACAGAATCACCATTATTTACTTGTTGTCTTAATATCTTTTCTGATAATTCATCTTCAATATAACGTTGTATAGCTCTCCTTAAAGGTCTTGCACCATATTTTAAATCTGTTCCTTTTTCCATTAAATATTTTTTAGCATCATCACTTACTATTAAAGAAATATTTTTATCTGCAAGAGCTTTACTTGTGTCAGCAAGCATTATATCAACAATTTGAATTAATTCTTTTTCTGTTAAGCTATCGAAAATAACAATTTCATCAACTCTGTTTAAGAACTCTGGTCTAAATGTTTCTTTAAGGCTAGATTCTATTTTTTCTTTATTATATGTTTTTGAAGAATTAAAACCTATAGAGTTTACATTTACATTAGACCCAACATTTGAAGTCATTATAATAATTGTATTTTCGAAACTTACTGTATTTCCCTGAGAATCTGTAAGTCTACCATCATCTAGTATTTGTAATAATAAATTAAATACATCTGGGTGAGCTTTTTCTATTTCATCAAAAAGTACGATTGAATATGGTTGTCTTTTTACTTTTTCTGTTAATTGACCAGCATCATCATATCCTACATAACCAGGAGGTGATCCAATCAATTTTGAAGTAGAATTACTTTCCATATATTCAGACATATCAATTCTTATTATCATATCTTCATTACCAAACATTTCGTATGCTAAAGATTTAGCAAGTTCTGTTTTTCCAACACCTGTAGGACCAACGAAAATGAAAGATGGTGGTCTCTTAGTACTTTTTAAACCAGCACGGTTTCTTCGTATTGCACGTGCCACACTATTTACTGCTTCATCCTGACCGATAATTCTTTTATGAAGATTTTTTTCCAAATTTAATAGTTTATCTGTTTCGGCTTCTGTTATTTTTGTAACAGGAATTTTAGTCCAACTTTCTATAACTTGTGCAATATCTTGAACAGTTAAGTTTGGAACTGTTAAATTATTTTGAAGATTATCAATTTCTTGTTGTATTGAGCATTCTTTTGCTTTTAATTTTGCTGCTTTTTCATAATCTTGATTAGAATCTACTTCGTTGGTAGTTTTAGCACTGTCAGCAGCGATATCTGCTTGCTCATCTTTAACTTCTTGTAATTTTTTCTTTAATACTTGTAAATTATATAAATCTTTGTTATCTAGATTAATTCTTGAACAAGCTTCATCTAGAATATCAATTGCCTTATCTGGTAAAAATCTATCATGAATATATTTTTCAGACATTGATACTGTCTTTTCTATAACTTCTTTAGAAATTTTTACACCATGAAATTTTTCATAATATTGTTTAATACCTTCCAATATTTCTATAGTATCTTGAATAGAAGGTTCTTGCACAATAATTGGTTGAAATCTTCTTTCTAAAGCAGAGTCTTTTTCTATATATTTTCTGTATTCTTTTAAAGTAGTTGTTCCTATTAATTGAATTTCTCCATTTGCTAAAGAAGGTTTTAAGATGTTTGCAGCATTCATTGAATGGTCAGCATCGCCAGCTCCAATGATATTATGAATTTCATCTATTACTAATATTATATTTCCTAAATCTTTACATTCGTCTACTAAAGATTTTATTCTTGCTTCGAATTGACCTCTAAATTGTGTACCAGCAATTAACGCTGTCATATCTATTAAATATACTTCTTTATCTAGTAATTTTGGTGGAACTTCTTTATTTGCAATTTTAATAGCAAGCCCTTGTGCTAATGCTGTTTTACCAACACCAGGTTCACCAATTAAACAAGGATTATTTTTTGATCTTCTATTTAGAATTTGTATCATTCTTTCAATTTCTTTATTTCTACCAATTACATTATCTAATTCATGATTTTTGGCTTTTTGTGTTAAATTTGTACCATAAGTATCTAAGAATTTTCTTTTTTTTCTTTTGTTTCTAGGATTTCTTTTTTGCTGTTTAGTATTAGTATTTTCAGATTCATTAGAATTACCATCTGGGGTAATAAAACCAGCAAATAAAGATTCTAGAGGCATATTATTATCGGTAGAATCATCGTCTGAGTCATTAGGGTCATTTGATAAGTTAACAAGATTTAAAGACTCTAAATTTAAATTTTTAGATAAATCTTTAAATAATGATTCTAATTGATTAGAAACATTTGGATTTATATTATTATTTAGAATGTTATTTTGTTTTGCAATAACATCTAATGGATCAATTCCTTTTTTCTTGGCACAATCATAACATAATCCTTTTAAAGATTCTTTTCCATCTTTATCTATGGAATTTATAAATATGATTGCAGTATTTTTCTTGCATTCTGAACAAATCATTAATTAAGTTCTCCTTTATGAAAAATTTATATTATATATAGTTTATACAATATATATAATATTATATTATTATACCACATTAGTCAATGTTTTCGACCAATATATATAGTTAATTATTGGATAAAAAGTTGAAAATTATATATTCAAATGTTATAATTAAAAATAAGTTTAGAAAGGGAGTACATATGAGAAAAGTAAAATTACCTAAAAGCCAGTTGTTTTGCTATATTCTCATAATAATCGTATGTATAATAGCAATTGTTGAAGCATTATATTATGTTATGAATCCAAGTGCTTTAGAAAAAAAAGATGTAGCTAATAATACATTAGATAATAATACAATATCTAATACAAATTTAATAGATAATTTTGATGATATATTTCAAAATACTTTTGAAAACAATAATACATCAGAAGATGCGGAAAAAATGGATTCAGATAAAGATTATGTATATACGGAATATGAGAAAAAAGAAGTAAATTCAGGGAATTATGAAATAAATGTAAAAATACCAATTATAAATATAAATTCTGAAGAAATAAAGTCTTATAATGAAGAAATTAAACGAATATTTCAAGATAAAGCAGATAGCATACTAAATGGAGGAGCAAATAAGTCTATATATTCTGTAGATTATGAAGCATACTTAAATAATAATATTTTATCTATAGTAATTAGATCAACATTAAAAGAGGGAAGTGACCCGCAAAGGGTTATAATTCAGACATATTGTTATAATATAAAAGAAATGAAAAAGGTTAATTTTTCAGATATTATGCAATTGAAAAATTTGGATACAAATACAGTACAAGAAAGAATAAAGAGACAAATTCAAGGTAAGCAAGAAGAAGCAAAAGCATTACAACAATTGGGTTATTCGGTTTATATGAGAGATTTAAGAAGTGATAGATATGACGTTGAAAATATTACTAATTTCTTTATAGATGAAAATAATAATGTATACGTTATATATGCATATGGAAATACCACGAATACAGATGTAACAGATATAGTTACATTTTAGTGATAAAAATAGAAAGCAGCAATAATTTATTTTATTGTTGCTTTTTAAAACATAAAAAAGAAGCACTTTTAAGTGCTTCTTTTTTTGAAAATAAAAGGGGATGTTTTTAAACATACAAGCCAGTAATTGGAGTAATAAGTATTACTGACTTCTCCTATAATATAACAATTAAATTTGTTCATTTTGTGAACTTAAAGTGATATGTTTGAAAAAATATTATTAATTATTGTTATCTGCAGGTTGTTCTTGTAAAGTAACTTTAACATCCATTTCTTTGCCGCTTCTATTAATTTTTAAAGTAATTTCATCACCAATTTGATGTTGATTTTTAATATTATTTAGTTCATCCATTGTAGTTATAGAAGTTCCATCAATACCAACTATAACATCTCCAGCTTTTATACCAGCTTTTTCTGCTGCAGAGAATGGTTCTACAGAGACAACATAAACACCTTGAACTAAATTATTTGCTTTTGCTGTTTGTTCAGTTAAATCTCTACCAGATAATCCTATATATGGTCTTGAAACTTTTCCATTTGATATTAATTGTTCAAATATTGGTTTTGCAGAATCGATAGGAATTGCAAATCCCATTCCTTCAACACCAGTTCCATTTAGTTTTAATGTATTTATACCAATAACTTTACCTTCACTGTTTACTAAAGCACCACCACTGTTACCAGAGTTTATTGCTGCATCAGTTTGAATTAAATTATATGTTTTTCCATCTGTACTTTCTACAGTTCTATTTACAGCACTTATGATACCAGAAGTTACAGAGCTTTGCATTCCTAATGGATTACCAATAGCCATTGCAAATTCACCTACTGTAATTGCATTTGAATCACCTAATTCGGCAGGTGTTAAATCGTTTTTATCTATTTTTATAACTGCTAAATCTGTTTGTGAATCTGTTCCTATAACTTTTGCTTCATATTCAGTAGTATCATTATATAATGTTACAGTTATTTTTGTTGCTTCAGATACAGCATAGTAAGAAGAAGAATCACTTGAACTTACAACATGGTTATTTGTTAATATATATCCATCATTACTTAAGATAATTCCAGAACCTTCAGCTGTTGCTGCTTGTGAACCACTAAAAATAGAATTTACTGTATATTGAACTTTAATTCCTACAATTGATGGTAAAACTTTTGCAGCTACATTTGTTGCTGTATCAGAATAATTAGATAATGAAACTAAGTTTTGTGTTCCAACAGATTGAGTAGTAGTTGTTTTTGTACTATTTGAAGAGCCAACAATGTTATTTCTGATTGAAGGAACACCAAAGCAAGTTCCAACTACCACAGCTGCACCTATAATTCCTGAACAAAAAGGAATTAAAACGCTTTTTCCAAAACCAGTTTTTCCTTTCTCTTTAATTTTGTTAGTATTTTTTGGAAAATTAAATTTATTATTTTCTGTCTTTTTTACATTATTATCTTCCATAATAATTACCTCCATTTTTAATATCTTATACTAAACTATTTAAAAGATACAATAGTTTTGTGAAAAAACTGTGAAAAATGTGTATTAATTTATTGTAATAATGCCAAAAACAATATATAATAAGAAAAATTGGAGGGAAGTATGAGGAAAAAAGGATTTTTAAATCTGAAATTAATATTTATTGTCTTAATAATAATAGCAGTAGTAGTAGTTGCATTTATTTATGTAAAGGCAAGCATAAAAGAACAAGAATTACAGAATTTAAGTACAGTTATGCTACAAATACAAGCTAAAGCAAAAATTATAAATGAACGAAACAAAGTAAATAATACAAATGATTATGTTGGAACAGACATATCTGAAGATGATTTGAAAAAATTGAATTTAGAAAATAATGGAAAAATAAAAGTCCTAAATGAACAAGCATTAAATGACTTAGAAGTTAAAGATGTAGAAGATAATAAAAATTTTGCAGTAAATTATGAAACAGAAGAAGTTTATTATTTAGATGGGTATCAAACTAAAGATAACAATATTGTTTATTCATTAACAGATATAAATAATTTAGCAGTTAAATAACGGAGGAAAAATGAAAGAAAAAGAAGAAGAAAGATTAATTAAATTAAAAGAAATAGAAAAAGATTTATATGATAAAGGATTTAATAATATTTGTGGTATAGACGAAGCAGGAAGGGGACCTCTAGCAGGTCCTGTTGTAGTTGCTGGGGTAATTATGCCTGAGGATTCAATGATAGAATTTGTGAATGATTCTAAAAAGGTAACAGAAAAAAGAAGAGAAATGTTATATGATAAAATAAAAGAAGAAGCTATTAGTTACTCTATTGCAGTAGTAGACCAAAATGTAATAGATGATATAAATATTTTAAATGCAACAAAGCAAGGTGTAACCGAAGTTGTAGATGGTTTAGATGTAAAACCGGATTTAATAATAGTTGATGCTCTAACACATATAAATACAAGAGGAATTCCATATGAACCCATAATAAAAGGGGATGCAAAATGTTACAACATAGCCGCAGCATCTATCTTAGCAAAAGTTACAAGGGATAGAATTATGAGACAGTGGGACGAGGTTTTTCCACAGTATGGATTTGCAAAACACAAAGGATATGGAACAAAAGCACATATAGAAGCGTTGGAGAAGTATGGACCATGTCCAATACATAGAAAAACATTTATAAAACATTTTGTTTAATATGGTGAGTTATATGAATATTATTGATATTATTGCGAAAAAAAGAGATGGCAAAGAGTTAGATACAGAAGAAATAAAATATTTTATTTCTGAATATACAAATAATAAAATAGAGGATTACCAAGCTTCAGCATTAATTATGGCTATATACATAAATGGAATGAGCTATAGAGAAATAAAAGATTTAACTATGGAAATGGCATATTCCGGTGATGTCTTAGATTTATCAGAATTAGGACCAAATGTTGTGGATAAACATAGTACTGGCGGAGTCGGAGATAAGGTTACGATTATTTTAGCGCCATTGATTGCTTCTTTAGGAATTCCGGTTGCTAAAATGTCTGGAAGAGGCTTGGGATATACCGGTGGAACTGCAGATAAAATGGAAGCCATTCCTGGATATAATACAGGACTTTCAGAAAGTGAATTTATAAATAGTGTAAAAAAAATAGGAGTTAGTTTAATTACACAAACTTTAAATTTGGCACCCGCAGATAAGAAAATATATGCATTAAGAGATACAATTGCATGCACAGAAAGTATTCCACTAATTGCATCAAGTATTATGAGCAAAAAAATAGCAAGTGGGGCAAATAAGATTGTTTTAGATGTAACTTGTGGTTTTGGAGCTTTTATGAAAAATTTAGCTGATGCAAAAGAGCTTTCTAAAACTATGATAGAAATTGGAAAATTAGCTAAAAGAGAAACTATATGTGTAATTACAAATATGAATCAACCACTAGGTTATGCAGTAGGAAACAGTTTAGAGGTAATTGAAGCAATAGAATTTTTAAAGGGAAATATGCCTGATGATGTTAAAGATGTTGTTTTGGAACTTGGTGCATATATGGTTAAGCTTGCAGGCAAAGGTGAAGATATAGAAGAAAATAAAAAGATATTGTTAGAAAATATAAAAAATGGTAAGGCGTATACTAAATTTCTAGAACTAGTTCAAAATCAAGGTGGAGATATTGAATATGTTAAAAATACAGAAAAATTCGAAAAACCAAAAATTATAAAAGAAGTATTAGCTAACAAAGAGGGTTATGTGCAAGAGATTAATGCGGAAGAAATAGGAAAATTATCAGGAAATCTGGGTGCAGGTAGAAAAAATAAAGATGATAAAATAGATTTAAGTGTAGGATTAGTTTTGAACAGTAAAATAGGTGATTTTGTAAAGCCAGGAGATAGGATAGCTACAATTTATGCAAATAGTTTGGAAAAAGCAGAAGAGGCAGAAAAAGATTTGTTAAATATATATGTAATTGGAACAGAAAAAATTTTAGAAGATACAATTATAGATATAATTAAATAAAAAGTTGATAGAAAATATTTTTTCTATCAACTTTTTCCATTACACATTCTTTCGTATTCTTTACATTTTATTTTATAATCCATTTGCATACACAAACATTTATAATACATATATCCTTGCTCATATTGGTTCATTGGATTAAAAAAGTTTTCTGGGTCAGGAACATCAAAAGGTTGATATCCATTTAAATTAGAAAAATCAATATTTTTATCCATATAATCATCCTCCTAGTTATACATATTCAAAAAGACTAACAATATTACTTAAATCTAAAGATAAAAAACCAAAAAAGTGAAAAACTAAAAATGTGTAAAATGCAGCGATGGCGCCTTGTAAGAATTTTCCTAAGATGTATGGTTTTATAGATATATCAGATTTAGAAGTGAAACTATATACTTGTAATAAAACAGATATGCCACCAAAACCTAATATAAAAGCACAAATAATTATACTAAAGGATATGTGTTTTATAGGAATTACACTTATTTGTTGTAGACCATTTGTTATTTCTAAGAAACCATTAATAATTCCATAAGCAAAATCTGAATTAATATTAAAAAATTTAAATATTGGATTAAGTATGTAAACTATTAAATCTATTATATGGCTTTGGTTCAAGATGGAAATTATAACAGAGAAAAGTACAATAAAACCGCCAATATTAAGTATTGTAATAATAGAATTTTTAATAGCTGTTGAAAGTACATCTCCAATATTTGAAATATTCACAGTATTGTTTTGAGTCTTAGACATTGATGTGTATGAGGCAATATTAGTATTTTTAAATTTCCAAAATCTAAAAATGATTCCAACTGTTAAAGAAGCTAAAATATGGGTAATTAATAAAACTAATCCTGTTGTTGTATCTTTAAAAAGTCCAATTCCAATTGTACCTAAAATAAATAGGGGACCAGAGTTATTTGTAAAGGCTAGTAGTCGTTCTGCTTCCGGTTTTGTTAGAATGTTTTTGTTTCGCATATCTGATACAATTTTTGCGCCAACAGGATATCCACTAATAATTCCCATAATTAATGGATAACTACCTTCACCTGGAACATTAAATATTGGTCTCATAAATTTATTAAAAAATCTACCAAGAATATTTATAACATTGGTATGGCTTAAAAGTTCTGTTGCTATAAAAAATGGAAATAAAGCAGGAATTACATTATTTGCCCATAAATATAATCCGTTTTTTGCTGCAACTAAATTAGAACTAGAGAAAAATACTAGCAGCAAAGTAAAAACAACAAAAATAATATTAAAAAAGTTCTTTTTAATCGAAAATGTAAATACTTTCATGGCTACTCCTTAAAATGAATATTTATTACTATATATATTTTATTTTTTGGAAAAATATTATATAATATATAATGTTAAAGGAGATAGAGATGAATCCAGTACTTACAGAACTTACAAAATCAGATAAATTTAATGAATATATAGAAAGAATAAAAAAGGAAAAAGCCCCAATATCTATTTTGGGGCTATCTGGCGTTGGGGTAGAGCAAATTGTAGCTGCAACAGAAGAAAACACTAAAAGACCTATATGCATTATCACATATAATGAATTGCAGGCAAAAAAAATAACAGAAGAAATAAGAAATTACGTATGGGAAGTGTATTTTTTTCCAAAAAGAGAAATATTAACTTATGATTATGTTGCAGAAAGCAAGGATCTTCCATACGAAAGAATAGAAGTATTAAAAAATATAGAAAATAATAAAATAAAAATTTTAGTTACATCTATAGAATCATTATTACAGCCAATAATTGCAAAGGATATTTTATTTAAAAACAAAATTACATTAAAAGTAGGAGATAGCTACGACCTAGAGGAACTAAAAAGAAAAATATCTATGCTAGGATATTCTAAATCAGAAATGATAGACGAAAAAGGAGAATTTAGTAGTAGAGGCGGAATACTAGATTTATCATTCGATGATAAATATGGTGTTAGAATAGAGTTTTGGGGAGACGAAATTGATTCTATAAGGAAGTTTGATATTCAAACACAGAGATCTGTAGAAATGTTACAAAGTGTGGAAGTAAATCCATTACATGAATATTTATTAGAGACAAGTTTAGAAGATGTATGTAATAATATTTTAAGTAATATAGACAATTATACGGAGAATCAAAAGAAAAATATTAAAGAAGATATTGAACTTATAAAATCTGGAGAATATATTTCTAAAGTAGATAAATATTTTAATAATTTTTACAGTAAGAAAGCTACTTTATTAGATTACATTACAGAAAAATATATACTCTGTGTGGAAGAACCTAGAAAAGTATTAACTAGAGGAAAAAACATATTAGATGATATAGAAAAATCAGAAGATGCATTAATAGAAAGGCAAAGAATAATTCCAAATGCATTAGAAAATTATATAGGAATAGAAGAATTTACAGATAAACTAAATGGAAGACAAAAAATATATTTAATTTCTGATGATTTAGGAGATAATCTAGAAACAGAAAAATATTATTTTAGATTTAGAGCTTTAAATTATAATAGGTCAGATATTAACAAATTTATCGAAGATATTAATAAAGCAAAGTCAGAAGGAAAAAGAACATATATATATGTAAATAGTAAAGAAAAAGCTAAAAAATTACAGGAACTATTAGATGCTAATGAAATTATTTCTGAATATAAAGAAAATTTAAAATATTCCGAAATAAGCAATGGAATAGCTGTAAGAATAATGGTAGGAAATTTAAACCAGGGATATGAAAGCTATGAGGCAAAAGTATTAGTAATTGTTGCAAATGAATTAATAAGTATAGAAAAAAGAAAAAGGAAAAGAGCAAGCAAACTTTTTAATGAAGCAGAAAAAATAATATTTTCAGAATTAAAACCAGGTGATTATGTAGTTCATAGAATTCATGGAATTGGACAATTTGTTGGTGTTAATACAATAGTTACAGATAAAACCACAAAGGATTATATAAAAATAAAATATAAAAATGATGATATGTTATATGTCCCAACAGATCAATTAGACAATGTAAAGAAATATATTGGAGGAGGAGAATCTCTTCCAAAGATAAATAGGCTTGGAAGCAAGGAATGGGAAAATACTAAAGAAAGAGTCAAGAAAAACTTAAGAGAAGTTGCAAGAGAATTAATAGAATTATATGCTAAAAGACAAAAATCTAAAGGATATGCTTTTTCCAAAGATACACCATGGCAACAGGAATTTGAAAATAGTTTTATGTATCAGGAGACAGATGATCAATTAAGATGTATTGATGAAATAAAAAAGGACATGGAAATGCAAAAGCCAATGGATAGGCTACTATGTGGTGATGTAGGGTATGGTAAAACAGAAGTTGCAATGAGAGCAGCTTTTAAAGCAGTAATGGATCAAAAACAAGTTGCATATTTAGTACCAACAACCATCCTAGCAGACCAGCAATACAAAACATTTAAAGAAAGAATGAAGGATTTCCCAATAAATTTAGAAGTTTTAAATAGATTTAAAACAAAAAAGCAACAACAAGAAATAATAAAAAAATTAAAATTGGGTGAAATTGATATAGTTATAGGTACACATAGGTTATTAAGTAAAGATGTAGAATTTAAAGATTTGGGATTCTTAATAATAGATGAAGAGCATAGATTTGGTGTTAAAGATAAAGAAAAAATTAAAGAATATAAAAATAGTATAGATGTATTAACTATGACAGCAACTCCAATACCTAGAACTTTACATATGTCCATAGTTGGAATTAGGGATATGTCAATTATATATGAACCACCTCAAAACAGAAAACCAGTTCAGACATATGTCTTAGAATATGATGAGGAAGTAGTAAGAGAAGCTATTACAAAAGAATTAGAAAGAGGTGGACAGGTATTTTATTTGTTTAATAATGTAGAGGGAATAGAGAAAAAAGCAAATGAAATATTAAGACTAGTACCGGAAGCTAAAGTTGCATATGCTCATGGAAAGATGACAGGAAATGAGTTGGAAAATATAATGTTAGACTTTATTAACGGAGAGACAAATGTATTGGTATGTACCACGATTTTGGAATCTGGAATTGATATACCAAATGCTAATACTATAATTGTAGAAAATGCAGATAGATTAGGCTTAGCTCAGTTATATCAAATAAGAGGAAGAGTTGGTAGAAGTGATGTACAGGCGTATGCTTATATTACATATAAAAGAGATAAAATGCTATCTGAGGTTGCAGATAAAAGATTAAAAGCAATGAAAGAATTTACAGAATTTGGTTCTGGATTTAAAATTGCAATGAGAGATCTAGAAATAAGAGGTGCTGGAAGTCTACTAGGAGAGATACAGTCAGGACATTTAGAACAAGTTGGATATGATACTTATTGTGATTTATTAGACCAAGTTGTAAAAGAGATGAAAGATATACCTCAAGAAGAAGAGGAAAAAGATGTTCAAATAGATTTAAATGTATCAAGCTATATTCCAGATGAATATATATCTGAATCAAGTCAAAAAATAAAGATATATCAAGATATTGCATTATGTAGAAATGAATCCGACATACAAAATGTAATAGATGAAATGATAGATATATATGGAGAAATTCCAGATGAAGTAGAGAATTTAATTAATATTGCAAGAATAAAAATTTTAGCTAAAAAACTATATATTTTTAGAATACAACAAAAAGCAAATGGTGTGGTATTTTCTTTTGAGGGAGATAGGTTTAATTTTGAAATTGTGGATAAACTAATTAAAGAATATAGGAATAAAATAAAATTTTCACCAGGAAAAGATCCATATATTACATATAAAATAGATGATATATCAGATAATAAGATTTTATTAAATGTAAAAGAATTTTTAAAATTCTTAAGTGAAACTTAGGAGGGAATATGCAAATTATTACTAGCAAGGATAATGAGAATATAAAGAATATAAAAAAATTAAAAGAAAGAAAATATAGAGACATTAACAATGAATATGTAATCGAAGGAATAAAAATGATAAAGGAAGCAATCCAGGAAAAGGCAATTATAAAAAAAGTTGTAGTTTGTGAAGATTGTTTAGCAAATAATATGATAGACGATAAACTTCTATATGAAATTGCTAAATATGATTGCTTATATGTAAGTAAAAAGATTTTTGAAGGAATAACAGATGTTTCTAAACCACAAGGTATTTTAGCAGTAGTAGAAAAAAATAATAGAAAACCTATAAATTATAAAGAAGAAATAATTGTGGCTTTGGATGGATTGCAAGATCCGGGAAACTTAGGAACAATTTTAAGAACTTTGGATAGTGCTAATTTATCGCAAATAATAGTATCTAAAGAAACTGTTGATGCTTATAACCCAAAGGTTGTAAGGTCAACAATGGGTGCTATCTTTAGAGTAAATGTAATAGAGGTAGAAAATCTTAAAGAAACTTTAAATGAAATAAAAAAACACAAATATAAAATTATGTGTACAGATTTAAAGGCTAAGAAAAATATTTATGAGATAGATTACAATAAAAAAATATTAGTAATAGGTAATGAAGCAAATGGTGTCTCTAAAGAAATTTTAGATATTGCAGACGAAAAAGTAATAATACCAATGTTAGGAAAAACAGAGAGCCTAAATGCATCTGTTGCAACAAGTATAATTGTTTATGAATATGTAAGAAGAAAAATACAAAAGTAGAGATTTGGAGGATAGCCTCCAAATCTCTAGTTTTCGTCTTCTTCACAATTTAAAGCTTTCATTATTTTTGGATAGATTTCTGTTGCATTATTTTTCCAGTTATCAACAATTCGTTTTGCATGTTCAACTGAACCTGCAAGAGTTCTAATTTCGAATACTGTTTCACCATTTTCAGTAATTTTACAACTTATTCTAAATGATTTATTATTTTTAGGAGTATATTCTGCTGAAACAGAAACTTCGTTTTCAATTATATTTAATTCGTTTTTAAAATTCTTGTCTACCTTTAATTTTAAAATACCAGGAATCATGTCTCCAGTTAATCTTAATGCTTCTATTCCTTTTGGAGTTATTTTATAAAGAGTATTTTCATCAATTTTTATTGAAGTAACATATTCTGCATCTATTAAATCTAATAAAAATTGTTGAAAGTAAAAATAATTAATATCTGTGATAGTTAATACTAATTTTAAAAATTCTTCATTTGTAATTGGTTTATTTATTTTGTATAAAATGTATAAAATTAATGCTTTTAATTCAGCCATAGTATCTTTATCAGATGATAATTTCATTAATGTTCAACTCCTTATGTAATAATACAAAAATTATAACACCAATCGACAAAAAATACTATGCTATTTTTATAAAAAATGTTATAATTAAAACGATTTTATTGGAGGTAAATATGAAAAATTACTATGAGATATTAGAAGTGAATGAAAAAGCATCAAAAGAAGTAATTGAGAAAGCATATAAAGTTTTAGCTAAAAAGTATCATCCAGACTTACAAGAAGAAAAAAATAAAAAAGCAGCTGAAGAAAAGATAAAAAGTTTAAATGAAGCGTATGAAGTTTTGTCAAATCCGGATAAGAGAAGAGCTTATGATGAAAAAGTTGCTAGAATGAAGGAAGAGGAGGAACGTAAAAAACAAGTTCAACAACAAAACTATGTTAATAATATAAGCAATGTTTATGCTAATGAATATGCAAATGTACAAAGACAAGCAGAAAAGGATAAAGCTGCGAACAAACAATTTAAAAAAGAATATAAAAAAGAATTAAGAAAATTGAGAATTCAAGGATTTTTTCGAAAAGTTATTGCAATAATTAGTGTGCTTTTTGTTCTTATAATAATTTGTTTTATAATATATAAAATACCTGCAACTAATAGATGGTTACGTAATTTATATGAAAATAATATTATAATTAAAACTATAATTGATTCGATAAGTTAAAAAAATTAATAAAAATAAAAGTTTGACAAATACTTAATAATAAGTGTATAATTATAAACTGGAAAATAAGAAAGAAAGGAAGTTTTGTATTATGGTAGATAAAAGAAAAATCGTTTTAGTTGGAACAGGATTTGTTGGAATGAGTATGGCATATGCTCTATTAAATCAAGGAGGAGTAAACGAATTAGTATTAATTGATGTACTAAAAGATAAAGCTGAAGGTGAAGCTATGGACTTAGCACATGGTATGCCTTGTGCTCCTGCAGATATGGTTATAAAATCTGGTGACTACGATGAATGTAAAGATGCTAACATTGTAGTAATAACAGCAGGATTAAGTCAAAAACCAGGACAAACAAGATTAGATTTAGCTGCTGCTAATGCTAAAATAATGAAAGAAGTAACAGAAAGCGTTGTAGCAAGTGGATTTAAAGGAATATTCTTAATTGCAAGTAACCCAGTTGACTTAATGACATATGTAGTAAAAGAGGTTTCAGGATTTGATAGTTCAAAAGTAATTGGTTCTGGAACAGTTCTAGATACAGCAAGATTAAGATATTTAATAGGAAAATACTTAAAAGTATCAAGCAAAAACGTTCATGCTTATATAATGGGTGAACATGGAGATTCATCATTTGTTCCATGGAATCATGCATATGTAGGATGCAAAAAAATGTCAGAAATTATGAAAGATAATAATCTTCCAATGTCAGATTTAGATAAAATATATACAGATGTACAACAAGCAGCTTATGAAATAATTAATAGAAAGAAAGCTACTTACTATGGAATAGGATTAGGTTTAACAACAATTATTAAAGCTATTTTAAATGATCAAAATGAAATTATGACAGTTTCAACACAATTAAATGGTGAATATGGACATAAAGGATTATACATTGGTGTTCCTACAATTATTAACAGCAAAGGTGTTAGAGAAATATTAGAATTACCTTTAGATGGAGAAGAAAAAGAAAAATTCGATAAGAGCTGTGAAACATTAATGTCTATGAAAGCTGAAATTGATAAAGTTATAAAAGCATAATTTTATATGTTTTAACTAAATAGAAAATGAACAAATTGCTAGTTATATGCTAGCAATTTTTTTCGTATATATATATATTGCAAATTGAATGAGAAAAAATTGGGGGATGGGCCTTGACGAATGTCAAGGGGGATCAATTTTTCGAATCAATTGCAATTTTATATTAGAAAAGAAAAAAATTACAAAAATATTACAAATATGTATTGACTTAAGGCTCTAAGCGTTGTATAATAGTTGAGCATGAGTTTAGCGTTGAAGTAGAATGTGGCTACAAACCTAGAATATAAATGGTTTGGAGGGAACTTCTATGGAGTATGTCTTGGCTTAGACCGGGCGGTAAGTTTACGAATACATAATGCACTTATCCCAAGATAATCATGCCAACTTGGGTTTTTATATTGGTAGTTTTCAAAACACCAGGGTGCGTTTAAACTTGCCTAGGTACATTTTAATTTTTTAAGGAGGGAAATTATACTATGGCAACAACAAATCAAATGGTAGGAAGCGAAAAAATAAGAATAAGGTTAAAAGCTTATGATCACGTTATTTTAGATCAGTCTGCTGAGAAGATAGTAGATACTGCTAAAAAAACAGGAGCAAAAGTTTCAGGACCAATTCCACTTCCAACACAAAAAGAAGTTGTAACAATCTTACGTTCTCCACACAAATATAAAGATTCAAGAGAACAATTCGAAATGAGAACACATAAGAGAGTTATAGATATTCTTTATCCAACACAAAAAACTGTTGATAGCTTAATGAAGCTAGATTTACCAGCAGGTGTTGATATAGAAATCAAATTATAATAAGAAAGATTATTTAAAAAATAAAAAATAACGAAGCCAAGCTAGTTACTAAATTAAATGTAATTAGCCAATAGTTAAGTTAGTCGTGCGAAGCGTAGCGAGCTACGAATAACTTATACGGTGAAACGTATAGGAGGAAAGAAAAATGAGTAAAGGATTAATAGGAAAGAAAATGGGAATGACTCAAATCTTTGATGAAAAAGGAATGGTTGTTCCAGTAACAGTTATAGAAGCTGGACCTTGTGTAGTAGCACAAGTAAAAACAGTAGAAACAGATGGATACAATGCTGTTCAATTAGGATTTGGAGAAATCAAAGCAAAGAAAGTAAACAAACCAATGGCAGGACATTTTGCAAAAGCAAATGTAGATGCTAAAAAACATTTAAGAGAATTCAGAAGCGAAGAGCCAGCAGAAGTTAAAGTAGGAGACGAAGTTAAAGCTGATATATTCGCTCAAGGAGAAAAAGTTGATGTTCAAGGAATATCAAAAGGAAAAGGATTCCAAGGTGTTATCAAAAGACATGGACAACACAGAGGACCAATGGGACATGGATCTATGTATCATAGAAGACCAGGTTCAATGGGATCAACATCTACACCAGGTAGAGTTTTCAAAGGTAAGAAATTACCAGGACATATGGGTGTACAAAAAATAACAATCCAAAACTTAGAAGTAGTTAAAGTTGATATGGATAAAAATGTATTATTAGTAAAAGGAAGCGTTCCAGGACCAAAAGGAGCTATTCTAAAAATAAAATCAAGTGTAAAGATGAGTAAATAGTAAGAAGGGAGGAAAAGTACAATGCCTAAAATAGATGTATATAATATGGAAGGTAAAAAAGTTAGCGATGTAGAATTAAACGATAACGTATTTGGTATTGAACCAAACGAAGCAGTAGTACATAGTGTATTAGTTAATTACTTAGCTAACCAAAGACAAGGAACACAAAGTACAAAAACAAGATCAGAAGTATCTGGTGGTGGTAGAAAACCATGGAGACAAAAAGGAACAGGTAGAGCAAGACAAGGTTCTATAAGAGCACCACAATGGGTAAAAGGTGGAATTGCATTAGGACCAAAACCACGTTCATACAAATACACAGTTAATAAAAAAGAAAAGAGACTTGCAATACGTTCAGTATTAAGCTCAAAAGTTTTAGAAAACAATTTAGTTGTTTTAGATAAAGCAGAAATGAAAGAAATTAAAACACAAGCTATGGTTAAAACTTTAGCAAACTTAAAAGTAGAAGGAAAAACATTAATTTTATTACCAGAAAAAAATGAAAACGTACAAAAATCAGCAAGAAACATTAAAAATGTAAAAACAACTTTAGTAAATACAATAAATGTTTATGACTTATTAAAATATAATAAATTAGTTGTAACTCTAGATGCTGTTAAGAAATTAGAGGAGGTGTACGCATAATGAAACCAGAAGATATAATAATTGCTCCAGTAATTACAGAAAAAAGTAATGATGGACTAAATGAAGGAAAGTATACCTTTGAAGTAAACCCTAAAGCTACAAAAATAGATATAAAAAATGCTGTAGAAAAACTTTTCGAAGTTAAAGTATTAAAAGTCAATACTATTAATGTAAGAGGAAAAGAAAAAAGAATGGGAAGATATGTTGGAAAAACATCTGACTGGAAAAAAGCTATTGTTACAATAGATACAGATCCAGAACAAAAAACATATTTAGCAAAAGGTGGAAAAACAACAAAAATATCTAAGAAATATAAAGATTCTATAGACGAATTTATGGGAGCTTAATTTATAAAAACTATCTGGAAAATACCAGGATAATAAAGAATATCTGTATGTAGAGCAGGAAAAAATCTACAAATATATATAAGGAAAGGAAAATTAAAAATGGCAGTTAAAAGATTTAAAGCATATACACCATCAAGAAGAAATATGACAGTTTCTGCATTTGATGAAATAACAAAAAAGACACCAGAAAAATCTTTATTAGCTAAGAAAAAAGAAAAAGCTGGAAGAAATTCATATGGAAGAATAACAGTTAGACATCAAGGTGGTGGAAATAGACAAAAATATAGAATTATAGATTTCAAACGTTTAAAAGATGATATGGAAGCAACAGTTATTGGAATAGAATATGATCCAAACAGAAGTGCAAATATTGCATTAATCCAATATGAAGATGGAGAAAAAGCTTATATATTAGCACCTTTAGGATTAAAAGATGGAGACAAAGTAATATCTGGAAATAAAGTAGATATAAAACCAGGTAACTGTATGCCAATCGAATCTATACCAGTAGGTACAATGATTCACAACATAGAATTAAATCCTAGACAAGGTGGAAAATTAGTAAGAAGTGCAGGACAAGAAGCACAACTTATGGCAAAAGAAGGTAAATATGCACACGTAAGACTTCCTTCAGGAGAAATGAGATTAATCTTAACAAGATGTAGAGCTACAATTGGAACAGTTGGAAATGCTGAACATGACACAATAAAAATTGGTAAAGCTGGAAGAAAGAGACATATGGGTTGGAGACCACAAGTTAGAGGTGCAGTTATGAACCCAGTAGATCACCCACATGGTGGTGGTGAAGGAAAAGCACCAGTTGGACACGCAGGACCATTAACACCTTGGGGTAAACCAGCACTTGGATACAAGACAAGAAATAAAAAGAAATTATCAAATAAATTCATAGTTAAGAGAAGAAAATAGTCTGAAGAGGAGGGAAAATATAAATGTCAAGATCAAGCAAAAAGAAACCTTATGTACAAGAAAAACTTCTAAAGAGAATAGAAGAAATGAACGAAACAGGTAAAAAAGAAGTATTAAAAACATGGTCAAGAGCTTCTACAATATATCCTCAAATGGTTGGACATACAATAGCAGTTCATGATGGAAGAAAACATGTACCTGTTTATTTAACAGAAGAAATGATAGGACATAAATTAGGAGAATTTGCTCCTACAAGAACATTTAAAGGTCATGCCGGAGATAAGAAAACAACAGTTAAGAAATAATTGATTTAAGCAAGGAGGGAAAAAAATGCAAGAGCAAGCAACAATTAATGAAGCAAGAGCAGAATTAAAATTTGCTAGAATATCAGCTAGAAAAGTAAAAATAGTTGCAGATTTAGTAAGAGGTAAAAATGTTGATGAAGCATTAGCTATAATGAAATTTACACCTAAAGCATCATCACCAATACTTGAAAAATTATTAAAATCAGCAATTGCAAATGCAGAAAATAATCATGATATGAGTCATGAAAAATTATATATATCAGAAATATATGCAAACCAAGGTCCAACTCTAAAAAGAATTAGACCAGCTGCAAAAGGTTCAGCAGTAAGAATAAGAAAGAGAACAACACATATAACGATAGTATTAAGAGAAAGAGAAGATTAGGAGAGGAGGAATTTTAGAAATGGGACAAAAAGTTAATCCACATGGTGTAAGAGTTGGAGTAATCAAGAATTGGGATTCAAAATGGTATGCTGATTCTAAAAACTTTAGTGATTACTTAGTAGAAGATTACAACATTCGTAAATTTTTAAAGAAAAAATTATATGCAAGTGGAATTTCTAAAATTGAAATAGAAAGAACAGCTAAATTTGTTAAAATTAGCGTTTACACAGCTAAACCAGGTTTAGTTATAGGTAAAGGTGGAAATTTAGTTGAAACATTAAAAGAAGAATTACAAAAAATGATTGGAAAAACTGTAAACTTAAATATAGTTGAAGTTAAAAATGTAGATTTAGATGCACAATTAGTTGCAGAAAATATTGCAGGACAATTAGAGAGAAGAATTTCATTCAGAAGAGCTATGAAACAATGTATGCAAAAAACAATGAGAGCAGGAGCTCAAGGAATTAAAACAGCATGCTCTGGAAGATTAGGTGGAGCCGATATGGCTAGAACAGAATTCTATAAAGATGGTACTATACCACTTCAAACTTTAAGAGCTGACATTGACTATGGATTTGCAGAAGCAGATACAACATATGGAAAAGTTGGTGTAAAAGTTTGGATTTATAAAGGAGAAGTTCTTCCAACTAAGAAAAACGTGGAAGGAGGAGAGCAATAATGCCATTAATGCCAAAAAGAACAAAATATAGAAAACAACAAAAAGGTAGAAATAGAGGAAAAGCTACAAGAGGAACAAAAGTTACTAATGGAGAATACGGAATTCAAACATTAGAAGCTGGATTAATAACAGGAAATCAAATAGAAGCAGCACGTATTGCTATGACACGTTACATCAAAAGAGGTGGAAAAGTTTGGATAAAAATATTCCCAGACAAACCTATTACAAGTAAACCAGCCGGAACTCGTGGTGGTAAAGGTAAAGGTGCTGTAGAATATTATGTAGCTCCAGTAAAACCAGGAAGAGTTATGTTTGAAATAGCAGGAGTTCCTGAAGCAACAGCAAGAGAAGCTTTAAGACTAGCTATGAATAAATTATCAGTAAAATGTAAATTCGTAGCAAGAGAATCTGAAGATAAGGTGGGTGATAGCAATGAAGATTAATAAGATAAAAGAAATGTCTTCACCAGAACTAGAAAAAGAATTATCTGAATTAAAAACAGAATTATTCAAATTAAGATTTAGTTTAGCTACACATGGATTAGATAATCCAATGAGAATAAAAGAAGTAAGAAAAGACATAGCAAGAATTAATACAGTTTTAACAGAGAGAAAAATAGCTGAAAGCAAAAATGCTTAGAAAGGAGAAGTTCTAATGGAAGAAAGAAATCTTCGTAAAGTTTTAGTTGGAACAGTTATATCTAATAAAATGGATAAAACAATAGTTGTTGCAGTTGAAACTAGTGAAAAACATAAAAAATATGGAAAATTCGTTAAGAAAACATATAAATTAAAAGCTCATGACGAAAAGAACGAATGTCAAATTGGAGATAAAGTAAGAGTAATGGAAACTAGACCACTTTCTAAAGACAAGAGATGGAGATTAGTTGAAGTTATGGAAAAAGCAGTTATAAAATAACTTAAACTTATAATAGAGAAAAGGAGGTACTAATTAACATGGTACAACAACAAACTATATTAAAAGTTGCTGATAACACTGGTGCAAGAGAGATTATGTGCATTAGATGTTTAGGTGGTTCATATAGAAAATATGCTAAAATAGGTGATGTTATAGTAGCTTCTGTAAAAACAGCAATACCTGGAGGACAAGTAAAAAAAGGTGATGTTGTTAAAGCAGTAGTAGTAAGAACAAAGAAACCTACAAAAAGAGCAGATGGTTCATATGTAAGATTTGATGAAAATGCAGCAGTACTTATTAAAGATGATGGAAATCCAAGAGGAACACGTATATTTGGACCTGTTGCAAGAGAGTTAAGAGATAAAAATTATATGAAAATTTTATCATTAGCTCCAGAGGTTCTTTAAGTTGTTAATTTCAAAATATCTGCGATATTTTGAAATGCTACAAATTAAAGATGCAAAAATCATTTCATGATTTTTGTAAACCTTAAGATAAAAGCAAAAATTGTAGAAAAGGAGGAGAATCCTATAATGAGAATAAAAAAAGGTGATACAGTTAAAGTTTTATCTGGAAATGATAAAGGTAAAACAGGCGAAGTATTAGAAGTAATTCCAAAGACACAAAAAATAGTTGTTAAAGGAGTTAATATCAGAAAGAAACATGTAAAACCAAGAAAACAAGGTGAAGAAGGAGGAATTATACCATCAGAATATCCAGTACATAGCAGTATTGTTGGTGTAATTTGCCCAAAATGCGGAAAAGTAACAAGAATAGCATATAAAGTTGAAGACGACAAAAAAGTTCGTGTATGTAAAAAATGTAATGCAGAATTAAAATAATTTTAGGAAAGGAGGATTTGTATCCTGATGGAAAAATTAAGAGAACAATATGAAAAAGAAATAGTTCCAGCAATGATGAAAAAATTTAATTATAAGTCAATAATGGAAGTTCCAAAACTAGATAAAATTGTTATAAATATTGGTCTTGGAGATATTAAAGATAATCCAAAATCATTAGACAATGCTATGAATGATTTATCTATTATTACAGGACAAAAACCAATAGTAACAAAAGCAAGAAAATCAATAGCTGCTTTTAAATTAAGAGAGGGAGTTAATGTTGGATGTAAAGTAACATTAAGAAGAGGAAAAATGTATGATTTTGCATACAAATTATTTAATGTTGCTATGCCAAGAATAAGAGATTTCAGAGGAATTTCTGCTAATTCATTTGATGGTAGAGGAAATTTCTCAATGGGTGTTAAAGAACAATTAATATTCCCAGAAATTGAATATGATAAAGTAGATAAATTAAGAGGAATGGATATTATTTTTGTTACAACAGCAAAAACAGACGAAGAAGGAAAGGAATTATTAAAACTTCTAGGTATGCCATTCAAAAATTAGTCTAAAGAAAGGAGATTAATATGGCTAAAAAATCTTTAAAAGTTAAACAACAAAAACCACAAAAATATGCTACAAGAGAATATAATAGATGTAAAATATGTGGAAGACCACATGGATATATTAGAAAATATGGAATTTGCCGTGTTTGCTTTAGAGAATTAGCACATAAAGGAGAAATCCCAGGTGTTAAAAAAGCAAGTTGGTAGAAGATAAAAAAGGAGGGAAACTTAAGTGAATACTACAGATCCAATAGCAGATATGTTAACAAGAATTAGAAATGCAAGTGCTGCAAAGCATAAAACAGTTGATGTTCCTGCATCAAAAATGAAGAAATCAATAGCAGATATATTATATAATGAAGGATATATTAAATCTGTTGAAGAAATAGAAAACGAAAATCAAGGAATATTAAGAATCGCTTTAAAATATGATGAAAACGGAGCTAAAGTTATAGCTGGAATAAAAAGAATAAGTAAACCAGGATTAAGAGTATATGCTTCTGCTGAAAAATTACCAAAAGTTTTAAATGGTTTAGGAATAGCTTTAATTTCTACATCAAAAGGAATTAAAACAGATAAAGAAGCAAGAAAAGAAAATCTTGGAGGAGAAGTTTTAGCATATATTTGGTAATTCTTGAAGCTGTTAAGGCTCTGCCTGTTACAGATTCAGGATACAATGCGAAGAAACGCATTGTAATCAGATAAAAGACAAGAAGGAGGGAAAAAGGAAATGTCAAGAATAGGAAACGCGCCTATTACAATACCAGAAGGTGTTGAAGTTAAATTAGACGGTAATCATATAACTGTAAAAGGACCAAAAGGAACATTAGAAAGAGATATTCATAAAAATATAACAGTTACTGTAGAAGATAACGTTATTAAAGTAACAAGACCAGATGATAATAACTTTAACAAAGGTTTACATGGATTAACAAGAACTTTAATAAAAAACATGATTGAAGGAGTAGAACACGAATTTACAAAAACATTACAAATTAATGGTGTAGGTTATAGAGTACAAAAACAAGGAAATAACTTAAACTTAACTTTAGGTTATTCACACCCAGTAATTTTCGAAGCTCCAGCAGGAATCACATTTGATGTTCCAGATGCAAACACAATAGTTGTTAGAGGAATAGATAAAGAATTAGTTGGTCAAACAGCAGCAGTTGTTAGATCTAAAAGAGTACCAGAAGTTTATGGTGGAAAAGGTATTAAATATGATTATGAAGTTATCAGACGTAAGGAAGGTAAAGCTGGTAAAAAATAAAATTTAAATTAGAATAAAGAATTTTCATAAAGATATTTTTATATGGAAAGGAGAGAGAAAAGTGATTACAAAAACAGACAGAAAAATGGAAAGAGCAAGAAGACATGCTCGTGTTCGTAGAAAAATAAGTGGAACAGCTGAATGCCCAAGACTATGTGTATATAGAAGTAATACAAATATATATGCACAAGTAATTGATGATGTCGCTGGAAATACTTTAGTTTCAGCTTCTACATTAGATAAAGAAGTAAAAACTAAATATTCAAATAAAGAAGCAGCAAAAGAAGTTGGAGCACTTATAGCAAAAAGAGCATTAGAAAAGAATATAAAAGATGTTGTTTTTGATAGAGGTGGATATATCTATCATGGTGTTGTTAAAGAATTAGCAGAAGCTGCAAGAAATGGTGGATTAAACTTCTAAAAGAGTAAATATATTCAAAAAGAAAAGGAGGAAAGAAAACCGATGCAAGAAGAAAATGCAGTTGAATTAAAAGAGAAAGTTGTTGCAATAAATAGAGTTGCTAAAGTTGTTAAAGGTGGTAGAACTTTTAGATTTAGTGCTTTAGTAGTTGTTGGTGACGGAAACGGACACGTTGGTGTTGGAAATGGAAAGGCAGCAGAAGTACCTGATGCAATAAAAAAAGCAATTGATGATGCTAGAAAAAATCTAATAGAAGTACCAGTAGTTGGAACAACAATCCCTCACGAATTTATAGGAAAATTCGGAAGTGCAAGAGTAATGTTAAAACCAGCTGTACAAGGTTCTGGAGTTATTGCAGGAGGAAGTGCAAGAGCTGTATTAGAATTAGCTGGATACAAAGATATTAAAACTAAAGTTCTTGGTACAAATAATCCAAGAAATGTTGTGTATGCAACAATGAATGGATTAGAAAATATGAGAACAGTAGAACAAATTGCTAAAAAAAGAGGAAAAAAAGTTTCTGATATATTATAATAGTATTATCAAATTTTAAGGAGGTGCAATTGAAGAAATGCAATTAGGAGAATTAGGACCAGCAAACGTAAGAGTTAAGAGAAAAAGATTAGGTCGTGGTATTGGTTCAGGTCTTGGAAAAACATCTGGAAAAGGACATAAAGGACAAAAAGCAAGATCTGGCGGTGGAGTTAGAAGAGGATTCGAAGGAGGTCAAACACCTTTATATAGAAGACTTCCAAAAAGAGGATTCACTAACATTCATGCTAAAAAATACACAGAAGTAACTTTAACAATGTTAAATAAGAGCGAAGCAACTGAAGTTACTGCAGAAAGCTTATTAGCAGAAGGAATTATAGGAAAAATAAATGATGGAATAGTAGTAATAGCTACAGGAAATTTAGAGAAAAAGTTAACTGTTAAAGCAAAGAGATTTACAAAAGCAGCTGCAGAAAAAATAGAAGCAGCAGGAGGAAAGATAGAGGTGATTTAGTTGTTTAAAACTATAAAAAATGCATTAAAGACACCTGAAGTAAGAAAAAGATTATTATACACATTAGTATTGATTATAGTATTTAGGTTAGGATGTTTTATAACTGTTCCAGGTGTAGACTTGGTACAGATTCAAAATGCTATGCAATCAGCTGGAAATGGCCTTACAGGATTAATAGATATAATCTCTGGAGGAGCATTTTCTAGATTTTCAATATTTGCAATGTCAGTAACACCATATATTACAGCTTCAATTGTTATACAATTATTAACAATGATAATACCTTCATTAGAAAGATTAACTAAGGAAGGTGGAGAAGTTGGAAAACAAAAAATAGATAAATATACAAAGGCACTTTCAATTTTACTTGCATTAATAGAAGGTGTAGGATTATATTTATCATACAAATCACAAGGAATATTCGTAGATTCAGGAATATTATCAGGAGTATTAGTTGTAACAGGTCTTATGGCAGGTACAGCATTACTTATGTGGATTGGTGACCAAATTACTAATAAAGGAATTGGAAATGGTGTTTCAATGATTATCTTTATTGGTATTGTATCAAGATTACCAAGTGCAGTAAGTTCAATTTGGTCATTAATAATGACTGAATCTGGATTTAGTACAACTGGATTATTAGTTGCTTTAGCAATTGTAATAGGAGCATTAATCTTAGTTACAGCAGTTGTATTTATACAACAAGCTGAAAGAAGAATTCCGGTACAATATGCTAAGAAAGTTGTTGGAAGAAAAATGATGGGAGCACAAAACACATATATACCATTAAAAATAGCAATGGCAGGAGTTATGCCAATAATATTTGCATCATCATTCATGACGTTCCCAGCAATGATAATTCAAATTTTTGATCCAAGTATTGCGTCACATACAGGATTTTGGAATGTAATATATAATTTCTCAATAGCTACATCAAGTTCAAATGTAGCAATTGGATATACAATAGCAAATGCAATAGTTTACTTATTATTGATAGTAGGATTTACATTTTTCTATATATATGCAACATTTAACCCAGCAGAGGTTTCAGCAAATATTAAGAAAAATGGTGGATTTATACCAGGAATAAGAGCAGGAAAACCAACTACAGAATATTTATCATCAGTGCTTACCAAATTAACATTATTTGGTGGTCTATTCTTAGCACTTATAGCTATACTTCCAATGTTTATGAGATTTACAAACTTAAATGTAGCATTTGGAGGAACATCTATACTTATTATAGTTGGTGTTGCATTAGAGACAGTTCAACAATTAGAATCACAATTAGTAATGAGACATTACAAGGGATTCTTAGAATAAAATTTATTGTATCAGGGTACGACGGACGGAGTTATGCTGCAGTCGTGCCCATGGTCAATTATTATTTTTTAAATATATACTTTAACATATATATTTAAAAAATAATAATTGCTTAAGATAAGATTGGAGTGACGAAAATGAATATTGTTTTACTTGGTGGACCAGGTAGTGGTAAAGGAACAGTATCAAATTTATTTGAAAAGACACAAAATATGGGACATATTGCAACAGGAGATATGTTTAGAGAAGAAATAAAAAATGGAACAGAATTAGGAAAAAAAGCACAAGAATATATGGATAAAGGTAATTTAGTACCAGATGAAATAACAATAAATATGTTAAAAGGGAAAATGCATGAATTTGAAGGCTCTAATGGAGTTGTATTTGATGGATTTCCTAGAAATAAAAAGCAAGCAGAAGCTTTAGACAAAATGTTGGAAGAACAAAATCAAAAAGTTGATTTAGTAATATTTTTAGATATTCCAGATGAAGATATAATATATAGAACCACAAAGAGAAGAATTTGTTCAAATAAGGAATGTGGAGCAATTTATAATTTGGAATATAAAAAGCCAAAAGTAGAGGGTATATGTGATGTTTGTGGAAGCGAATTAATTCAAAGAAAAGATGACAACGAAGAAACAATAACAGAAAGACTTAGAGTATATCATGAACAATCAAAAGAACTTATAGAATATTATGAAAAAAAGAAATTATTATATAGAGTACAATTACATGCAAATGTAAATATTACAAAAGAAATGATAAGCGAATGGTTGGAAAATTATAAAGCAAATAGATAAGGAAGTAATATAAAATGATATATATAAAATCTCCAAAAGAAATTGAAAAAATGAAAGAAGCTTGTAGGGTAGCCTTTTTAGCACAAAAGGCTATCGAGGCAGCAATAAAACCAGGAATTACAACATATGAATTAGATAGAATTGCAGAAGAAACAATGAGAAAAAATGGAGCAATACCAGCAGAAAAAGGTTATCCAAGTGGAATAGACGGTGTTCCAGATTTTCCTGCAAGTATTTGTAGTTCTGTTAATGATGTTGTAATTCATGGTATACCTTCTAAAAGAGAAATCTTAAAAGAAGGAGATATAGTAAGTGTAGATTTAGTTGCATATAAAGATGGATTTAATGGCGACTGTTGTAGGACTTATGCTGTTGGAAAAATCGATAAAGAAAGTCAAAGATTAATAGATGTAACTAAACAATCTTTTTTTGAAGGAATTAAATATGCTAAAAAAGGATTTAGATTAGGAGACATATCACATGCTATTGGTGAATATGTCGAAAAAAATGGATTTTCTGTAGTTAGAGAATTTCAAGGACATGGAATAGGAAGAGAAATGCACGAAGATCCAGGTATTCCAAACTATGGAAGAGCAGGAAGAGGCCCAAGACTAGAACCTGGAATGACATTAGCAATAGAGCCAATGGTAATTGCCGGTAAACCAAACATTCTTGAACTAGATGATGGTTGGGGAATTATAACAGAAGATGGAACAAGGGCTGCACACTATGAAAATACAATTTTAATTACAGAAAAAGAGCCAAAAATATTGACTATAGTGTAAATATGATGTATAATATATTAGCTATTTATTGTTAAATAAAATTATTCAGGAGGGAATAAATTTGTCAAAGGAAGATGTAATAGAAGTAGAAGGTATTGTTGTAGAAACTTTACCAAATACAAATTTTAAGGTTGAACTTGAAAATGGACATATAATATTGGCTCATATTTCAGGAAAACTTAGAATGAATTATATAAAAATATTACCAGGAGATAAAGTAAAAGTAGAATTGTCACCATATGATTTAAATAGAGGAAGAATAACATGGAGAGCTAAATAAAACCTATTATTTAGGTATGAAGTGTGAGATGAGATGTGTATTAAACCACACATCTGATTTCACGCTTCATAATTGCTCAGTAAATGTAAAAATATGAGTAATAACAGGAGGTGTATCAAATGAAGGTTAGAGCATCAGTAAAACCTATATGCCCAAAGTGCAAGGTTATTAAAAGAAAAGGTGTTGTTAGAGTTATTTGTGAAAACCCTAAACACAAACAAAGACAAGGATAGTAAAAGTCCTACGGTATAAGCACAAAAATGGTAGCGGCTGAAGAGTTATATCTCTTTATCAAATTTGTGTTCATATATAAATCTTAATACTTAAAAAACAAATAATTTGGAGGTGCAATTATGGCTCGTATATCAGGAATTGATTTACCTAGAGAAAAAAGAGTAGAAGTTGGATTAACATATATTTATGGTATTGGTCTTTCAACATCACAAAAATTATTAAAAGAGGCTGAGGTAAATCCAGATACTAGAGTAAAAGATTTAACAGAAGATCAAGTACAAGCAATTAGAAAAGCAATTGACTCAAACCATCTATTATTAGAAGGAGATTTAAGAAGAGAAGTTGCATTAAACATTAAAAGACTTACAGAAATAGGATGCTACAGAGGATTAAGACATAGAAGAGGTCTTCCAGTTAGAGGACAAAGAACAAAAACTAATGCTCGTACAAGAAAAGGTCCTAGAAAATTAGTAAGCAAAAAGAAATAATTTTTAGGCTCGAAAGAGTATAAAAAAGGGAGGTAAGCTAGAAAGATGGCTAAAAATGTAACAAAAAAGACAGTAACTAGAAGAAGAGATAGAAAAAATATAGATAAAGGTTCAGCTCATATTCATTCTAGTTTTAACAATACAATAGTTACAATTACAGACGTTAAAGGTAATGTTATATCTTGGGCAAGTGCTGGAGGATTAGGATTTAAAGGTTCTAGAAAAAGCACACCATTTGCTGCAGGAGAAGTTGCTGAAACAGCAGCTAAAAAAGCTATGGAACATGGTTTAAAAACAGTTGACGTTTTTGTTAAAGGACCAGGTTCAGGTAGAGAAGCTGCAATAAGATCACTTCAAACAACAGGTCTAGAAATAAGCAGCATTAAGGATGTAACACCAATACCACACAATGGTTGTAGACCACCAAAAAGAAGAAGAGTATAATTAAGAAATAATAAATTTGAAAGAAGAGGTGTAAAAGACAAATGGCAAGATATAAAGATGAACAATGCCGTATATGCCGAAGAGAAGGTCAAAAATTATTCTTAAAAGGTAGCAGATGTTATTCAGAAAAATGTAGTATAGCTAGAAGAAATTATGGACCAGGAGAACATGGTCAAAAAAGAAATAAACTTTCTGAATATGGTACACAATTAAGAGAAAAACAAAAAACAAAAATGTATTATGGAGTTGGAGAAAAACAATTCAGAAAATATTTTGAAATGGCTTCAAACAAAAAAGGAATTACTGGTGAAGAATTATTAACAATACTAGAAAGCAGATTAGACAATGTTGTATATAGACTAGGATTTGCTGCTTCAAGAGCACAAGCTAGACAATTTGTAAATCATTCACAATTTGATGTAAATGGTAAAAAATGTGATATTCCATCATATTTAGTAAAACCAGGTGATGTAATTTCTGTAAGAGAAATTAAAAAAGATAATGCTACAATTAAAGCTAACGTAGAAGAAAATGCAAGCAGACCTACTCCAGATTGGCTAGAAAGAGATTTAGACAATTTAACAGGTAAAGTTGTTAGATTAGCATCAAGAGAAGATATTGATTTACCAGTAGAAGAGCATTTAATAGTAGAACTTTACTCAAAATAATAGTATACCATAGCAAAATGGTAAATATTTTAAAGGTTGCTATATCAATGCAACTCTATTAGGAGGTAAAAATGATTGAATTTGAAAAGCCAGACATACAATGCTTGGAAGTTGATGAAAAAAGAAATTATTCAAAATTCGTTTGTGAACCATTAGAACGTGGATATGGTGTAACAATAGGTAATTCACTAAGAAGAATATTACTTTCTTCTTTACCAGGAACAGCAATAACAAGTATTAAAATAGACGGTGTTTTACATGAATTCTCTACAATTCCAAATGTAGTGGAGGATGTACCAGAGCTTATTGTTAACTTAAAAGATGTTCGTCTAAAAATGGAAGGAAATGAAGAAAGAGTTATTAGAATTGATGCAAAAGAAGGAGAAGTTACAGCTGGAGATATAATAACTGATGGTGTTGTAGAAGTTTTAAATAAAGACTTACATATTGCAACAGTTTCAGAAGGTGGACATTTAGTTATTGAAATGACAGTTAATAAAGGAAGAGGATATAATACAGCAGAACAAAACAAAAAAGAAGGACAAGATATATCTGTACTTCCAATAGATTCAATTTACACACCTGTAAAGAAAGTAAACTATTCTGTTGAAAATACTAGAGTTGGACAAAGAGTAGATTATGATAAATTAGTAATCGAAGTATGGACAGATGGAAGTTTAAAACCATATGAAGCTTTAAGCTTAGCAGCTAAAGTTATGACTGGACATCTAGAATTATTTATAGATTTATCAGAAGCTACAAAGAATACTCAAGTAATGGTTGAAAAAGAAGAATCTAAGAAAGAAAAAGTATTAGAAATGACAATAGAAGATTTAGAGCTTTCTGTACGTTCATTTAACTGTTTAAAGAGAGCTGGTATTGTAACAGTAGAAGATTTAGTAAATAAAACTCAGTCAGAAATGATGAAAGTAAGAAATTTAGGTAAAAAGTCATTAGATGAAGTAACAAATAAATTACATTCATTAGGATTAGACTTTGCGCCAGAAGATGATTAAAATAAATTAGAAAGGTGTGAAAAAAGTGGCAAAGAATAGAAAACTAGGGAAAACAACTGCACAAAGAAAAGCAATGCTAAAAACACAAGTAACTGATTTATTAGTAAACGAAAAAATAGAAACAACATTAGCTAGAGCTAAAGAAACTCAAGCTATAGCTAATAGTCTAATTGCTTTAGCTATAAAAGAAAAAGATAACTACGAAGAAGTAGATAAGAAAATAGTAAGAGCAAAAAGAGATGCTAATGGAAATAAAGTTACAGAATTAGTAAAAAGCAAAAACGGTAATGAATATTTAAAAGTTGTTAAAGAAGAAGTTACAGAAAAAAGACAAAAAGATATGCCTTCAAGATTAAATGCTAGAAGAAAAATAATGAACTCTGTTTCTAAAGTTAAAGATGCAGATGGAAAAAATATAGATATTCCAGCAAAATTATTTGGAGAATTAGCAGATAGATTCTCTACAGCAGGAAAAGTTGGAGGATATACAAGAATACTTAAAGTAGGACCTCGTAAAGGTGACGGTGCTGAAATGGCAATTTTAGAGTTATTAAAATAGTCTTATATTATTTAAACTACACCTAAAATATTAAATATAATTTAGTATTTTAGGTGTAGTTTTTTGTTTATTTCTTAAAATAATGTAAATAATTCATATATAGGAGATATGTATGAATTTTGTTTGGGAAATTATAAAATTAATAATAGAATTATTAGTTATAGTCTTTGTATCTAAAAGCTTATTAGTTCCAACACTTAGAAAGTTAGGGGAACTTTTAGAGCTAAAGCCACAAACCATAGGAAATATTTCTGGAATTGCTACAAGTATTCCAGAATTTTTAACAGTTACATTTTCATCAATAAGTGGAATGATAGATGCAGGAATTTTCAATATTTTAAGTTCTAATATTATTAATAGTGTTCAATATATATTGTCCATTATAATAAACAAAAATTTAAAGGTATTAAAAAATAAATCGCTAAAAATAAATATGGTATTAGTATTAATAACTATAATAATTCCAATAATTATTTGGAAATTAAAGATAGGAAATAATATAGGAATAGCATTAATATATATTGTATTATTTTATATTTTTAATAAAATAAACAAACATTATAATGGTAAATTTGTTTTTGAAGGAGAAAAAACAAACACAAATTTAAAAACAAATAAAAAGAAAATACCTATTTACATTGTATATATTTTGTTAATAGGAATTATATTATATTTAGTAGGAAATTTACTAAGTGATACTCTAGAAAATCTATGCTATATCTTTAATATTTCAGAAATTATTATAGGCTTAGTTTTGGGAATAGCAACAAGTATACCGGAATTCATTACATTTATAGAAAGCCAAAGATTTCATAAAAATAGTAATGAAGAATTAGGGGTAATTGAAGCCAGTAATAATCTTTTAGTATCTAATACTTTAAACTCATTTGTAATTCAATCAATTTCAATTTTTATAATAAATTTCTTGGTATAATTTGAGAAATTTTGAATATACTTACTATAGTATGATTGAGGTGATAGAATGATTTATGAGACTTATATTAAAGAAAGTAAAATCGTTGATGCAACAGAGGAAGAGAAAAGTTTGGATTTAGTAAAGTCATTAATTAAAACTAAAATGGATTTAGAACTTGCGCATAAAAACTTTGAATTTGCAGAAGATGAATTGGTGGATTATTATGCATATCAAATAAAAGCAAATCAAGCTAAACTTAACTATTTATTAAAAAAAATAAAGAGAAGAGGATTAATTATAGATAATATTCAAGAAAAGGATATTAGAAATTTAACAAGGCAAGAAGCAATGTAAGGTATATTTGTCCATGTATTATCATAAATATTAGTAGGAGTGATGTATATGGACTATAACAATATGTTAGTTTTTGCAGCATCAATATGCTTTATCTTTTTATTTGGAAGAATATTCGTAAAACCACTAAAATTTGTAATTAAATTGGCATTAAATTCGATTTTAGGTGGTTTATTGATATTATTAATAAACTATATAGGTGGATGGTTTAGTTTTCATATAGGGCTAAATATATTTACATCTGTATTAATTGGACTGTTAGGAGTACCAGGAGCAATATTGTTAATAATATTACATTTTTTTATTGTGTAAAAAATACTTAACTTAAAGTTAAGTATTTTTTTCTTACATCAAGATATGTGGTCACAAATAGTATTGACTAATATGAATTTAATAGAAATAGTAGATTCAAAACAGTAAAGCTGCTATACTTTGATTGTGGAGGTAAATAATATGAAAAACGAGAGAAATAATAAATTATCAAAATATACGTTTGAGAATTTTGTAGTAGTAAAGAATAATGAATTTGCTTATAAGGTTGCAAAAAGTGTAGCAGAAAATAAAACAAGCTATAATCCATTGCTTATATATGGTGGAAATGGAGTAGGAAAAACACATTTATGTTGTGCAATATTAAATAAAATTTTAGAAAATAACAAAAATTTAAATGTTCTATATATTAATTCTGAGCAATTTACTGTTGAACTAATTGATGCAATAAAAGAAAATACTATGAAACAATTTAGAGAAAAATATAGAAATGTAGATGTATTAGCTGTAGATAATATTCAATTTATAGCTGGAAAAGAAAGAATTCAAGAAGAATTCTTCAATACATTTAATTCATTATATTCTAAGGATAAAAAAATTATTCTTTCTAGTGATAGAGCACCAAAAGATATTAATTTACTAGAAAATAGAATTGAGTCAAGAATTAAATGGGGAATAGTAGCAAAAATTTCAGACTATAATTATGAGGAAAGATTAGAAATATTAAAAAATAAAGCAAAAATGAATAATATAGAGATAAACGAAGAGGCACTATCAATGATAGCCAAAAAAGTTACTTCTAATATAATGGATTTAGAAGGGGTATTACATACAGTAATTGAATATTCTAAATTATTTAATAAAACAATTGATACAGAAATAGTTAAGAAAGCTTTAGAAGATAGAGGTATTTAAAAATATTTATTATAAAAATAAAAAAGAAACCCTCTGTGTTTAACATAGGGTTCCTTTTAGTATATCAAACTTATTCAACTGTTACTGATTTTGCTAAATTTCTAGGCTTATCAACATCTAATCCTTTTTCTTTTGATATATAGTAAGAAAGCAATTGTAAAGGTATAATAGATAAAATAGGTGATAAGCAACTATTTGTCTCAGGTATATGAATTACTTTGAAGAATTGAGAGTCATCAACTTTTTGATTTGTTACTACTAAAGTTTTTGCACCTCTTGTAATTACTTCTTGTAGATTACTAATTGTTTTTTCTACTAAGTTTGGATTTGTCATAATTCCAATAACTGTTACATCATTTTCTATTAAAGCAATAGGTCCGTGTTTTAATTCACCAGCAGGATAGCTTTCAGAATGAATATATGAAATTTCTTTTAGTTTTAAAGAAGCTTCTTCAGCTGCATAGCAATCTACACCTCTACCTAAGAAGAATATATCAGTTTCTTTATAGACAATATTTGCAAAGTTTTTAATTTCTGCAACATTACCAAGTGTTAATTCAGCTTTCTTAGGCAATTCTAATATTTCTTTTTTAATATCATCAATTTCCTTACTTGGAACTCTAACTAAAACTTCTGCAAAATATAAAGCTAATATATTTAATAAAACAACTTGTGAAGTATATGCTTTTGTAGAAGCAACTGCAATTTCTGGACCAGCATGTGTATAAATACAATAATCTGCTTCACGAGTTATAGAACTACCTATAACATTTGCAACCGCAATAGTTTTAGAACCTTTTTGTTTAGCTAATTTTAATGCGGCAATAGTATCTGCTGTTTCTCCAGATTGACTAATATAGATGCATAAAGTATGTTCATCTATTAATGGATCTCTATATCTGAACTCTGATGCTATATCTACTTCTGTAGGTATTTTACAGAAATTTTCGAAAGTTGCTTTTGTAGCAAGACCAGCGTTTTTGGCTGTACCACATGCAACTATATATATTCTATTAATTGTTTCTAAGTAAGCTTTATCTATTTCGAAATCATTAAAAGAAATTTTTTCGTCTGATAATTTTGAACCAATTGTTTCTCTAATAGCGTTTGGTTGTTCGTAAATTTCTTTTAACATAAAATCTTCGTATCCATCTTTTTCTGCTGAAGCGGTATTCCATTCTATGCTCTTTATAATTTTATCAATTTTATTTAAATCATTATCATAAAAATCGATATGGTCTCTAGATAATACTGCAAATTCACGATCATTTAAAAAATAGAAATCTTTTGTAAATGAAAGTATAGCAGGAATATCAGAAGAAATGTAATTTTCATTTAATCCTTTTCCTATAACTAATGGACTATCTTGTCTAACAACAATCATGTTATCTGGATAGTCTTTGCATAAAATTTCTAATGCAAAACTTCCTTTTAAATCATCACAAGCTAATTTTACAGATTTTAAGAAATCATGTTCTTTTTTATAATAATAATGAATTAAATTTGGAACAACTTCTGTATCTGTATCAGAAAGAAAAGTATATCCATTGTCCTCTAAGAATTTTCTTAATTCATGATAATTTTCTATTATTCCATTATGTACTACAGCAAATGTTTTACTATTGTCATAATGTGGGTGAGAATTAACAGCAGAAGGCTTTCCATGTGTTGCCCATCTAGTATGACCAATACCAATTGTTCCTTCTAAAGTATCTACTTCTTTCATAGAATTTAAATTTGCAATTCTACCTTTTTCTTTTACTACTTTTATGCCATCTTTTTCTATTGTGGCAATTCCTGCAGAGTCATAACCTCTGTATTCTAGTCTAAGTAAACCATTAATTAAAATTGGTTTTGCTTTTTTTGTTCCAATATAACCTATAATTCCACACATATATACTGTACCTCCTAAATATTCTAATACAAATCTATAAAAAATTTGTACTACAAAAAATAGTCAAAAAGTAACAATATAGCTACACAATTAGATTTGTTCTACTATTGCTAGTAGTTTTTGCTAATATTTATGGTAGTAGCATACCACAGAGTACCCGCCGAAAATTTCGATAAACTCTGACCTCGTCAACACTACATAGGTGTCCTGGCGCTTTAAAAAGTCATTTATGTAATATAAAATATCCTCCTTTCAAAATAATTTTATACGTAACTTTTTGACTTATGGTATTATATTACAATAAAATTAAAAAAGTATCAAGTCCTTAAAAAAATTGCTATAGAAATAGGGGATAATATGATATAATATATGTTGAATTAATTAATTGCATGTGAGGTGGAAAATGCAAAATAAATTTAATATAGAAGAGGAAATAAAGAATTTACCATCTAAGCCAGGGGTATATTTAATGCACGATAAAAACAATAATATTATATATGTTGGTAAAGCTGTTTCATTAAAAAGAAGAGTTACATCATATTTTAGAAAAACAAATAAAACAGAACGTATAAAAAAGATGGTTTCTTTAATAGATTATTTTGAATATATTGTTGTAGACAATGAAGCTGAAGCTTTAATTTTGGAATGTAATTTAATAAAAAAATATAGACCAAAATTTAATGTATTATTAAAAGATGATAAAACATATCCATATATAAAGATAGATGTAAAATCAGATTTTCCAAATGTAATCATTACACGAAGAATAGTAAATGATGGTTCAAAATATTTTGGACCATATGCAAATTCTGGAGCTGCAAAGGAAATGGTCGATTTTATAAAAAGTAAATATAGAATAAGACAATGTAGAAATTTTAAATCTACAACGAGACCTTGTTTAAATTATCAAATAAAAAAATGTTTTGCACCATGTGTAGGGTATATTTCTAAAGAAGATTATAGAAAGCAGATTGATGAAATTATAGATTTATTAGAGGGTAAAACAAGTAAAATAATAAAGGAATTAGCAACTCAAATAAAAGAAGCATCAGATAAATTTGAATATGAGAAAGCTGCATATTTAAGGGATAAAATGGTGGCAATAGAGCGAATCTCAGAAAAACAAAAGGTTTCTAATATATCAGAGAATAATATAGACGTTATTGGAATTGCAAAAAATGATTTAGAAGTTTGTGTTGAAATATTTTTTGTACGAGGAAGCAAAATGATTGGAAGGGAATATTATTTCTTTCAAGACTTAGTAGATATGTCAGATAGTGAAATTTTATCTGGTTTTATTAAACAATATTATATGGACAATCCTAACTTACCAAATAAAATAATGATGAGATATGAGCCAGAAGATAAGAACACAATAGAAGAATGGCTTTCTAATTTAGCAAATAGAAAGGTGGAAATAAAAACTCCACAAAAAGGAGAAAAACTACGTTTTGTAGAAATGGCAGAGAATAATGCAGCTGTTACTTTAAAAAATAAATTTGAAGATAAAAATAGTTTATTACTAGAATTAAAAGATGTACTTAAAATGGATAAAATTCCAAGAAAAATAGAATGTTATGATATATCTAATATTTCTGGAACAAATACTGTGGCTGGAATGTGTGTAATGCAAAACGGAATTATAAAGAAAAATTTATCTAGAAGATTTAAAATAAAAACGGTATATGGTCAAGATGATCCAAGATGTATGGAAGAGGTAATAGGAAGAAGATTAAAACATTCAATAAATGGTACAAGTACAGGTTTTGGAAATCTACCAGATGTGATTTTTGTAGATGGTGGAATAACACAAATAAGGGCAGCAAGAGAAGCGGTAAACAAATATAATCTTGATATAAAAATCTTTGGAATGGTAAAAAATGATAAGCATAGAACAAGAGCTCTAATGGATGAGGATAGAAAGGAAATAAATATATCGGAAGAATTATTAAATTTAATTACGAAATTCCAAGATACAGTTCATGACACTGCAATTTCTTATCATAAAAAATTGCGTGATAAAGAAATGACCGAATCTGCTTTAGACAAAATCCCAGGAATTGGCGAAGTAAAAAGAAATTTATTATTAAAAAGATTTAAAACCGTTAGTAATATAAAAAATGCTTCACCAGAAGAGATAATGACTGTTAGAGGAATAAACAAAGATTTAGCAATTAAGATAAAGCAAGAACTAAACATAAATTAGATTGGCTGTATGTTAATAAAAGCAAACAAATAAAAAACTGCATTCAAATTTTTGAAAGCAGTTTTTTGTTATGTTTATAATAAGATTCCACTATCTAATGCGATTTTTATCATTTTATTTAATCCTTGTTCACGTTCTTCTGGGGATGCTTGTCTCTCGATAAATTTTGAATCAACAACAGTCATTAAACAAGCAGCTTTTTTATTTAAAAGTTTTGCATTGTAGAATAGGGCAAAAGCTTCCATTTCTGCAGAAATAGGCTTAAAGTTTTTAGGAATTCTATTAAAGAATTTCTTTTGATTTGTCATATATAAATCAAATACATCTGTACAAATGGTATTACCCTCATAAATTTTTATATTTGAAATTTCTGCAACTTGTTTTATAACAGAATTAAGAGATTTATCTGCAGAAACAATATGACATGTATCATTATTTAAAGTAAGAGCATAATTTCCTTCTGTATAAACATCATCTGCTAAAACAACATCAAATAAATCTAATTCTTTAATATATCCTCCACAAGAACCAATTCTTATAATGTTTTCTACGTCGTAGAATTTATATAACTCATATGAATAAATTCCAATACTTGGCATTCCCATTCCATGTGCCATAACAGAAATTCTTTTACCTTTATATAAACCAGTATAGGCAAACATACCTCTAACAGAGTTAACTAATTTTGCATCATCTAAAAAATTTTCTGCTATATATTTTGCCCTTAAAGGATCTCCTGGCATAATAACAGTTTTTGCAAAATCACCGACTTCAGCTTCGTTATGTGGTGTCATATGAATACCTCCTTAACTAAACATATTATAACTATGTATTTAGTATACCATAATATAAAAAGTTTATAATATTGTGATATAAAAATGTAACAGAAAAGTAATATTATGGAAATATACAAATTAATACAAAAAATGTATAATATTTGTAGGAAATTGTAAAGGAGAGATAAATTATGTGGACATGTTTGTATTTAAGCCATATAGTAGTAATTATAATGATTATAATAGCTATATTGGGAATAATTTATGGAATAACTCAGAAAAAAATTAAAGCATATCAAGTTATTATAATTTTTCTATTTTGTGTAATTGCAATGGCATTAGTTTCAGGTATAACTGCTATGCAATATATAAATGATGCAAATGATAATATTAATGAAAATAATATAACAAAAACAATAACAGATTATTGGACATATGATCCATATGAAATGGTAAAACTTGAAGATAATGGAACATTTACTACAAGATTAGTTGATTTAAAAACAGGAAATATGGTAGCTATACAGAATGAAGCAGAGTCAACAGGAAGAGCTGTAGTAGATTTAAGTAATAAGGAAGATGCTGATGAAGCATATAAAGAAATTGATATACAAGAAGAATTTCCTACAACAGATGAAGAATTAGTAACTGTAGATTCAGATGAATTTATTAAGGCAACAGATAATATTTATTATGCAACTTATAATTATAGCTATAAAGACACAGAAACAAATTCTGAAGAAAGAGGAAAAGTATATTATATTGTAAATAGTACAGACCAAATGAAGACATTTGTTATGACTAATATAACTAATGAAGAACAAGAATCTGAATTTGAAGGAAGAGTATTAGAAATTATTAGTTCAATGAATTTATAAAAGGAGGTAAAATTCATGGTAATAGCATTAAATTTTGTTTTTGATATAATAGTTGCAGTATTAGTGTATGAATATTTTAAAAGAGATAAAAAAATAGAAGCTTTTGCAGCTGCTGTTATCATAAAAGTTGCATATTATGTATCATCTACAATAATTATGGGACAATTTAATTTTGTAGAACTTGTAATATATGTATTTGTTATGATTTGTGTTGCAAGGTTGTATACTATAATACTTCAAGAAATTTATAAGGCAAAATTACATCCAGTATTATTCATATTTATTGCAGCTTTAATTGGAGCATTAATAATGTCTGTAATTGGACAAATATTATATACATTATTATTTAAATTAGTAACTTTATTTGCAGCAACATTCCAATATTCATTGGATAAAATTTCTTAAATACTTGAAATAAAGCAAATAAAGTGGTAAAATAGAGTAAATTTTTAAAATATGAGAGATTAAAAAAAAACCGATTTTGGCAATTTTTTTAATCTCTTTTATAATTTATTGCAATATTATAGTTGGTTTTAGAAAGGGGTAAAAATAGAATGAACACTAAGTATATTTTTGTAACAGGTGGAGTTGTTTCTGGTCTAGGTAAAGGAATAACAGCAGCTTCATTAGGAAGATTATTAAAGAATAGAGGATATAAGGTAACAATACAAAAATTTGATCCATATTTAAATGTAGACCCAGGAACTATGAGTCCATATGAACACGGAGAAGTTTTTGTTACAGATGATGGAGCAGAAACAGATTTAGACTTAGGACATTATGAAAGATTTATTGATGAAAGTTTAACAAGAGATTCTAGTATAACAATGGGAAAAATTTATTTGGAAGTTTTAGAAAAAGAAAGAAGAGGGGATTACTTAGGAAAAACTGTACAAGTAATACCACATGTTACAAATGAAATAAAAGAAAAAATATATAGCTTCGAAAATACAGATACAGATATAGTAATTACAGAAATAGGTGGAACTGTAGGAGATATAGAGGGACTTTCTATAATAGAAGCAATAAGACAAGTTGGCTTGGAGAAAAATCCAGAAGATGTATTATATATTCATGTAACACTTTTACCATATATTACAGGTTCTAACGAAATAAAATCTAAACCAACACAACATTCAGTAAAAGAATTACAATCATATGGAATAAAACCTAATATATTGGTTTGTAGAAGCGAAATTCCAATTCCAGATTCTATAAGAGAAAAATTAGCACTATTTTGCAATGTAAGAAAAGAAAATGTTATAGAAAATAAAACTGTTAACTGTTTGTATGAAGTACCACTTATGTTGGAAAAAGAGGGATTAGGAAGAGCTGTTTGTAATCAATTAAGATTGGACAACTATATTCCAGATAATTCAGAATGGCAAGAAATGATTAATAAAATTGAAAATATAAAAGATAAAACAGTAAAAATTGCAATTGTTGGAAAATATACTAGATTAGAAGATTCTTACATATCTGTTATAGAAAGTTTAACACATGCAGGATATGCAAATGATGTAAAAGTAGATGTATCTTTAGTTGATTCCGAAACAATTAACAAGAGCAATGTAAAGGAAAAATTAAAAGATTTTGATGGAATAGTTGTTCCTGGAGGATTTGGAAACAGAGGAATAGAAGGAATGATTACAGCTATTCAATATGTAAGAGAAAATAATATTCCGTTTTTAGGAATATGTCTAGGAATGCAAATGTCTGTTGTAGAATTTGCTAGAGATGTTTTAAAACTAGAGGATGTAAATTCTGAAGAATTTAATGAGAAAGCTAAAAATAAAGTTATACATATAATGGATGAACAAAGAGCAGTAAAGAAAAAAGGAGGCACAATGAGACTTGGTGCTTATCCTTGTATCTTAAAAGAAAATAGCAAAGTAAGAAGTTTATATGGAAATGAAAAAATTTCAGAAAGACATAGACATCGTTTTGAATATAATAATGAATATAAAGAACAATTAGAAGAGGCAGGACTTGTATGTTCTGGAATGTCTCCAGATGGTAAATTAGTAGAAATTGTAGAATTAAAAGACCATCCATTCTTTATAGGAGTACAATTCCATCCAGAATTAAAATCAAGACCAAATAGACCTGCACCACTATTTGTAGGCTTAGTAAAAGCAGCAAAAAAATAGACTTTGAACTTTAGGAACGGACGAAATGAACCCCAATTGTTAGACAAAAATCTAGCAATGAGGGTTCTTTTTTTTGCATTTGAAAAATATATTAGTTCAAAAAATAGTTCTAAAAATCAGCAAAGCCCAATAAAATAAGTAAAGAAATACTATACTCTAAAAAAGAAATGTGAATTTTATGTGAAAATTAGCAAACCTACTTGACATTTGCTAATAAAAGGTATAAATTATTAGCAGTCACAAAGAAAGAGTGCTAAAAACATATAGATAATAAAATATAGGAGGTAATGTATAATGATAAAACCATTAGCAGACAGAGTATTATTAAAAATGGAAGAAGAAGAGGAAAAAACAAAAAGTGGAATAATTTTATCAACAACAGCAAAGGAAAAACCTCAAGTAGCAAAAGTTATAGAGGTAGGACCTGGAGAGAAAATAAATGATAAAGTAGAAGAAATGTATGTAAAAAAAGGAGACAGAGTAATTATTAATAATTATTCAGGATCTGATGTTAAATATGAAGGTGAAGAATATAAGATTGTAAGACAATCAGATATTTTAGCTATAGTAGATTAATAAAAAGAAAGGTTGGTAATTAAAATGGCAAAAGAAATTAAATTTGGTGAAGATGCAAGAAAATCATTATTAAATGGTGTAAATAAATTAGCAGACACTGTAAAGGTTACATTAGGACCAAAAGGAAGAAATGTAGTTTTGGATAAAGGCTTTGGTGCACCTCTAATTACAAATGATGGTGTAACAATAGCAAAAGAAATAGAATTAGATGACGCTTTCGAAAATATGGGAGCAAAACTTGTAAAAGAAGTTTCTACAAAAACAAATGATGTTGCAGGTGATGGAACAACAACAGCAACAGTTTTAGCACAAGCAATGGTAAAAGAAGGAGTTAAAAATGTTGCAGCTGGTGGAGATCCAATGGCAATTAAAAGAGGTATGGATAAAGCAACATCAAAAGCAGTAGAAGAAATTAAGAAAATAAGTTCTGAAGTAGATGGAAAAGACGATATTGCAAGAGTTGCAAGTGTATCAGCAGATAACGAAGAAGTAGGACAATTAATTGCAGAAGCAATGGAAAAAGTATCTAAAGACGGAGTTATAACAATAGAAGAATCAAAAACATCAGATACAGCAGTAAATGTTGTAGAAGGTATGCAATTTGATAAAGGATATATTTCTCCATATATGGTAACAGATACAGAAAAAATGGAAGCTGTATTAGATAATCCATATATATTAATTACAGATAAGAAAATAAGCAATATTCAAGAAATATTACCATTACTAGAAAACCTAATGCAACAATCTGCAAAATTAGTTATAATATGTGATGATATGGAAAATGAAGCATTATCTACATTAGTACTAAATAAATTAAGAGGTGTATTAAATGTAGTTGCTGTAAAAGCTCCTGGATATGGTGATAGAAGAAAAGAAATGCTACAAGATATAGCTATCCTAACAGGTGGAGAAGTTATAACAGGAGATTTAGGATTAGAATTAAAAGATACAAGAATAGATCAATTAGGAAGAGCAAAACAAGTTAAAGTTCAAAAAGAAAATACAATAATTGTTGATGGAATGGGAGATAAACAACAAATAGCTGATAGAGTTGCTCAAATAAGAGCTCAAATAAATGAAGAAAAGAGCGATTTTGACAGAGAAAAATTACAAGAAAGATTAGCAAAAATTGCTGGTGGTGTAGCTGTAATAGAAGTTGGAGCTGCAACAGAAATAGAAATGAAAGACAAAAAATTAAGAATAGAAGATGCATTATCTGCAACTAAAGCAGCAGTAGAAGAAGGAATCGTTGCAGGTGGTGGAACAACATATCTAGATATAATTCCAGAAGTTAGCAAATTTGTAGACACATTAGAAGGAGACGAAAAATTAGGTGCTTCAATTGTTCTTAAGGCATTAGAAGAACCTGCAAAACAAATCGCAAGAAATGCAGGATTAGAGCCAGCAGTTATTATAGAGGAAGTTAAGAAAGCAGATAAAGGTGTTGGATTTAATGCTAGAACAGAAAAATATGAAGATATGAAAAAAACTGGTGTAGTAGATCCTACTAAGGTTACAAGAAGTGCATTACAAAATGCAGAAAGTATAGCTTCTATGGTATTAACAACAGAAAGTTTAGTAGCAGATAAGAAAGAAGAAAAATGTAACTGTGGTAATGGAGGATCTCAAGCAGGAATGTCAGACATGGGCGGAATGTATTAAAATTTAAATAAATAAAATCAATGAAGAGGAATTAAGAGATTTTCTTAATTCCTTTTTCGATTTAAGTAAAGCATGTAGATGGATTAATGTAAAATTTTGTTGAATTATGTAATAAAACTTTAATTGACATTGCTTAAAAAAGGATGCTATAATTAAAGGATAAAGGTATTATTACCTTTGTTGTATTGTCTTAGGCATTTTATGCCAGAGAGGATTTCTTATGGATGGATTGGCAATGAAGTTTATGGAGGCTTACTTTTCACCTTTTAGAAGGGAAGTAAGTCGCGAACTGGGAGCTGGCATACAAAAGGAGGAATTTCCAGCTTTCAAACGGAGAATCGAGCAGAATCATCGACTATTGGTTGACAGTTTAGATGATTTCAACCCGATTCCCGTTCCGATTGAGACCATCGACCCGAGCAAGAAGTTTTTCTTGGAGCCACGTTTTCAGCAGTTCAAAGACAACATCTCTTGGAGGAATATAGAGAATAAAGTGTTACCTATGTTCCTTGCAAGCGGTGCTGCTATTATCCAAGCAAGATTTATTAGCTGGTATTTTTTTAAGGATGAAGTTCTTAATCTGCCAGATATGGTAACACTGCTGGATGAGCTTGGGTACAAGTGGAAGAAGGAGATGTGCTCACGAAGAGCATGGCTTAGGCTGAGTATCAAATTCTTCGAAAGGTTCATTCCAAAGTTCTATGGCTTGCGAGTTAAGGGTATCAATAGTATGGAAGAGGTTTCTCGTGCAGTTCCGTTAAAGAAACTTCCAATTGTGCTTGTCAGGGATGACGAGGATTGGTATCCGGGGCTGAATTACATCTCTCTTGCTATTGTCGGCTGGAATGATGACTCCTACTTTGTGTATGACCCCTACAACCACAGTGAGAATATCCAGCAAGTTCCATTCGAAGTCGTGAACACGAAAGTGGAATATGGTTGGATATTTTCGGAGTAAGATGACCGGAGGCTACTTGAAAGTAGCATAAAGCTATATTCATTCAAGAGAAAGGAAACGCAAAAATAGACTAGGAAATAATTTCCTGGTCTGTTTTTGTATAAATTGACCGAAGTTACATAATGTGCTATAATAGGAAAATGAATGGGCAAAAGCCTAATTCATTTTTATTGTCTGATGGCAGTTTCTGCCAGAAGGGAGAGTCGCACAATGTGCGCAACTAACACCGATTTTTTGAAGTCCAACATGCCTTCTTTGGAGGCGAGTATGACAAGAGAGGAGCACGAACAGTACGTACAAGGTTCTATCCAAGCAGAAAAGCAGCTCATTGAGAGCATTCCTGGGTTCAAACCTCTACCGCTGAGCATTATCAACATCGAGAGTGAAAGAGGCTATAAGGCATTATGGGATTTTCGAGATCTTCCTATGGGAGACAAAGAAAAAGGAGATGTCACAACAACAGTTGGTACAAGAGGAAGTTCTCTGCTGATTGCAGATTTCTGTGGAAGGTTCTTTCACAGTGATAGGTCCTTAAGTATACCGGAGCTGGCAACAATTGTTCCAAGGTTAGGATACCTAGGTTATGCGAGGAAAAGCGTAAAGCCTTGGATTAAGCATTCTTTCTTCGAAAAGTTTGTACCTAATTTTTATGGTATTAAATCTAGAAGAATGCTCGACATTAACCAAATATCTGGAGCACTCTGGGATAAGGAACTTCCGGTTCTTCTCGTGAAGGGCTCGTATTATGATTATAATGATGTAAAGGCTCTTTTTATTGCAATTGTAGGTTGCGATACAAGATGGGGCACTTACCTTGTTTATGATCCAATGTTTTCTAGCCTTACAAGGGTTAGATACGACGATTTGAACAATGCTATAAAAGCTGGGTGGATTTTAAGCCACTAGAAAACCAGTGAACATTAAGTATTGATGCGATAGAAGGGAGACGCTATGAGCGTCAACAGCATTAATCCTGAGTTGAAGGCTAATATGTCTGAAGAGGATTACAAGGTCTTCAAGGGACAGTGCGAGTGGAAGCAGAAGTCTCTTATAGATAGTCGTAGGTGCTTTGAACCGCTTCCTACAAGCGTTAAGAACTTTAACACTAGAGAGAAGGTTGATTCACAACTTAACTACAAAAATGTGCCATTCCGAGATGAGTCGAATGGCGATTTTATTTCAACAGTTGCATCAAGTGGATCTGCGCTTTTGGTTGCAAAATTTGTTGGAAGATATTTTGACTGTAGCCAAAATATCTCTATACCAGACTTGGCCACTATGGCCTTAGAGTTAGGGTATGGAGAAGATGAGACTAAATCGGATGGCTCAAGAGGCAGAATGAGCATAAATCCGTTTTTCTTTGACAGATTTGTGCCAACGTTCTATGGCCTGAAGTCCAGACGGATGACTGACATCTTTGATGTTACTTATGCAATCTGGTCAGGTAACCTTCCTGTTCTTATAGTAAGAAGCTCTACTTACAAAAAGAAGACAGGAATAATGGACAACTACTTTATTGCTCTTGTGGGATGTGATGTCAAGAGCGAGTCATACTATGTCTATGACCCGGAGTACTCGTTCATTCGCATGGTTCCGTACGATCAGGTTAACAAGGCAATTCGCAACGGTTGGGTTTTCTCTAAATAGGAGAGAGCCTTAGTAATGTTGGTTCGAAAGAAAGGAGAAAAACAAAACAGGCTGGGGATAATTCCTCAGCCTGTTTTGTGTTAACCAACTATAGGTTTAAAATAGATATGTCACAAGTAATATGAAAAAATATTGAAAGAGAGTACCAAAAATGATATTGTTTA
>CALXKK010000010.1 GCA_944388935.1 uncultured Clostridia bacterium | reverse complement strand
TATACTATTTAGAGAAGAAAAAGAAAAGGCACTAAAATTAATTAGTGCCAGCGTGAACGAAGTTCACTTTTCTTGTCTTGTTTTGTAGAGATGAAAGAAACTGATGAAATAGATAACGAAGAATTTAATAAAGTAAAATATATTCTACATGTATTAAAACCAATATATGCTGATCCAAACAAAACAGCTAAGGAAAATAGTCTAATTATGCAGGAGATAGATTATCAGCAAAAAAAGGAAGCTTATGAAAAAGCATATAATAAGAAATTGGATTATAAGTTCGAGATAGAAGATATTGCAGGATGGAGAAATAAATAATTTTATTGTAATGTTTATATGGAAAAAATTATTTGACATAAAAATAAAAAAAATGTATAATAATTATAGGAAATGAAACATACAGAAATGTATGTTTGCCACGAAGTAACAAACACTACATTGCCTGTCCAAAGCAAAATGTAGTGTTTATTTTATTGCTTATAAGATAGTATTTTATTACTATCTTTATTTTGTTTTATACGCATAAAATATGAGACAAAAGATAGTTTAATTAATAATTCACAAAAATTTTACACAAAGTTATACATTATGTGATAGAATATATAGCGTAATAAAAGTGAGGGGGAAATCTAATGATAAAAGCAGCGCTAGTTCTAGAAGGTGGAGCTTTAAGAGGAATGTATACCTCTGGAGTATTAGATACTTTTTTAAAGCATAATATGGAATTTGAATCTGTTGCTGGAGTTTCTGCGGGAGCATTAAATGCAATGAACTATATTTCTAAACAACCAGAAAGGTCTGCAAAAATAAATTTGGAATTTTGCGATGACCCAAGATACATAGGCAGAAAAGCTTTTATAAAAAATAAGGGAATAATTGGTTATGATTATCTTTTTGGAGATATATCTAAAAATAAAATACCTTTTGATTATGAAGCTTTTGAGAATACAAAACAAAGATTTATAATTGTTACAACAAATTGTGAAAAAGCACAAACTGAATATTTAGAAAAAAGTAATTGCAATGATTTATTTAAAGCAGTTCAAGCTTCATCAAGTATGCCTCTTGCATCAGCTATGGTGGAGATAAATGGAAATCATTATTTAGATGGAGCAGTTACTACTAGTATTCCAGTGAAATGGGCTATAGAACAAGGCTACGAAAAGATAGTTGTTGTATTAACAAGGGATAAGACATATAGAAAGCCAATGACATCAGGTAAAATGAAAAAGTTATATAAATTGGCATATCATAAATATACTGAATTAATAGAAAAATTAAATACAATGCCAGAAAGATATAATAATTTGCAAGAGAGATTATTAAACTTAGAAAAAGAGGGTAAAATTTTTATAATAAGACCTAAAAAGAAAGTTAATGTTTCTAGATTAGAAAAGGACAAAACTAAATTGGATAATCTATATAAAGAAGGAATTGCAGAAACAGAAGAATGTTTAGATGAACTAAAGAAATATTTAGAAATTAGTTAGCTTTTACAATAAAAAACGCAAAAAAGGTAATTATATAACCCTTACTTTTGCGTGAAAGGAGAGCTATGAAAAGAACAAAATTAAGTGATAGAATACTTCCAACATATACAAAGGGAGAAGAAATTTTTAATATGACATCACATATAGTTGGTGGTGCTTTAGGTGTGGTAGCCACAGTTTTATGTGTTGTTTTTGCAGCTGTTCATGGAAATGGATATGGAGTTGTAAGTGGTGCTATTTATGGCACAACTATGATAATTTTATATACTATGTCTAGTATATACCATGGTTTAAATCCTAAAAGAAAAGCCAAAAAGGTATTCCAAGTTTTAGACCATTGTTCAATTTATTTGCTTATTGCAGGTTCATATACACCTTTTGCGTTAGTTAGTTTAAGAGAATATAATACTGCATTAGGTTGGACAATTTTTGGAATTGTATGGGCGATGGCAATTTTAGGAATAACATTGAATTCTATAGATATAAAGAAATATAAAGTATTTTCTATGATATGTTATTTAGTAATGGGTTGGTGTATTGTTTTTAAAGTAAATTTATTGCCAAGCTTAATTGGTGTAGGAGGCTTTATATTATTACTATTGGGTGGACTTTCATACACAATAGGTGCTATAATTTATGGATTGGGTAAAAAACATAAATATATGCACTCAGTATTCCATTTATTTATATTATTGGGAAGTATATTACAATTTTTCACAATTTTATTATACGTTATGTAGAAGAGCGAATAATTTTATAAAACATAATTAGGAGGATAAAATGAACAAATATATGAAATTAGCAAAAGAGCAAGCAGAAAAAGGAATGAACAGCAAGGAAGGTGGTCCTTTTGGTGCAGTAATAACTGACAAAGAAGGAAACGTAATTTCTGTTGCAAATAATCAGGTAATAAAGAATAATGATCCAACAGCTCATGCTGAAGTTCAAGCTATAAGAGAAGCTTGTAAAAAATTAAACACACATGATTTATCCGGATATATTTTGTATACATCTTGTGAACCTTGTCCAATGTGCTTATCTGCTATAATATGGGCAAATATTAAAGAAGTATATTATGCTTGTACCAGAAAAGATGCTGGAGAAATAGGATTTAGAGATGATGCAATTTACGAATTTTTAGAAACAAATAATAAAAGTTTATTAGATGAAAAAGAAATAGATAGAGAAGATTGTATACATTTATTTAATGATTATAAAAAACTAAATGGAGAAATATACTAATGTATGCAGTATATAATACTAAAATAGGAAAGCTCAAAATTTCTTATGCAGATAATTTTATTACAGGGATTTCAAAAGTAGATGATATACAAGATAATGGAATTAGAACAAGTTTAACGGATAAAGTGAATTCAGAGTTAGAAGAATATTTTGAAGGTAAAAGAAAAAGTTTCGATATACCCATAAAATTAATAGGTACAGAATTTCAAAAGAAAGTTTGGAATGAGCTTTTAAAAATACCATATGGTAAAAAAGCATCATATAAAGATATAGCAATTAGAATTGGAAATCCAAAAGCTTGTAGAGCAGTTGGAATGGCAAATCATAATAATCCAATATTAATAATAGTTCCTTGTCATAGAGTAATAAACGGAAATGGACAATTAGGTGGTTATGCCTTAGGTCTTGATATAAAGAAAAAGTTATTGGAACTAGAAAAAGAAAATATTTAATCTTAAAGCTTACAGAAATGTAAGCTTTTTTTCACATATATCGATTTTTCAATTTACTTAAAATTAATATAATTTTAATAAATTATAAAAATTATATTAATTATTATATGTTAATTTATAGTTAATTGAAGAGGTGATAGAAATGAAAAGGAAAGATGTTTTTAAATTTATTTTAGTAATATTTTGGGTATTTATTATCGGTAGCATAATTGGATATGGTGTAGAGACAGTAGTGGCTATAGTACAAAATGGTCACTTTGCATCTAGGCAAGGACTGTTATATGGTCCATTAATACCTGTTTATGGTGTAGGATTAGTAGCATATTATTTGGTAATATCCAAGATAAAAGATGAGAGTTATTTAAAAATCTTTCTTATCACTATGGTATTGGGAGGAATAGTAGAGTATTTATTTTCATTTTTTCAAGAAAAATTATTTGGAACTGTTTCATGGGACTATAGTAATTTGCTATTTAATTTAAATGGAAGGACAAGCTTATTGCATTGTTTGTATTGGGGAACAGGAGGAGTTTTATTTGTTAAATTTGTATATCCTTTAATAGAAAAAATTATAAGTAAATTAGATTTATTTGGATTAAAACAAATAACTATAATTTTACTTGTGTTATTAACATTTGATGTAGGTATTTCTTGCGTAGCTGCAAATAGACAAAGAGAGAGAATAGAAGGAGTTGCAGCTAATAGTAGTTTAGATAGGTTCTGTGATGAATATTATCCTGATGAAGTAATGGATTACATATATTCAAATAAAATAAATAAACTTAATTAAAAAAATTACAAAAAAAATATTGACTTTGAGCTAACTCCAAGCGATAATATTTTTACAGATTAATTTATAAGGAGGACCATTTGGAACTGTAATAACTGATAAAGATGATAATATTATATTTGTTGCCAATAATCAAGTATTAAAGAATAATGATCCAACAGCTCATACTGAAGTTAATAAAAGTTTATAAGATGAAAAACAAATAGATGATAGAGAAGACATAATATATAAAAATTTAATTTAGAGAAAATTTTAATAAAAGGGGATACATAATGAAAAATTTAATAATTGTAATTCTTAGTTTCTTTGCAATTATACTTATTCCATGTATAATAGTTTTTATAGTTTATAAAATATTAAAAAAAGTAAAAGATAATAAAAAGAAGAGATGCTCAGAAAAAGTAGAAGGCACAGTTATAAGTTTTAAACTTAGACAATGTTTTATAATAAAAGTTAAGTATAATGTTTCAGGAAAAGAGTATATAGTTTCAGAAACTGTGAAAATGAAACAAGAAGCTATAAAAATAGGAGGTATGCCAATAGGTACAAAATCAACTCCAAGAATAGGTTGGTTAAATGCAGGAGATAAAATAGATGTTTATTATAATCCAACAAATCCTAGTGATGCACTTATTGCAGGAAATGATGGGTTTAATGTGTAGCTTAAAGAAAATATTTTTTATTATACAAAAAGCTATTGACTTTGAGCTAACTCCAAGTGATAACATCTAAAAAGATTAATTGTATAAAGGAGGAATGAATAATGAAAAAACAAACTGCAGGTAGAGATCAATTAGGTGAATTTGCACCAAAATTTGGATTAGGTAATCCAAATACAGCATATGCACAATACTTTATAGGAAATTCATACTTAAATCCTTTAACAAAACCAGGAGAGTCAAGTATTTCTATAGCAAATGTAACATTTGAACCTGGATGTAGAAATAATTGGCACATTCATCATGCCACAAAAGATGGAGGACAAATACTTATTTGTGTAGATGGAGAAGGTTGGTATCAAGAAGAAGGAAAAGAAGCTAGAAGCCTAAAACCAGGAGATATAGTAGTAATACCTGCAAATGTTAAACATTGGCATGGAGCTAAAAAAGATAGTTGGTTTAGTCACCTAGCAATTGAAGTACCAGGAGAAAATACTTCTAATGAATGGTGTGAGCCAGTAACAGATGAACAATATAATAATTTATAATCTTTGGAGGATGTAAAATGACAATATCTGAGGTAAGTAAAAAATATGATTTGACACCTGATACAATTAGATATTATGAAAAAGAAGGTCTAATTCCAAAGGCGCCAAGAACTAAAAGTGGAATAAGAGATTTTGATGAAGAAACTTGTAATTGGATAGAATTTATAAAATGCATGAGAAATGCTGGACTTGAAATCGAAACATTAAAACAATATGTAGCTTTATTTAAACAAGGAAATAAGACTGTAAAGCAAAGAAAAATATTATTAATAGAACAACGTAAGAAATTATTAGAAAAACAAAAAAATATTAATGCTACTTTAGAAAGATTAAATTACAAAATAGAGAAATATGAAGAAATAGAAAAAGGAAAATTAAAAGATTTTGCGGAAAAACCATAATAAGATGAACCAATGCAAGGAGGAAATATAAATGGCATATCTTAGAGAAGAAATAAAGAAATTAGGATTTGGATTAATGAGATTACCACAAAAGGATGGAAAAATTGATATAGAGCAAACAAAAACAATGGTAGATAAATTTTTAGATGCAGGTTTTACATATTTTGATACAGCTTGGGCTTATGCAGGAAGTGAAGATGCAATAAGACAAGCATTAGTAGAACGTTATCCTAGAGAAAAATTTCAACTAGCTACAAAAAATGCAGCATGGATAAATTGTAAAACAAGAGAAGAAGCAATAGCACAATTCGATACATCATTAAAACAAACAGGTGCAGGATATTTTGATTTTTATTTATTACATAATTTAGGTGAATCTAGAACAAAAGTATTCGATGATTTTGATATGTGGAGCTGGGTTCAAGAAAAGAAAAAAGAAGGAAAAATTAAACATGTAGGATTTTCTTTCCATTCAACTCCAGAAGAGTTAGAAGAAATATTAAATAAACATCCAGAAATGGAATTTGTACAACTTCAAATAAATTATGCAGACTGGGAAAATCCAGCTATTAAATCTAGAGAATGCTATGAAGTGGCAAGAAAACACGGAAAACCAGTAATAATTATGGAACCAGTTAAAGGTGGAATGCTTGCAAATCCACCAGAGCAAGTAAAAGAAGTATTCAAGGAAGCAAATCCAAATGCATCTGTTGCATCTTGGGCAATTAAATTTGCTGCAAGCTTGGATGGAGTTATTACTGTACTTTCAGGAATGAGCAATGTAGAACAAATGGAAGATAATATTTCTTATATGAAAGACTTTACAAAATTATCTGATGAAGAAGAGGCTACAATTAAAAAAGCTCAAGAAATAATGAACAGCATACCAATAATACCATGTACAACTTGTAACTATTGTGCAAAAGTATGCCCAATGCATATAGGAATCTCAGGTTCATTTACAGCAATGAATTATTTAACATTATACAATGATATGGGAGCAGCAAAACATCAAGAAGATTGGTTAGTAAATGGTCACGGACTAAAAAAAGCTTCAGAATGTATTAAATGTGGTAAGTGTGAGCAAGTTTGCCCACAACATATAAAGATAAGACAGGAACTAGAAAAAGTAGCAGAAAAACTAAAATAGGGATTTTGGGGGACTATCCTTATATAAATTAATTTAAAGAGAGTAATTATATTATTAATTACTCTCTTTTTGGTACATAGTATGAGCAACAAGTTATATTGAAAAGTTATATATTAAAAAAACTATTATTTAAATTGTTATTGTGATAAAATTAAAACGATTTTAGAAATTAAGAGTAACTACTAAGGAGGAATTTACATGTTAGAAAATATCGAAGTGTTAATTCAAAGTAGCATTAGAATTAGTAAAGGAAAGATGATTTATTTTGACCCATTTAAAATAGATAAAAATTACAATGATGCAGATATAATATTTATAACACATGACCACTATGATCATTATTCTGAAAATGATATTGACAAAGTAATCAAGCAAGATACAGTTATAATTGCGCCTGAAGAACTTTTAACAAAGTTATTAAAAAAGGGCTATAAAAAAGATTATATAGTTACAGTTGAACCAGAAAAATCATATATGGTAGAAGGTATTAAATTCGAAACTGTGCCAGCATATAATGTGGATAAACCATTTCATCCAAAAGAGAATGGTTGGGTAGGTTATATTATTGAATTAGATGGCATTAGGTATTATATTGCTGGAGATACAGATATAACAGAAGAAAGCAAAAAGGTAAAATGTGATGTTGCATTTGTTCCAGTTGGTGGAACTTTTACAATGGATTATAAGGAAGCCGCAAATCTTATAAATGAAATAAAACCTAAAATAGCTGTACCAATTCATTATGGAAGTATTGTTGGAACAAAAGAAGATGGTATTAATTTTTCAAAATTAGTGAATCCAGAAATAGAATGTGAAATATTAATGAAAGAATAGAGGATATAAATATGATATATAAAATGAAATTAAATGAAAGCGCATTTGATAGAATGAAAAATGGAACAAAGACGATAGAATTTAGATTATATGATGAAAAAAGACAACAAATAAAAATTGGAGACAAAATAGAGTTTTCGAAAGCACCAGATTTACAGGAGAAATTATTAGTTGATGTTATAGACTTATATAAAGATGATAAATTTGAAAACTTATTTAAAAAATTGAATATGGACAAAGAAGAAATAACTAGAAAAATTCAATCTGTTCATAAATTTTATTCTCCAGAGAAAGAAGAGCAATATGGAGTTTTAGGAATTAAAATAAAAATAAATGTAGATGACTTAAAAGAAAATATCGAGAAGTTTATTCCATATAATGAGCAAGAAGAGGTTGACAGGAGAATAATGTTAAATTACATTAATGATTTTAACGATGTGCTAACTAGGAAAAATGAATATGGACACTTTACTAGCTCATCATTTATTCTTAATAAAGAAAGAACAAAAATGTTAATGGCATATCACAAAATATATAAATCATGGGCATGGACAGGTGGACATAGTGATGGAGATAGTGACCTTTTATATGTTGCAATGAAAGAGGCAAAAGAAGAAACAGGAATAAAAAATGTTAAGCCTATTTCTAGTGATATTTATTCTTTAGAATTAATTTGTGTAAATGGACATGAAAAAAGAGGAAAATATGTATGTTCACATGTTCATCTTAATGTGACATACTTGTTGGAGGCTGATGAAAAAGAAGAAATACATATAAAAGAGGATGAAAATAGCGGTGTAAGATGGGTACCAATTGATAAAATTTTAGAAGTATCATCTGAACCATGGGTTCGAGATAGGGTTTATGCTAAAATAATAGATAAGATGAAGAAAGATGGAATTATTAAGAATAACTAAAATGGGGGATTTTAAATGGATAAAAGATTGTATGACGACAGCATAATATTAATAGGACCTTCTGGAGCAGGAAAAACAACTGTTGCTAAAGAACTTAAAAAGAAGACTGGTATGCCTTGGAGAAATTTAGATAGTTTCGCAAATGAATTAAGAGATACAGTATTTAGAAATAAAAATATATCTGCTGATGATTTTAATTATTATATGCTTTCAACATTTTTAAAAAAAGCACAACAAAACAATCTATATGGAATTGTGGACTTTGGTGCTGGACATTCTGTATTTGATGATAAAGCTACATTTGAAAAAGTTAGAATGATGTTAAAACCATTTAAAAATGTTGTTTTATTACTCCCATGTGAAGACGAAGAAAGAGCCTTAAATATAATGGCAATGAGACACAAATCAAAAAAGAAGACAAAAGATAATAAAAATTTTTTTGAGAGCCAATGTAATAAAGAATTAGCTACTATTTTAATATATGAGAATGATAGAAACCCATCAAAAATCGCAGATGAAATTATATTACGTATTAATGAAAGAAAAGAACAAGAAATGGAAAGAGAATAGCATAAACCTTCAAAAATCAATAACTCTACTAAAAGTAGATTGCTAAAAATATGCAATAGTGATACCATTTTTACATCAAGGAAACAAAGGAGATAAAAAATGGACAATCAAAAATTTGGAAAATTTATAAGAGACTTAAGAAAAAAATCTAATATGACTCAAAAAGAGTTAGGAGAAAAATTAAACGTGACAGATAAAGCAGTTTCAAAATGGGAAAGAGGTTTAGGCTTCCCAGATATTACAATCATTAATTCAATAGCAGAAGTATTTGGTATAACTGCATCAGAAGTTTTAAATGCTGAGATTGGAAATAAAGAAGAAGTTGATGTAGAAAAAGCTGTTCAAGAGGCAGTGGAAAAAGTAACTAAGGAAAAAGAAAAGAAAGAGAATAGAAATAGAAAAATAAAAAAAGTTTTAAAAATAGTGTCAATTATTGTATTTGTAATAATGCTAATTTTACAGATGGGGTATTTATTTGTAATGAGACCTCATGGGTATGAATATGTAAGTGATTTAATATTATACATTGTAAATGAATTTATAATAATTTCAGGAGTATTATTTTTGTGTTTGCAATTGAAAAAATTAAAAAGCTTAAAGATAGCATCTATAATTTTTGCATGCATTTTAAGTATTATAAACATCGCATTTATGATTAACAATGCAGTACATACGAAGAGTATTGTAAGTTTTTCGAAAATTTTTTCAAATGAATTAGTTCTAAAACAAGATAAAGAAACTGGTGAAACACAATTTTATAGAAATAGCAAAATGATTATTTTTGCAAAACCTAATGAATATTTTGAATACTCCGTAGAAGGAAAGATAAAGCACCAGTGGTTAACAAACGATATTTGCAATATAACATATAAAGACAAAGATGGAAACTTAAGGGACTTTGTGGCAACTTATGGAGCTAGAGGAGATACCGTTTCATACTATTATGTATTTAATTCATTATTAGGAAGATGGCAAACACAAGTAGATACGGTTGGCAATACAAATTTAATTGTTGATTCTAAAGGAATAAAAGTAACAAGGAATAAGAAGTCAGAACAATTTAAATATGAAGATTGCAAGCAATTTGGAACTACAGCCTTGGTACTATATAAAGAAGAGGTTCCTAAATATGTAATTGCCTTAAACGAAGAATGTGAAATTGATTCCAAAACTGATATAATAAAAAGTGGTGGAACAATTACTTTTTGTGATGTTTCAATGAATAAAACTATAAAGGAAACTCTAAATTGTACAATACATAAAAATGATGATTTAACTAATTATAGTGGTATAGATATAGATGCCTATGATTATAAAATTGATAACGGAATATTATATATTAGTTATGATGGAGAGAATGCAATAGAAGTACCTGGAGATTTTTCGAATGAAAAATCAGAATATAATGATTATAATTATCAAATATCTGATTATAAAACTGTATTTTTTTATACATCTGATGAAAAAACATATTTAGTATATTCTGATGATATGGGCAACAATTGGAATACTGTAGAATTAAATAATGATATTGATTACATACAGAATATGCATTTTTTGGATAAAGACTTAGGTTTTATGTTGCAATTTAATGATTCTGCATTAGCTGGTGTAAGGTTTGGTAGTATTTTAAAAACTACTGATGGTGGAAAATCATGGTCTGTTATAAATAATGGAATTGGTGATTCAGAGATGAAAATATTTAGGAGTGGTAGCCAAATATTGTTTACAGATGAAAATACAGGATTTTTAACAATGCCTGATGCAGCAGGAGATACATCAGACTTATATTATTCTACTGATGGAGGGGTGAATTTTACAAAAGTTTCATTGGGTGATGAGCATTATGATTATTACGAAATACCTACTATGAAAGATGGAAAGTTATATTTAAAAGTTGGTCAAGGTAATGATGGAGATTATAATGGAGGAGATTCAAAGGAATATTGCTCAGAAGACAACGGAAAGACATGGAATGAGATTGATACATAATGATTATGACAAAACTGTAAGTTTAATGTAATATAAATCTAAGGTAAATATTTTCTAAAACATTATAATTACAATAAAGGAGGTAATTATAATGGATAATATAAAAGGGAAGATAGCAGTTGCAATTGGAATAATAGTTTTTGTTTTACTTTTGTATTTAGCATATTATTTGTTGTTTATACAAAGTAGCGATTATTATACTCAAATAGATAATAGTAAAGTTTCAGAACTTTCTACTACAGATGATATGAAATATGAGTATACTTTAGCAGCCTATGATAAGAACGGAAAAGAAAAAGAGGTAAAGTTTAAAACTAGTAGAGAATTGAGAGATAGTGCATATCTAAAATTAAAAGTAATGATAACTCGTGGAGTTTATGATTGGGAAGAAGTGCAATTTGACGACTTACCAAAAGAAGTGCAAGCAAAATATTAAATTATAAATAAGAGCAAGTAATTTTTAAATTACTTGCTCATTTATGATATGGCTGAAATTAATTGGATTGAAAATTTTTATAAAATATTATATAAAAAATATTAAATAAAGTATTGACTTGAAGTGAACTCTAAGTGATATATGATAATTGTAAAAAAATTTGACTTTAATTTAAAGATTATATAGAAAGGATTGTTAGAATTATGAAAACGCTATATTTTGACTGCTCTAGTGGAATTAGTGGAAATATGACACTAGGAGCTTTACTAGAAATTGTTGGAGATGAAAATTATTTACTAGATGAAATAAAAAAATTAAATATTGATGGATATAAAATAGAGATTTCTAAACAAGTAAAGAATGGTATTACAGGAACATATGTTGATGTAATTCTAGATGATGACCACCATCATGAACATCATCACGACCACGACCATGACCATACTCACGAACACGAACACCATCATCATGAACATAGAAATCTAAATGATGTGTATTCTGTTATTGATAATAGTTCTATAGATGAAAAAAGTAAGGATCTAACAAAAAGAATTTTCTTAAGAGTAGCAAAAGCAGAATCAAAAGTTCACAACAAACCATTAGAAGAAGTTCATTTTCACGAGGTAGGAGCAATAGACTCTATTATAGATATTGTAGGAACAGCAGTTCTTATTAACAAAATAAATCCAGATATAATTATTTCAAGTGTTGTAAATGACGGATATGGATTTATAGAATGTGCTCATGGAACTATGTCTGTACCAGTACCAGCTACAAGTGAAATTTTTGCAAATTCTAATGTTAAATTTAGACAAATAGATATAGATACAGAACTAGTAACGCCAACTGGAGCAGCAATTATAGCTGAGCTTGCTGAAGATTTTACAACATTACCTGCAATGGTAACAGATAAAATTGGATGGGGAACTGGTTCAAAAGATTTAAAAATACCAAATGTACTTAAAGTATATTATGGTGATATGCAAGAAAATAATGAAAATTTTGTTGTAATGGAAACAAATATAGATGATTGTTCTGGAGAAATTTTAGGATATACATCAGAAAAATTATTCGCAAATGGAGCATTAGATGTTTTCTATACGCCTATATTTATGAAAAAGAATAGACCAGCATATAGATTAACTGTTGCTTGCAGAAAAGAAAATATGGTTAAGCTTCAAAATATTATTTTTAAAGAAACTACTACAATCGGAATTAGATATCGCTTTGAAAGTAGAACAGAATTAGGCAGAGAGATGGTAGAAATAGATACAAAATATGGAAAAATTAAAGCAAAAAAAGTAACTAATAATGGAGAAGTATATGTATATCCAGAGTATGAAAGCATGAAGAAAATAGCAGAAGAAAATAATATACCTCTAAAAGAATTATATAAATTAGAGGAGTTAAAATAGTACTGTTTTAATAAGTATAAGGAGAGCGTAATTTGATATGGAGATAAAAGAAATTTTAAATAATTTGCAAGAGAACAAGATGTCTATAGAAGAAGCTGAAAAGGCAATAAAGAATAATCAATGTGAAGATTTAGGATATGCAAAGATTGACCATAACAGAAAAGAAAGATCTGGAGCTAGTGAAGTAGTTTTTTGCCAAGGTAAACCAGATGAATTTTTGTCTAAAATTTATAATGCTATTTATAAAGAAGATGGAGAAGTATTAGGAACTAGGGCAAGTAAGGAACAATATGAATTAGTTAAGAAAGATATTCCGAATGTGCAATATGATAATATTTCTAGAATTTTAAAAATAGAAAAAGAAAAGAAATTAGTAGGAAATATTGCAATTTGTACAGGGGGAACTGCTGATATACCAGTTGCAGAAGAAGCAGCGCAAACTGCAGAATTTCTTGGTAGTTATGTGGAGAGAGTTTATGATGTTGGAGTAGCAGGGCTTCATAGATTATTAGCAAACCGAGATAAAATTGAAAAAGCAAATTGCGTTATAGTTGTTTCTGGAATGGAAGGAGCTTTAGCATCTGTAGTGGCAGGACTAAGTAAGGTACCAGTAATTGCAGTTCCAACTTCAGTAGGATATGGAGCAAATTTTGGAGGATTATCAGCATTACTTAGTATGCTTAATTCATGTGCAAATGGAATAGCAACAGTAAACATCGACAATGGATATGGGGCTGGTTACATAGCAAATCAGATTAACTCAGCTGTTAGCGAACGAGAGTGAAAAGGATGACACATATGTTAAATAAATTACAAGATAGATTAAAAGAATTGAATAAAGTAGCTATAAGCTTTTCTGGAGGTATTGATTCTAGCTTTTTATTATATGTTGCTAAAATTACATTACCTAAAGAAAATGTATTGGCAATTATAGCAAATGGAAACATGGTTCCAAGAAAAGATTATAAAGAAGCAATCGAATTCTTAAAAGAAAATGATATTAATTTTAAAGAAATAGAATATAAACCATTAGAAATAAAAGAATTTAGAGAAAATAGAAAAGATAGATGCTATTACTGTAAAAAGCAACTTATGAGTAGCATAAAAGAAGAAGCAAATGGAAATGGTTTTGTAAATGTATTGGATGGAAAAAACACAGATGATTTAAAGGTATACAGACCAGAAAATAAAGCCACAGAAGAGATTGGTATAATAAGTCCTTTAGCAGAAATTGGCTTTTCAAAAGAAGATATAAGAAAGACCAGTAAAGAATTAGGACTTAAAATTTGGAATAAGCCATCAAATTCATGTTTAGCAACTAGATTTCCATACGATACAATTTTAACTAATGAAGGCTTAAAAAGAGTTGAGCAAGCTGAAGAAATATTAAAGAATTTAGAAATACCAAAAGTAAGATGTAGAGTACATCAATATATAGCAAGAATAGAAGTAGATAAAAAATACTTTGACCTAATCTTAGATAATCCAAAGGCAATTGAAGAGATTAAAAAACTAGGATTTAAATATGTAACTTTAGATTTAGAAGGATTAAAAAGTGGAAGTTTTGACAAGGAGAAATAAAAGATGCATATGGCAGATGCAATGCTAAGTCCAGCTGTATTTGCAACTCAAATGGTTAATTTTACAATACTAGGTATAACTGTTTAAAAACCGTGCCAATTGTAGTGAAGCAATTGGCACAGATATACATCCCCTTTTTCAAAAGACATATTTCATATATTTATATGAGATATGTTTTTTGATTTTATAAAAAATAATTGAATAATAAAAATAATAATGATACGATACATATATATAAAATTAAAAGGAGGAATTAGTATGAAAAAAGATTTAGGAGTACATCCTTATTTATTTCCAATGCCAGTTTTAATGATTGCGACATATGGAGAAAATGATAAAGTAGATGTTATGAACATGGCTTGGGGAGGAATATGTGATAATAATATGGTTGCATTAAATATTACAGAAAGCCATAAAACATCTAAAAATATAAAAGAAAGAAAAGCTTTTACATTAAGTATAGCTGATATTGATCATTTAGCAGAATCAGATTTTTTCGGAACAGCCTCTGGAAATAAAATGGAAGATAAATTTGAAAGAACAGGTATGCATGCAGTAAAGAGCACAAGAGTTGACGCACCAATAATTGAAGAATATCCAATAACATTAGAATGTAAAGCTGTTGATTTACAACACACAGTTTATGGATTTAGAGTATTAGGAGAAATTGTAAATGTTGTTGCTGATGAAAAGGTATTAGATGAAAATGGTATAGTGGACCCTTCAAAATTAAATGCATTTGTATTTGACCAATTCCAAAATGGATATTATAAAATAGGGGAAAAGGTAGGAGAAGCTTGGAAGAGCGGATTAAAATATATGGATAAATAAGAGGAGGGATACCAATGAAAAATAGTTTGAAAATTTTAATATTTGTATTAGTAGTAATAGTAATATTAATTTTATTACTTTTAGGAGTAAAATATTTAAAACCAAACGAACAAGTAGATAACGAAATACAAACAAATAGCACTGTATATGATGCTAATGATTCTGTATCTACAATAAATGCTGTAGTGGTTAAATCAAATGATAGTGATTTAATTGCAATACGAGTAGATAATCCAGATTCATTGGTAACTATTAATTATCCAGACAATGTAACTAAAGATAACTTTAAAGAAGACCAACAAATTACAGTATATTATGATGGGACTATATTAGAAAGTTATCCGGAACGAATTCCTAACGTATCAAGAATAGAAGTTGTAAAGGATAAAGGAGATGTAGACATTCCAATGTCTGCATATAGATATGCATATAGTTCTCGTGCAAATGTTGAAGTTTCAGTAGATGAATTAACAAAATCGAGTGTATCTTTTACCATAAAGGATAATAATGAATATAAATATGAGTACAATAATACATATAAAGTATTAAAAGATAAAAGGGAGATAGATCAAACTGAAGTGCCAAATGCACCAATAGTAACCGGCAATACAACATCTTCTTATGACGGAACAGGAATACCTTTATGGGAAGAAGTATCAAAAGTTTCAAATAATGATAGTGAGAACAGTGGAACTGTAGAGAATATTGATGATAATACTATTAAAATAACTGCTGATTGGAGCGGAATATATAGTGAACTAGGAGAAGGAAATTATAAATTTTCATTAGATACATCAGAAGCATTTTCAGTAATTATTTTCTTTACAGTTGATGTAAATGGAGAAGTAAGCGATATTCACACTTCTTTATCATAATTATATAAAACAAGCTACTGTATATTAGAAAAGCAGTAGCTTATTTTACGTGCTCTTTTACTAATAAATAAAAGGAAAAACGAATTATATGAGAATTTCAACCTACTATTGATAATAAAAAATCATTATGATAATATAAATTAGTATAAGACATTTAAGCAAAAAAGGAAGAAATAATATGATAATATCAGAAATAATACTAATAGCAGTAGGTTTAGCCATGGACGCCTTTGCAGTTTCTATATGCAAAGGTTTATCTATGAAAAAAATGAATTGGAAAAAAGCAATAATTGTTGGGTTATATTTTGGAATATTTCAAGGTCTTATGCCAGTTATAGGATATTTTTTAGGTACAACTTTTCAAAGTTTGGTAACTAAAATTGACCATTGGATAGCATTTGTACTTTTAGTTTTAATTGGTGGGAATATGCTAAAAGAAGCATTTAGTGAAGAAGTAGAAACTTGCAACGATGATGTTGACTTTAAAACAATGATTGTTTTAGCTGTCGCAACGAGTATTGATGCATTAGCTGTAGGAATTACTTTTGCATTTCTAGAAACAAACATAGCATTGGCTGCACTTATAATAGGAGTTATAACATTTATATTATCAGTAATAGGTGTTAAAATTGGGAATAAATTTGGAGCTAAATATGAACAAAAGGCAGAAATTGTAGGTGGTTTGATTTTAATTCTAATGGGATTTAAAATTTTGCTAGAACATCTAGGAATTTTATAAAAATATGGAGGAATGAATGATGAAAGAAAGATATCAAAGTAAAGTTGCAGTATTTTTAATTTTAACAAGGGAAAAGGATGGAAAAACAGAAATTTTGCTTCAAAAAAGATATAATACTGGATATATGGATGGAAAATATGATGCAGCTTGTAGTGGACATCTAGAAAAAGGAGAATCTTTTTCTATGGCATTAGCTAGAGAAGCGAAAGAAGAAATAGACCTAGACATAGATGAAAAAGATTTAAAATTTGCGGAGCTTATCCATTCATATAAAGAAGATTACATAAATGTATTTTTTACAACAAAAAAATATTCTGGCACTCCAAAAATAATGGAGCCAAATAAATGTGATGATTTACAGTGGTTTGATATAGAAAATTTGCCAGAAAATATTATTCCTAGAATTAAGAATGTTCTTATAAATATAAATAAAGGAATTTTATACGATGATGCAGATTTTACACATCAAAATTAAAAAAAATAATCATACACTAGGGTCAGTTTTAAAAAATTATTTGACTTTTTTTGATATTTAATATAACCTAATAGACGCAGTAAAATATTTATTTAAAGAAAGGAAATAAAAAGAGATGAGAAGTGTTTTAGAAGTAACTGATATTAAAGATATGTTAAACAAAACAAGAGAATTATATGCAGATAGACCATGTTATACAATTAAAGTTGGAGAAGGAAAATTTAAAACTTATACACATGGCGAAGTAAGAGACATGATTAATTATTTAGGAACAGCATTAATTAGTTTAGGATTAAAAGGAAAAAGAATAGCTGTTATAGGAGAAAATAGATATGAATGGGAACTTGCATATTTATCAGTAGTTTGTGGTACTGGTATTGTAGTTCCATTGGATAAATCTTTACCTGCAAATGAATTAGATGAATTAATAGAAAGATCAGAAGTAGAAGCAATTTTTTATACAAAAAAATATGAAGAAATTGTAGAGAAAATTAAATATGATGATAAAAATAAGTTAAAACATTTAATTTCTATGGATTCAGATGTACATAAAGAAGGAATATATTCACAAAAAGAATTAATAGAAAAAGGAAGAGAATTAGTTAAGGCTGGAAATAGAGAATTTATAGATGCAAAAATAGATCCTGAAGTAATGAACATTATGCTATTTACATCAGGAACAACATCAAAATCTAAAGTTGTAGCACTATCACATAAAAATTTAATGTCTAATGTTATGGACTCAGCATCTGTAATATACTTAGATTCTACTGATAGAGTATTATCATTTTTACCATTACATCATGTTTTTGAATGTACAGTTGGAATGTTACTTTCATTATATTGCGGAGCAGAAAGATTTTTCTGTGATGGCATAAGACATATTGCTGAGAATTTAAAAGAATATAAAATAACACTTACATCATTTGTACCTGCAATCTATGAAGCAATGTATAAAAATATTATGAAAACTTTAGAAAAACAAGGAAAACTAGAAGCTGTTAAAAAGCTTATGGTAGCAAATAGAGACAAAACTATGGAAGAAAGGAAAGCTATCTTCCAAGATATTCATAATATATTTGGTGGAAATATAAAAATGTACATTAGTGGAGCAGCAGCATTAGATAAAGAAGTAGAACAAGCCTTTAGAGATTGGGGAATTAATTTATGCCAAGGATATGGATTAACAGAATCATCTCCAGTTGTTGCTGTAGAAACAGATGAAAACTTTAGAGTTGGTTCAATAGGAAAAGCACTTCCACATGTTCAAGCAAGAATTGATGATCCAAATGAAGAAGGAATGGGAGAACTAGTTGTAAAAGGACCAAATGTAATGCTTGGATATTATAATGATAAAAAAGCTACAGAAGAAGCATTAGAGGATGGTTGGTTACATACAGGAGATTTAGCTAAAATAGATGAAGATGGTTACATATATATTTGTGGTAGAAAGAAGAGTGTAATCGTATTAAAAAATGGTAAAAATATATTCCCAGAAGAAATGGAAGCTCTAGTAAACAAAATAGAGGGCGTAAAAGAATCATTCATATTTGGAAAACAACAATCAGATGATAAAGATGATATAAAAATAAATGTAAAAATTATATTTGATAGAGAGATTATGAAAGAAGCATACAAAGCAGAAACAGACAAAGAAATTCGTAAAGTTTTACAAGATAAAATAAAAGAAGTAAATAGTTTAATGCCAAAATATAAAGCAATAAGAGGTATGCTAATATCAGAAGAACCACTAATAAAAACAACAACAAGCAAAATAAAAAGACAAGCAAACTTAGAAGTAATAGAAAAAGAAAATAAAAAATAGGAACTCCTTAAAAGTTCAAAAGAATGATTTATATTGAAGTATATAAGTCATTCTTTTTTTTATTTAAAAAAAGAAATGTAGAAATATGTAATATTTTGTTACATTAAAATGATAGAAAAATATCATAAAAAATTATAAAATACAAAAATAGAAAAGGAGATTTTTATGAACCATATCCAAAAAATCCTAAGATAGCAAAAGTGTTTAAAGAAATAGGATTGGCAGATGAGTTAGGTTCTGGTGTTAGAAATATGTATAAATATACTAAAATATATTCTGGAGGAGTTCCGGAATTGAAGGAAGATGATATATTTAGAGCATATATTCCATTAACAGCAAGCAAAAATGGATATACAAATGACCATATAAATGACCACATAAATGACCACATAAATGTCCACTTAAATGATAATATAAGTGAATATATTAGCAATTCTTTAACTGAAAATGAGATAAAAGTTTTAAAAGTTATAAAAGAAAATTCTCATATCACTCACATTGAAATGGCAAATAAAATACATGTATCAGAAAAAACAGTTAGAAGAATTACTAAAAAATTAAAAGAAAAAGGCATTATAAAAAGAGTTGGAGCAAATAAAAATGGTTACTGGGAAATAATAAAACCAAAAGGAGAAAATCTATGATAATAAAAGTTAACGAAAATAAAAAAATAAAAAAAGATGACAAAGTATATGTAGTAGCAGATTTTGATGGAACTTTAACTAAAGGAAATAGTAAAACTTCTTGGTCAATTTTGGCAAATACCAACCTTTTGCCAAAAGAATATGTAGAAGAAAGACAAGAATTATACAAAAAGTATTATCCTATTGAAATAGATACTTCGCTTCCTTTTGATTATCGTTTAGAGCAAATGAAGATTTGGTTTACTTTGCATGCGGAATTATTTGTTAAATATAAATTAAAAGAAGAATTTATTAATAAAGCCTCAAAAGATTTTGACTTTATTCAATTTAGAGAAGGAGCAGAAGATTTTCTTAAATTTTTAAAAGAAAAAAATATACCATTAATAATTATTTCTGCAGGAATTGGAAATTTTATTAAAGCTTTTTTAGAATATAAAAATTGTTTATATAATAATATTTATATAAGTTCTAATATGTTAAAATTTGAAGATGGAATAGCTGTAGGAATTGAAAACAATATCATTCATAGTCTAAATAAAAACGAAGTATCTTTACCAAAATGTATAAAAGAGAAGTTAGCAAATAAGGACGAAGTAATCTTGCTAGGAGATAAAATTGATGATATTAGAATGGTATCTGAAGAAAAAAGAAATAAAACTATTCGTATTGGATGGATACATGATGATAAATCTAGTTTAGATGAATTTAAAAAATATTATGATTATATTTGTACTGATGATGAATCATACGATAATGTAATAAAATCCGTATGGAAAGCATAATAATATGACAATAAATGAGAGTAATGAACATTGCCAATTACTCTCATTTATGCTATTATAAGACGTGTAAAAAAAGTAAATTTTTTATGATTTTAGGAGATATTTATGTTACAAATAAAAAATGTATATAAAGAATATAAGACTGGAAATCTTGTACAAAAAGCATTAGACGATGTAAGTCTAAATTTAAGAGACAATGAATTTGTAGCAATTTTAGGACCAAGTGGTTCTGGAAAAACTACTCTTTTAAATATTATTGGTGGTTTAGACAGATACGATAAAGGTGATTTAATAATAAATGGAGTCTCTACGAAAAATTATAAAGACAGAGATTGGGATTCTTATCGTAATCATACAATAGGCTTTGTATTCCAAAGTTATAATTTAATCCCACACCAAACTATTTTAGCAAATGTAGAACTAGCTTTAACGATTTCTGGAGTACCTAGAAGTAAACGTAGACAAAAAGCGGTAAAAGCATTAGAGCAAGTAGGACTTGCAAATCAAATGCATAAAAAGCCAAATCAATTATCTGGTGGACAAATGCAAAGAGTTGCAATTGCTAGAGCATTAGTTAATGACCCAGATATAGTACTTGCAGATGAACCAACAGGAGCATTAGATAGCGATACAAGTGTTCAAGTTATGGACTTATTAAAAGAAGTTGCAAAAGATAGATTGGTAGTAATGGTTACACATAACCCAGAGCTTGCAGAGAAATACGCAACGCGTATTGTAAACTTAAGAGATGGAAAAATACGTTCTGATACGGATCCATATATAGTAAATGAGGAAAAACATAAAAAGCCAGTACATAAAAACTTAGGTAAAACATCAATGTCATTCCTTACATCTCTATCACTTAGTTTTAACAATTTAAAAACTAAAAAAGGAAGAACTTTCTTAACATCTTTTGCAGGTTCTATAGGAATTATAGGTATTGCACTTATACTATCTTTATCAAATGGTGTTAATACTTATATAAATTCTGTAGAAGAAGATACTTTGTCCGAATATCCTTTACAAATACAAAGTACTGGATTTGATATGAGTTCACTGCTAATGGGTGCTAATAATGATACTGACGAAGACGAGAATACAGGAGACATCAATGTTAGTAAACAGTTAACAAGTATGTTTTCTACAATAGGTTCAAATGATTTAGTATCATTAAAACAATATTTGGAAAGTGATAATTGTCCAATAGATGAATATGCGAAAACTATAGAGTATGAATATGATGTTACACCTAGAATTTATAATTCTGATACGGAGAATTTAAGACAACTTAATCCAGATGTATCTTTGTCTAGTCTAGGAATTGGCTCTGGTGCTTCAAGCAATAGTATGATGTCTAGTATGATGAGTACAAATGTGTTTTTCCCAATGCCAGAGGATGAAAACCTATACAAAAATCAATATGATATAAAAGCTGGAAATTGGCCAACAAATTATAATGAATGTGTTTTAGTGCTTACTTCCAGAGGCAAAATAAGTGACTTTTTATTATATACTTTGGGATTAAGAGATTATAGCGAATTGCAAAATTTAGTAACTCAATTTTCTAATGGAGAGGACGTTGATACGCCAGAAGATTTAGGCTCATATTCATATAATGATATATTAGGAATTACGTTTAAATTAATTAATAGTAGTGATTGCTATCAATATGATGAGAATTACAAAATTTGGACTGATAAAAGCGATAATACAGAATATATGAAAGGCATTGTAGCAAATGGGGAAGATTTAAAGATAGTTGGAATTGTTCAACCAAAAGATGGTGCCACAAGTGCAATGCTTTCGCCAGGAATATGTTATCCAGAAAGCCTAACGAAACATGTTATTGAAAAAGCAGCAAATAGCAAAATAGTGCAGGACCAAATAGCAAATCCAGATATAAATGTGTTTACAGGAAAAAGGTTTGATGATACCTCTGATAATAATTCTTTTGATATGAATTCTTTAATTGATGTAGATACTAATGCATTAAAATCAGCCTTTAAAGTAGACCAATCTAAGATAAATGTTGATTTTGGAAATTTAAATAATGTACTTTCAAAAAATTCATTACCATCACTTAATATAAACGATATTTTAAATAATATTGATTTCACAATGTCAAGTGATGATATGCAGAAATTAATGAATGACCTTTTAAATGGCTATAACACATATATACAAAATAATTCTGGAGCCAACATAAATCAAATAAGTCAACAATTATCAGACTACTTGAAATCAAAAGAAGTTAGCGATTTGATTAGTAGTAAAATTGAGGAATTTATAAAGGAAAATGGTGGTTTAACTATTACTCAAGAACAAATGCAAAGCATTATGACAGAAATTTTAAATGGATATAAGCAATATGTTGATGACAATGAATTAGTAAGTGTTGATGATTTAAATAAATATCTTATGGAGTATCTTGCATCTGATAGTGCGAAAACAATTATTACAAATAATTTAACGCAAATGATAAAATCTCAAAATTTGGAACAACAAATATCATCTATTATGAGTAAATATATGCAATCTGCCATGAGTTCGATGAGTAAAAGCTTAGAAAAAGAAATGCAAGCTAGTATTTCAAAATTAAGTAAGTCAATGGCTAGTGCTATTAGCATAGACCCAACAGCTTTTACAGGTGCATTCCATATGAAGATGGACGAACAAGAAATATCAGAATTGTTCCAATCTCTTATGTCAAAAGAGAGCGTTACATATGATAATAATTTGAAAAAATTAAACTATGCAAATTTAGATGAACCTAGTGGAATAAATATTTATCCAAAAGATTTTGAAGGTAATAAAGCTATAACCGATTTATTAAATGAATACAACAATCGTATGAAAGAAGAAGGAAATGAAGACAAAGTGATTTCATACACAGACATGGTAGGAACTTTGATGAGTTCTGTAACAACTATTGTAGATACTATTAGTTATGTATTAATAGCGTTTGTAGCTATATCTTTAGTAGTATCATCTATTATGATTGGTGTTATTACATATATTAGTGTATTAGAACGTAAAAAGGAAATTGGAATATTAAGAGCAATAGGAGCATCTAAGCATAATGTAGCACAAGTATTTAATGCTGAAACATTCATAATTGGCGCACTTGCTGGATTAATTGGTGTAGGAATAACTTTATTATTGCTAATTCCTACGAATAAGATTATTTATTCAATTTCGAATGGTGCAAATGTTAAAGCAGCATTGCCACCTGTAGCAGCAATTGTTTTAATTGCGCTAAGTATTATATTAACATTAATTGGAGGAATTATACCTTCTAAGAAAGCAGCTAAGGAAGACCCAGTATTAGCATTAAGAAGCGAATAATTTAAGATACGAAAAAAAATATAGCAATTTAGGGGAAAATAAATGAAGAAATCATATAAACTATTATATATCTTTGTTATATCTAGTATTTGTGGATACTTTATAGAATTGATTTGGACCTTTGTTACAAAAGGAATATTCGTTAATCATTCAGCTGTAGCCATTGGTCCATTCAATTTTGCTTATGGTATATGTGCAGTTGTCTTTACATTATTATTGGAAAGATATAAAGATGAATCTTATCTTAAAGTATTTTTGTTAAGTTTTATAGGCGGTTCCATATTAGAATATATAATGAGCTGGGGAATGGAATTAGTTCTAGGATTTACAGCGTGGGATTATTCTCATAGATTCTTAAATATTAATGGACGTATTTGTTTGTTATATTCTTTGTTTTGGGGAGCATTGGGAATTTTATGGATTAAAATATTGTACCCTAGAATAGAGAATATGCTTAGTAAAGCAAAAGAAAATGTATATAAACCTGCTGCATTTTGTATCACAATATTTTTGGTGTTTGATATTATATTTACAGTTAGTGCTGTAAGTAGAGCTCATAAGGCAGATATAGGAATTCCGCCACAAAATGGATATCAAAGATTTTTAGATAACACATTTAATAGCAAATATTTAAAGAATATGTTTAATAATAATTGGGAGTAAAATATGAAGATTTTAGTATTATCATGTAGCACTGGCGGTGGACACAATGCATGTGGACATTATATTGAGGAAGAATTTAAAGAAAACAATATTGTATGCGATTTTGTTGATTATTTCGATATTCTAGGACCTAAAGCAAAGGAACGTTCTGAAAAAATATACTTAGATACAACAAAAGGCAATGGTGGAATGTTTAAAATAGCTTATAAATTGGGCGAGGCATATAGCAAAACAGGAATAACTAGTCCTGTATACAGTTTTAATAAGTTAATGAGAAATAAAATTAATTTATATATAGAAAACCATAATTATGATTTAGTTATTTGTCCTCATTTGTTTCCTTCTATGGCAATAACAGCATTAAAAGGAGAAGGTGAAGATATAAAGCTTATTAATGTAGCGACAGATTATCATGCTATTCCATTTTGGGAGGAGACAAAACCGGATTACTTTGTAATACCTCACAAGAGTTTACAAGATGAATTCATAAATAAGGGCTTTAACAAAGAGATATTATTGGATTTAGGTATATCAGTTTCAAGTTCATTTAGCCTAATAAACAATAATCTTAATTTACCATCAAATAAGGATATTGTTTTAGTTGCTTCTGGCAGTATGGGATTTGGAAAGATGAAAGATATAGTTGAAACTATGCTAAAAGAAATTCCAAATATTTATGTTGTTGCAATTTGTGGTAATAATAAAAAATTATATTCTGAGCTACAAGAAATAGATAATGAAAATTTATTAGTAAAAGGATATGTTAACAATATAAATGAATATATTGCAGCTAGTACTATTGTTTTAACGAAACCAGGAGGTTTAACCAGTACAGAAGTTGGGGTGATAAGAAAACCAATGATTCATTTAATGCCAATACCAGGAGTTGAAAATTATAATGCGGAGTTCTTTAAGAAGAATGGACTTAGCTTAGTTTCAAATAATATTGATGAAGTAATAGATAATACTTCGAAACTTTTAAAAGATAAAGATTTGCAAAAAAATATGATGGAAAATCAACCTAAAATTATAAATAAAAATTCTGCAAAGGATTTAGTAGAATTTGTTTTAAGTAAATGGTAAATTAAGTTTTTTGAAATATAATTATAGATTAAATGTTAGCTATATTACCGAAGTGATAAAATAAATGTAGACACAAAAAAGTGTTTACATTTATTTTTTTTATAAAAATGTAACTTTTTAAGAAAATTAATCTCTTATGTAATGAAAGGGGGAAAAATGAAAAATATAGAAGACATATATAAAGAATATGCAAATATTATCTATAAATATGTATATAGTCTTTCAAACAATAAAGATATAGCCGAAGAAATAACACAGGAAACCTTCTTAATTGCTGTAGAGAATATAAAGAAATTTAGAGGTGAATGTAAAATTTCGGTGTGGCTTTGCCAAATTGCAAAACATGCTTTTTTCAAGTATATGAAAAAAAGAAAACTGGAAATGCCAATAGAAAATGCAAAAGAACTAGTAGATGAAAAAGTACTTATAGATGAAATTTGTAAAAAAGATGAAACTGATAGATTATTAAAGCAAATAGAAAAGTTAAAGGAACCAATGCAGAGCGTTGTAAAATTAAGATTAGAAACCGATTTTACTTTTAAGGACATTGGTAGAATATTTGGAAGAAACGAAAATTGGGCGAAAGTTGTATTTTTTAGAGGAAAAGAAAAATTAAAGGAGGATAGCAAGGATGGATAAATGTAAAATAGTTGAAGATTTAATTCCTGGTTTTTGTGATGGAATATTAAATGATGAATCGAGAAAATTTGTAGAAGAACATATAAAAGAATGCAAAAATTGTGCTGATAAAATAGAGGAATATAAGAAAATTAATACAGATGAAAATATAAATAAAGAACAAATAAATTACTTTAAGAAAATAAATAGAAGAAATAATGTAAAAGTAGCTTTAGGAATAATAATTATTATACTAGTGTTTTTATTAGGAAATTATATTTATAATTTTACTATAATGTACAGATATAAAAAGAATTATGAAGAAATTTCTAGAGCCGATAATTATTATTTTGAAAGAAGAGAAAATGCAGAAAATAGTGTTGGAATTGTTAAAGTTTGGAAAAAAGGCAATAAAATAAAAAGAGAAGAAGGGTTATATGATGATACGGATCAATATCATTTAAATAGAATAGTATATGAAACAATCGGTTCAAATGAAAGAATAGAAATTGATGAAGATGATAAAAGTGCTACATATGTCACAAGTAAACTTACAACATCAGAACGCGTTTTGGATGGATTATATCCAAATTTAGGTGTACCATTAAGTATGAAAAGTAATATATTCTTCCAATTAGGAACACCTTTTTATGGTAAAGTTGAAGGAACTAGCAGAAATGGGTCAAATAGAGAGTATTATATTATTCAATATGGAGTAATAACCCTTTATGTACATAAAGATACAATGATTCCTTGTCAGACTGTAGGTGAAACAAGCGAAAAAAGTTTTTATCCAAATAGTAATGATGTTGTTAAAAGTGAGTTTATTAGAAAAAATTATTATATTTATAATGCAAACACTGTAAGTGATGAGGATGTTAATGTACCTAATTTAGATGGATATGAGAAGTCTTATAAAGATGTAGAATTTTAAAAATTGATAAAATGATATTTCTATGATATCCTAATGGCAATAAAATTTAGGATGGTGAAAGAAATGCTTTTTAAACATCGGAAATAAAGAAAGTGTAAAAGGAAAGAAGAGTTTAGTAATTTATTTTTCAAGAGCAGATGAAAACTATGCTGTTGGAAATATCGAAAAAGGAAATACAGAGGTTATAGCTGAATATATACAAGAATTAACAGAAGCTGATTTATTTAAAGTAGAACCAGCAAAACCATATTCAAAAAATTATAAGGCTTGTTGTGACGAAGCTATAGAAGAAAAAAGACAAAATGCAAGACCAGAACTTAAAGAATATTTAGATGATATTTCAGATTATGAGGTAATATATATAGGCTCTCCAATATATTGGGGAACAATGCCAATGTGCATGTTTACTCGGGTTAGAAAAATTAGATTTTACTGGAAAAACTATAAAAATATTTACAACGCATGAGGGCTCTGGACTTGGAAGTGTTGTATCAGATGTGAAGAAAATTTGCAAAGGTGCTAATGTTTTAGATAGTTTAGCAATTCAAGGAAGTCTTGTACATGAATCAAAAGGAAAAGTAGAAAATTGGATTAAATAGTTTAAATTATTAGTCTTTTTCTCAATTGACATAGATTTGATAGGGTGATAAACTTTAGATGTACTTCTTTAGCCAAAGCTAAAGTCTAAATTAGTTTACCTGTCTATTCTTTTTAAAAATATTTCTAAAGCTCTACACAAAATGGAAAAAATATGATATAATATCATAGTATTTTTGTGAGAATATAAAATAATAAATTTTAAAGGAGGAATTAACAATGTCAGGACACTCAAAATGGCACAACATACAAGCAAAAAAAGGTAAAGCAGATGCAGCAAGAGGAAAAATATTTACAAAACTAGGAAGAGAAATATTAATCGCAGTAAAACAAGGTGGACCAGACCCGGCAGGTAATTCCAAATTAAAAGATGTTATATCTAAATGTAAGGCAAATAATATGCCTAACGATACAATAAATAATGCAATTAAAAAAGCTTCTGGAGCAACAGATACTTCAAATTATGAAGAAATAACATACGAAGGATATGGAACAAATGGTGTTGCAGTTATAGTAGAAGCAAGTACAGATAATAGAAATAGAACAGCAGCTGAAGTAAGACATGTATTCGATAAAGCTGGTGGAAATTTAGGAACAACAGGCTGTGTATCATATTTATTTAACAAAAAAGGAATAATTGTAATAGATAAAGAATCAACAGATATGTCAGAAGATGATTTAATGATGTTAGCGTTGGATGCCGGAGCAGAAGATTTTTCTTCTGATGAAAACTGTTTCGAAATTACAACCGAACCAGGAGATTTCTCTAAAGTAAGAGATGCTCTAGAAGAAGCTGGATTAGAATTTGTAGAGGCAGAAGTTCAAATGGTTCCTACTACATATGTTAAATTAAGCGAAGCAGATGGAGAAAAAATGCAAAGATTAATAGATAATCTAGATGATTTGGATGATGTTATGAATGTTTACCATAACTGGGAACAAGAATAATTTAAAATTTGTAATAAATTTAAGTTTAAGCACATATATATTTAATATATGTGCTTTTTTAGTGCATGTGAAAGAATTCATTAAATATTATTTAGTTCGATTGTTTGGAGGATAATATTTAATTACTGTTGGGGCAAATACTGATTTTGACAATGGTATTTATTTGTAATATCACTAGAAAAGCATATATAACTTAATTTAAAGCTGTTAAATCAATATTTAGGAAGGACAATATAATGACTTATAATGAAATTTTAAGATATTTTCCAAGACGAATAAGCATTAAATTAGACGAATATTTAAAACAAACAAATCATATTATAGAAGAAATTAGGTTAAGAGCAGAAAGGCCAATAATAATAAAACATTCAAAAGGAGAAGATATTTTAAAAACTACAGTTTCAATAAATGAAATATTAGAAACACTTCAACATATTTGTGATAATTCTATTTATGCTTATCAAAATCAAATATGTAATGGATTCGTAACTATAAAAGGCGGACATAGAATAGGAATTTCTGGAAGTGTAGTACAAACAAATGGAAAAATAAGCAATATAAATTATATTTCTAATTTAAACTTTAGAATAGCAAGGCAAATAATTGGAGCAAGTAACGAAATTTTACAATACATAATAAATATGGAGGAAAACAACATATATAATACTTTAATTGCATCACCACCTGGTGCGGGTAAAACTACAATATTAAGAGATATTGTTAGACGACTTAGTGATGGGATAGAGCAAATTAACTTTAAAGGAAAAACGATAAGTTTAGTAGATGAGAGAGGAGAAATTGCAGCAGTATATAAAGGTGTTCCGCAAAATGATATAGGAATTAGGACAGATGTAATGGATAATGTGGACAAAAGTGTTGGAATGAAATTATTAATTAGGTCTATGTCACCAGAGATAATTGTAGCAGATGAAATAGGTAAGGACGAGGATGTAGAGGCTATAAATTATGCTGTGTGCTCTGGTATAAAAGGTATCTTTACCGCTCACGGGGGAAGCTTAAAAGAACTTAGATTAAATCCATCAATTTCAAAAATAATAGATAAGCACATATTCGAAAGAATAATATTTCTTGATAAAAACGTAAAAGGAAAGGTTGGCACGGTTTATGCACTTGATAAAATAAATAATGAATATGTGATAATTTAGTTAATAAATGATTCACATAAAAATATGCATTTAAATTAATTTTAAAGAATGCAATAATTTAAGTTCTAAAATTAAGACAAGTTGAATATATATATTAGGGGAAGATAAAATGGAAATTTTAAAAATAATTATATTAACAATTATTATGGGAATGTGTACATCACTTGGACTAATGAAAGCAAATAGATATAAACTAAGAGTAATTGATTTACAAGAAATAAAAAAAGCCTTAAATTTGATTCTGACGAAAATGAGATATACATATGAGCCTTTGCCAGACCTCTTCTACGAAATATCAAATGATTTAAACGAAAATATAGCTAATATTTTTATAAAATCACATGAATTTATGGAATTCTTAAATGCAGGACAGGCTTGGGAAAAAGCAGTAGACGAAAGTACATATAATTTCACGAAAGAAGATATTAATATTATAAAAGGTTTATCAAAATTATTAGGTAAAACAGATTTAGAAGGACAACTTATGCTAATAGAATTAACAAATAAATTATTAGATGAACAAATAGTACAAGCAACTAATTTAAAAAATAAAAACACCAAATTATATAAAACATTAGGAGCTACGATAGGACTTGCCATAATGATTATATTTATATAGGGAGATAGGGACGGTCCTAAAATCCCTGTTTGAATAAAATAATAATGAATTTTACAAGGGGAGAGCAATATGGATATAAACTTATTATTTAAAATAGCAGCAATAGGGATTTTAGTAGCAGTACTATACCAAGTTCTTGTACGAGCAGGTAGAGAGGATCAAGCTATGATGACAACACTTGCAGGTTTAATTATAGTTTTAACAATGGTAATAAAAGAAATTAGTACTTTGTTTAGTAGTGTTAGAACTATGTTTAATTTATAGGAGAATAATATGGATATTGTAAAAATAGTAGGAATTGGTATAGTTGCAGTAATTATAATTACTATTATTAAGCAATATAAGCCAGAATTTGCTATTTATGTTTCTATTATTGCTGGAATACTTATATTTTTTATGGTATTTGAAAAGCTTTCTGGAATTATCAGCTTAATAAATGAGCTAACTAGTAAAGCTAATATAAATAGTGAATTTATAAAAATACTACTCAAGATTACAGGTATTGCTTTTTTGGCAGAATTTGCAGTCCAAATATGTATGGACTTAGGAGAATCAGCTCTTGCTAATAAAGTGGATTTGGGAGGAAAAATAATAATTATTGCCCTTTCTATTCCAATATTATCTTCATTAGTGGAAACAGTTGTACAAATTTTGCCATAGAGGAGTTGTAAATGAAAAAAGTTATAATGATATTTATAATATTAATATGCATTTTTTATATGAATATTTCTTTGGCAGATACAGAAGATGAGGTTATAAATTCACAAATGGATTCTTTTAATATATCGAGTTTTATAGATGAAGCTAATAAATATTCCAATGAAATTCTTAAAGATATAAACATAAAAGATTTGTTAAATAATGCTATAAAAGGCGAATTAGATACAAATCAATTGTTAAAAAATATATTTCCTCTTCTAGGTAATGAAATAAAAGAAGCATTAAAAGTAATGGGAAGTATTTTAATAATTGTTTTAATACATAGTGTTCTTAAAAGTATTAGTGATAATTTAAATAATAAAAGCGTATCGCAGATTACATATTATGTGCAGTATATACTAATAGCAACAGTAATTATGACCAACTTTTCTAGTATTATATCACTCACAAAAGAAGCTGTCGGTAATATGATTGCATTCATACAAGTACTATTTCCTCTTCTTATGACATTAATGCTAGCTTCTGGTAGTGTTGTTTCGGTAAATTTAGTACAACCAATAATATTATTTATAATAAATTTAATTTCAAATATATTTCAATCAATAATCATACCAATAATTTTAGTAGGCACTGCGCTTGCGATTGTTTCAAAAATATCAGATAAAATCCAAATAGATAAACTATCAAAATTCATAAAATCTAGTTCAGTGTGGGTAATAGGAATTCTACTTACAATTTTTGTAGGAGTTTTATCCATAGAAGGAACTTTAGGAAGTAGTGTTGATGGAATAACTGCCAAAACAGCAAAAGCAGCTGTTTCTAGTTTTATACCAGTAGTTGGAAAAGTATTAGGTGAGGCAGTAGACACAGTTATAGGATGTTCTGCAATACTAAAAAATGCAATTGGAATAGTTGGGGTTATTGTGGTAATTGCAATTTGTATTATGCCAATTTTAAAGCTTGCTGTTATAACAATAATCTATCAACTCACAGCAGCTCTGTGTGAACCAATAGCAGATTCCAGAATAGTTTCACTAATAGAGCAAATGGCAGATACTTTTAAAATATTACTTGCCATTGTGTGCTCCATAAGTGTGATGCTTATAATTGGAATAACACTTGTTATTAATATTTCTAATACTGGATTAATGTATAGGTAGGTAAAAATGATTTCATGGTTTAATAGTTGGGCAAAAGGAATTATTCTTGCAGTTATTATAGTAACAATTTTAGAGATGATTCTGCCAGAAGGAAAGAATAAAAAATACATAAAAATTGTTATGGGAGTGTACATTACTTTTACAATAATTTCTCCTATAATTTCGAAAGTTATGGGAAGCAATTTTGATATTGATGTAAGTAAATATGAAGAATTACTAGAGGGTAACAATATTCAAGCAACAAATAGCGTGCAAAGTATAAATAATGAAAGTATAGAAAATTTATATTTAAATACTATAAAAACAAATATAAAAGATGAGTTAGATAAAGAAGGGTACGAGAGTAAAAGAGTAGATATCACTGCAAATGTAAATGTAGAAGAAGAAAAGGCAGATATATATAAAATAGATATAGAAGCCACAAAAAAAGCAGATGATAATAGCATAAAAAAAGTTAACAAAGTAGAAATTGGAAGCAGTACAGAAGAAAATACTGAAGAAGTAAACAATCTATCAGATAAAGAGATAAAAGATTTAAAGAAAAAGTTAGCAGAAAAATATGAAATAGAAGATAACAAAATTTATATAAATGGAAAGTAAGGAGGTGGTATAAATGTTAAAAGAAAAAATACAAAAGTTTAAAGAAAACGCAACCAAAAGTGATAATAAAAATAATAAGAAAAAAGTAGAAAACTTAGTAGTAGGAATACTTATATTAATAGTAACAGTAATTGCTATAAATACCATCTTATCAGATAATTCTAATAAACAAGAAAGTAAAAATACTAATGCAACTACTAATACTGCAGTTACTCAAACGGAACAAGCAAATAGTGAAAGTTTAGAAGATAGACTTAAAAATATTTTATCTAAAATCGATGGAGTTGGAAAAGTAGATGTATTAATTAGTTATTCGGAAAGTAGTCAGATTGTTCCAATGTATAATGAAAACATAAAAGAAACATCAACAGAGGAACAAGATGAGTCTGGGGGGACAAGAGTTATTACAGAAAATGATGTTCAAAAAGATGTTATATACCAAGAAGATAATGGACAAAAAACACCTATTACTCAAAAAACAATAAATCCTAAAATAGAAGGTACAATTATAACAGCTGAAGGTGCTTCAAATATAAATGTAAAGGAAAATATTATACAGGCGGTATCTGCTGCAACAGGAATTGCCTCACATAAAATACAAGTTTTTGAAATGTCTAAACAATAAAATTTAAAGCTTAAATTGAGTTTAAGGAACAAGCTTAATTAAAATCTTTTAAAGTTAGGAGAGAATTTTATGAATTTAAAGAATATAAAAAGTAATCAGATTATTTTATTTGTTGTTGCATTAATGTTGGTAACAGCAGGATATTTAAGCTATACAATAAAGGGTACTCCTGTTTCTAGTAATATAGTTTCTGAAAATGAAGTAGCAAGCATAGGTGATGCACAGCTAGTTTCTAGCAATAATATAATAGATGAAAATAGCTTAAATATAGCAAGTGTAGAAACAAGCACAAATACACAAACAACGCAAGATGACTATTTTGCAACTTCCAGATTAGGAAGAGATACAATGTATTCACAGATGATAGAAAGCTACCAAAACTTATTAGATAACCAAAATGTAAGCGAAGAGCAAAAAACAGTTGCAACACAAGAAATAACAAAAATAAATAATACTCAAAATAGTATTATGATTTGTGAGAACTTAATTAAAACAAAAGGTATAGACGATGTAGTAATTTTTGTAAATGATAAAAGTATTAATGTAATAGTAAAAGCAGAAAAATTAGAACCAGATACAATTGCTCAAATACAAAATATAATTGCAAGAGAGATGAATGCGGAAATAGACAATATACATATTAGCAATAAATAGTAAAAAGGCAACGGTCTGGAAAAAACTTGAAAATAGTGCTATAATTAATTATGATATCAGTTTAACACTAAATCTTCTTCTCGTTGTTTGGCTTTGTAGAAATCGATGCTTATAAAAGGAGTTTAAGATGAAAGTTGCTGTGCTTCTTAGCCTGTTTGTTTTCGTCTTCTTCATTTGGGCTGCATTCAATCTTATGGATGTGTTGTTCAAGAAGAGGACTACAAATGGGGAAAAGATTGTATATACTCTCTGTAAATGGATTTACTACATTGCAGCAGCTATAGTTGGAACATATCTAATAGCTGATATTACAGGATTAGATAGGATTCAATCTGTACTTATATTTTTCATAATACTTCTGGTTCTCTATTTTGGGTGCGGTTTCTTTTACGATATGACCCGATACAGGGATTTTCCGGAATTGAAAAACAAAAGGTAAACTGATATTAACGAGAAGAAGTCGAGGGAGCTAATCCCTCGTAATTTTTTTTGCAAAAAACTTTTAAAAGTATTGATTAAAATTTTCATAAATGATACCATATAATTTGGTTAAGGAGGCATATGAATGAAATTAAATATTGTATTAGTAGAACCAGAAATTCCTCAAAATACAGGCAATATTGTAAGAACTTGCGCTGCAACAGGGGCTAAATTACATTTAGTAGAACCATTGGGGTTCCAAATATCAGATAGATATTTAAAAAGAGCAGGTTTAGATTACTGGGACAAGATGGATATAGAGAAACATATTTCTTTTACAGAATTTCTAAATAAATATGATCCTTTAAAAACAAATATGTTTTTTGTTACGTCTAAGGGTACACATAGGTACGACGAGCCAAAATATGAAGAAATGGACGAAGTATTCTTGTTATTCGGAAAAGAAACGAAAGGTTTGCCAGAAGATATAATGAAAAAATATATTGATAAAACTATGAGAATTCCAATGTTAGATGGGATTAGATGCTTAAATCTATCTAATGCAGTTGCAATAGTAGTATATGAAGTTTTAAGACATACTAATTTTGAGCACTTAAAAGAAACTAGTGATAGATTATTAAAATAATTAGGAGGTACTGAAGATGATTAAAAAAGTAGCTATTTTAGCAAATGGTGGGGACGTAGCAGGATTTAATGCTGTAATAAGAGCAATTAAAAAGACTTGCGAAACTAATGGAATAGAATGTTATGGATATATTGACGGATATAGAGGTCTTGTAAATAATAATTATATTCGTTTAGATGGAAATCCAAAAGCTTCTGGTATTTTACCAAAAGGAGGCTCAATTATAGGGTCTTCTACAAATGCAATTGTTTTTCATTACAAAGTAAAACATCCAGATGGAACAGTTACTTATGAAGATATGTCAGATCAATGCGTAAGAAATGTAAAAGAAGCCGGATTTGATTGCGTGTTCACTCTAGGAGGAGATAGTACTCAAAAATCAGCTAGAGACTTATTCTTAAAAGGTATTAATACAATAGGTGTTCCAAAAACAATAGATAATGATGTTGCATGTACAGATATTACATTTGGATATAATACAGCAGTTCACGTTGCAACAGAAGCAATAGATAGATTACACACAACAGCAGAAACTCATAATAGAATAATGGTATTAGAGGTTATGGGAAGATTTGCAGGATGGATTGCTTTGGAATCTGCAATTTCTGGAGGAGCTGATGTTGCTTTAATCCCAGAGATACCATATGATATTAACAAAGCTGCTGCAGCAATTAATAAGAGAAAAGAAAACGGTAAAAAATTTAGCATTGTTGTTGTTTCAGAAGGTGCTCATCCTATAAATGCAAAACAAACAACACATGCAGCAGAAGGTATAGATAATAAAGCTGGTATAAGCATTAAATTTGGAGGAGAAGGAAACAGAGTTGCAAAGCAACTTCAAGAATTAACAGGACTAGAAGCAAGATGCACTATTTTAGGATATATGCAAAGAGGAGGAACTCCAACTGCATATGATAGAGTTTTATCTACAAAATATGGTGCTAAAGCTATGGAACTTGCAATGGAAGGAAAATTTGGGGTTTTAACAGTTATAAGAAATGGAAAATTAGATTGTGTTCCATTGGAGATAGTTGTTGGAGAAAACAAAGAAATTGGTGCAGTTCAAGGTGGTACAGCAGAAAGCAATGTAAGACTTGTTACAATGGATGATGAACTTGTTAAAACTGCAAGAGATGTAGGTATTTGTTTAGGTGATTAATTATATTTAAAGGACTTAAAGATAAATAAATATATCTTTAAGTCTTTTTTCATAATTATTTCCAAAATGGATATACTAAATCCAAAATGGGAGGTAACTATGAAGAAGATATATTTTAATGGAGATTTTATTACTTTAGAGAATAGTGAAGTAGAAGCAATGGCCATAGAAAATGATAAAATAATAAAAACTGGAACAAAGGCTGATGTAATGAAATTATTGGATGAAAACACACAAATAATAGATTTGAATGGAAAAACAATGATGCCAGCATTTATAGATACGCATAGCCATATTTTTGCTCTTGCCAAGAAATTACTACAACTTTCTATTGAAGATTTAACAAGTAGTGAGGAAATAAAAAATAAATTAATTGAATATAGGAATAAAAATGAGATGGATGATTGGCTTATAGTAAATGGATATGATAATAATTTATTAAAAGATAGAAAACACATAACTAAACAAGAATTAGATGAAATATTCCCAGATATACCAGTTATATTAGAAAATAGATCTAGACATAATGGAATTGCAAATAGTAAAGCATTAGAATTATTAGGTATAACAAAAGATACAGAAGTTCCAGAAGGAGGAAAAATAATGTTTGATATTGGATTGTTAGAGGAAAATGCTTTTATAGATTCAATTAAAAAGATTCCTCTTCCAAAAGTAGAAAATATTATTAACTCATTTAGAAAAGCGCAAGAAGTATATGCATCATATGGAATTACTATGGCACAGGAGGGAGTTATAACAAAGGAACTAGCTGACATATATAATCTCTTAGCAGATAAAAAAGAAATATTTCTTGATATTGTGGCATATATGGATAATAAGAATGCAAAAGAAATTAATAATAAGTATGGCGAATATATTAATAATTATAAAAATAATTTTAAAATAGGTGGAGTAAAAATATTTTTAGATGGTTCTTTGCAAGCTAAAACAGCATGGTTAAGAGAAGAATATAAAAATGAAGAAAAGTATTATGGATATCGTATAATGAAAGATGAAGAAGTAGAAGAGGCATTACAATTTGCAAAACAAAATAATTTACAGTTATTGGCGCATTGTAATGGAGATAAGGCAGCAGAACAATTTATAAATACAATAAAAAAATTAAATGGTATAGAAAGACCAGTTATGATACATGCACAACTTTTAGGTCTCGACCAATTAGATGATGTAAAAAAATATAATATAATTCCATCATTTTTTATAAGTCATGTATATTACTTTGGAGATATTCATATAGAAAATTTAGGCATAAATAGAGCAGAGCATATCAGCCCGGCAGGTTCTAGTTTAAATCATGATATTTTATTTACTTTTCACCAAGATACTCCTGTTATTGAACCTAGTATGTTTGAAACAATTTGGTGTGCTGTAAATAGGATAACTCAAAAAGGAATTACTTTAGGCGAAAATGAAAAGATTCCGGTTGTGGAAGCAATTAAAGCAGTTACAATAAATGCTGCATATCAGTATGGAGAAGAGGATTCAAAAGGAAGTATTAAAGAAGGGAAAAAAGCAAATTTAATTATAGTTGATAAAAATCCATTAAAGATTGATAAAGACGATATAAGAAATATAATGGTTTTAGAAACAATAAAAGATGGAGAGACAATATTTAAAGTATAAATAACTGAATAATTAAACCAAAACTGAACTTTATGAATTGTACATAAAGTTCGTTTTTTTATAAAAAAATATATACTTTTTAAAGTAGTTATGGTATAAAAAAAATGGAGGTTATTATGATAGAAATTAAAAATGTAAGTAAATCTTATTTACTTGTGAGGAACTAAGAGAGAAATGGAAATCTAATAGTTCTTTGGAAGAATTATTCCTAAAAATTATAGAAGAATAGGGTATAGCTATGAATGAATTAACTAAAGTTATTTTTAAAAATGCATATAGAAGAGATAATGTAAATAAAGAAATTACTGCAAAATTATTATCTTTGTTAGTTTTTATTATTATTTTCGGAACAATTTCTGGTCTGATGGGATTTGCAAGTTATCAGCTTACATATCAACTTATAGAAGTAGACCAAGCTCCTGCCTTTATAAATATTATTTTGTTAATAATGATATTATTTTTATTTTCAAGGAGTGTTTTTGAAAGTCTTAACAATTTATATTTTTCAAAAGATTTAAAGATTTTTTTAAGAATGCCAATTAAACCATTACAATTAGTAAGAGCAAAAATAAAAAATATGATAGTTTCAGAATATTTAACAGAAGCTATGTTGCTTGTTTCGCCAATAGTTGTATATGGCAAAATTATAGGTGTAGGTATTAATTTTTATATATATTCGTTGCTAATATTACTATTATTACCAATTATACCAATTGTTTTAACATCACTTATAACATCTTGTATTATGAGATTTACTAATATAATAAAGAACAAAACTCAAGTACAATATATAACTGTATTTATTATATTTGTGATACTTGGAATAATTATTAGTTTGTTTGCTACAGGTGATGGCTTTTCTGAAGAAATTTTTACGGAAAGAATGTTGCAAGTAAATGGATTAATAGAATTAATATCAGACTATTTCGTTATTTTAAAGCCAATTATGAATAGTTTATTGTATTATCAAGAACTAACGGGTCTAATTAATCTTGTGATTTTTGCAGTAGCAAGTATTGCAAGTTTTTATGTAATGACTTGGATAATATCAAAAGTATATCTAAAAGGTGCTATTGGTGCAACTGTTAATTCTGCTGTAAGAGAAAGGGTAGCAGATGCAACTTTAAAAATTGAAGATTTTAGACCTACAACGTCTAAAATAGCATACTTATCAAAAGAATTGAAACAAATAATAAGAACACCAATATTTTGTATGCAATGTATAATTTTTCCTGTAGTTTTTCCAACAGTATTTGTTGGTTTACCAGCCTTAGCACTAATCTCATTTGCTAAAAGTATAGGACTAGATTTTTTTGCAGAAGGTCAACAAAATATTTTAAAGCCAATAGGTGTAGTTATTTGTGTTAGTATAGCTCAGGTTTTATACATAATGAATTTTACATCAATAACCGCAATTTCTAGAGAAGGTAAAACAGCAAAATTAATGAAAACGATTCCAATTAGTTTATACAAACAATATATATATAAGTTGTATCCAGGACTAATTGCCAATGGAACAATTGCAATTATCATTACGCTATGTTATAGCTTAATGATGCCAAGTATAAATATATTATTTAGTTTATGTTTATTTGTAATACTAATAGAATTATGCATGGTAGAAGAAAAAATAATGGTATTAATAGATTTACATGCACCTAAAATAACATGGACAAGCGAATATACAATGATGAAGGAAAACGTTAATGTAATGTATGAATTCTTTTATGCAGTTATTGTTATTATTTTATTAGGTCTAATTTCATTTCTAATTTGGAATACCACAGTATTATTAATATTCTTGTTAATAACGTTATTACTAATTAATTTAGCAATAAATAAATATGTAAAAAAACATCAAGCAAAATTGTACAAAAGAGTTTATTAAATAGGAGGGGTTATATGGAAAAGAAGAAAAAATTAAAAATTATAATTGCTATAGTATTAATAGTAGTTATAATACTAGCACTGGTTATTGCAAATTATAAAAAAATAGTACCAGCTAAGGAAACATTAAACATCCTATCTGGTTCGGAAAACAGAATACTAGAACCAATATTGCAAAAATTTGAAGATGAAAATAATATCGATATTAATATGACATACGAAGGTTCTGTAGATATTATGCAAGAGCTTCAAAATGGTGCTTCACAATATGATGCTGTATTTCCAGCAAATAGTATTTGGATTAGTATGGGGGATACAAATTTAAAAGTAAAGCATCAAGAATCTATAACAACTACACCGGTTGTTTTTGGAATAAAGAAGAGTGTTGCAGAAAAATTAGGATTTGTAGGTACAGATGTTTCAATAAAAGATATTCTAGAAAAAATAAAAAGTAAAGAATTAAGCTTTATGATGACCTCTGCAACCCAATCAAATTCAGGAGCAACTGCATATTTAGGATTTATATATGCACTTTTAAATAATCCAGAAGTAATTACAGCAGAAGACTTAGAAAACGAAACATTAAAAAGTGATTTAACTACAATTCTTTCAGGAGTTAATCGTTCATCTGGAAGCTCAGATTGGCTAAAAGATTTATTCTTACAAAGTGATTATGATGCAATGGTAAATTATGAGTCTGTAATTATAGACACTAATAAAGAATTAGTATCACAAGGAAAAGAGCCACTATATGTAATATATCCAAAAGACGGATTAGGTATTGCAGATTCACCTTTAGGATACATAGATAATGGTAATTCTTCAAAAGAAGAGGCATTTTTGCTATTACAAGATTATTTAACTTCTGACGAAGTAAAACCAGAATTATTAAATTTGGGAAGAAGAACTTCATTTGCAATTAATTTTACGAATAATAATAAAGATGTATTTAATCCTGATTGGGGAATAGATACAGAAAAAGTTTTAAATGTAATGAAAATGCCATCTTCAGATGTAATACAAAAAGCATTAAATATGTATCAAACAGAACTTAGAAAACCTTCACTTACTGTATATTGCTTAGATTATTCAGGAAGTATGTCTGGTGAAGGCGTAGAAAGTTTAAGAAATGCCATGAGTATGTTATTAGACCAACAAAAAGCATCTACATATATGTTACAAGCTAGCCCAAAAGATGTAACAATTGTAATTCCATTTGATAATGATGTTTTAGATGTATGGAAAGCAGAGGGAAATGATTCTACAACATTAGCTGACTTACAAAGTAAAATAGATAATTTTGAGCCACAGGGTGGAACAAATATATATGAGCCTCTTCTAAGAGCAATGGATGAAATATCAAAATATAATGTGGATGATTATACAACATCTATAATTTTGATGACAGATGGACAATCTAATTCTGGAAGTATTAATCAAGTAGAAAGTAAATGGAGTAGTTCTAATTTAGATATACCAGTTTTCTCTATAACATTTGGAGATTCTGATGATACACAATTACAGGAATTAGCTGATTATTCAAAAGCAAGAGTATTTGATGGCAAAGAGAATTTAGAAAAAGCGTTTAAAGAGGCTAAGGGATATAACTAAATTATAAAGAAAAGGAAGGCTTAAATATGTTAACATATAGAAGAAATATTGTTATATTTGATATATTAAATACATTGTTTGGAATTTTAGTATTTTTCATTTTGTTTTCAGTATTAAAAATTGAAATAATTATTTCTGGAATATTAGCTATATTAATTTATATTGGATGTTCATTGTTATTTGCACCTAATAACAAATTGGTTTTATTAGGTATAAAAGATTCTAATAAACAGAAAGAATATATGGAGTTATTAGATAATGGATACGAAACATATGAAAAAATATTAAAATTAAGAAATCAATTGACTAAACCACAAATAAAAGAAAAATGTACAGCAATGGTAAATCAAATTGCTAAGATATTAAAATATTTGGAAAAGCATCCAAATAAAATTGGACAAAATAAAAAGTTCTTTACATATTACTTAGAAACGATTTTAAAAATTGTAAATTCATATTATGATTTATCTGTGCAAAATGTTCATACAAAAGAAATTGAGGAAGTTATGGGTAAAGCTGAGAACTCATTAGATATAATAAATAAATCTCTAGATGAACAATTTTCTAAGATGCTACAAAATGATGCTTTAGATTTAGATACAGAAATAGATTTACTAAATAACAGTATTAAAATGAAAGACTTTTAGTTGGAGGTGATTTAATGAAAACAAAGATTATTGGTGGAATAATCTTATTAGTAGTAATTATAGCTATAATACTATTTCAATTTTTCAATTCTAATAAGCCAGAGCAAATAACTGTAACAGGTTATTTAGGAGGAGAAAAAGTCGGACTTATGGAGGACGAAGAAGTTAAAAAAATTTTAAAAGATAAATATGGATTAACAGTAGAATATACTAAAGCAGGTTCAATAGAAATGATAGAACAAGATTCTAGTGATAAAGATTACTTATTTCCATCTAGCCAAACAGCTTTAGAATTATTTAATCAAACCAAAAGTGATAAATTATATAAAAGTGAAATTGTTTTTAATTCACCAATTGTAATTTATACTTGGAAACCTATAGCAGAGGCTTTAATACAAAATGGAATTGTAGAAGAAAAAGACAATTCATATTATATTGCTGATACTACAAAATTAATAAATTTAGTTACAGAAAAGAAAAAGTGGAGTGATATAGGAGTAAATGATTTATATGGATATGTTACAATTCAATCTACAGATCCAAATAAATCAAATTCTGGAAATATGTTTGCAGGTTTAGTTGCAAATATTTTAAATAATCAAACTGTCGTAGATACAACGACGGTAGACAATATATTACCACAGTTAAAAGATTTCTTTGGAAAAATAGGCTATATGGAACATTCTTCTGGGGACTTGTTTGAACAATATTTAAAAACAGGAATGGGTGCAAAACCTATGATAGCTGGATACGAAAACCAAATGATTGAATTTGCAATCGAAAATCCAACGGATTGGAATGCAGTAAAAGATCAAGTTGCAGTATTATATCCAGAGCCAACAGTTTGGAGTTCTCATCCAATAATTGCTTTAAATGAAAATGGGGCTAAGTTAATAGAAGCAATGCAAGATCCAGAAATTCAAGAAATTGCTTGGACAAAACATGGCTTTAGAACAGGAGTAAATGGTACAATAAATACAAATGTGGAAGGTTTCTATGGAATACCACAAAATATAAATGCAGTTATACAAATGCCAAATCCAGATACAATGCAAAAAATCATGGATGGTATAAAATAATTAGAAATTTTTAATAGGAGGTTATTATGGAAGATAACAATAGTTTAGTAAAAAATGAGACAAGCTTATCAGAAGACAAAATTTATGATTATGAAAAATTATCAGAAGAGGATAAAAAACAAGTAGAAGTAATTATGAATGATGTAAAAGTTGGAGATTCTAATGGCGTTATACAATATGGCGTTGGAGCACAATCTGATATTGCTAATTTTTCTGATAAAATTCTAGAAGATGTGAAAGCAAAAGATTCAGGTTATGTAGGTGATATATTATCTGATTTAATGGTAAAAGTAAAAGATACTGATGTTAATGGTTTAATTAAAGAAGATCCATTAGAAAATATTCCTATTATAGGTAAATTAGTTGATAAAACAAAAAAATTTTTAGCTAAATACAATAAAATAGAGAATCAAATAGATGATATAACAGAAAAATTGGATAAAGAAAGAATGATTTTATTAAAAGATGTAGTTATGTTTGATAATTTATTTGAAAAAAATACAGAATGCATTCATAATTTAGATTTATATATAATTGCTGGTAATAAAAAAATAGAAGAATTAAAAAATAAAGATTTACCGGAGTTAGAAGGAAAAGCAAATGAAACAGGAGATCCATTAGATGCACAAAAAGTAGCAGATATGCGTGACTTTATAGATAGATTCGAAAAGAAAGTACATGATTTAAAATTAACTAGAACTGTAGCAATTCAAACTGCTCCACAAATTAGGTTCTTACAATCTGGCAATAAGGCTTTAGTTGACAAAATACAATCATCAATTTTGAATACAATACCTCTTTGGAAAAGTCAAATTGCTTTAGCATTAGGAATTGTAAAACAAAAAGGAGCTTTGGATTTACAAAAGCAAGTAACTGAAACAACAAATGATTTATTAAAGAAGAATTCAGAAATGTTAAAAACAAATACAATAGAAATAGCTAAGGAAAATGAAAAAGGAATTGTTGAAATAGAAACACTTAAAAAAGTTAATGATGATTTAATCACAACTATAGAAGAAACTATAAAAATAAGTGAAGAGGGAAGAGCAAAGAGAAAAGAAGTTGAAAATGAATTAGTAAATATAGAAAATGATTTAAAAAATAAATTAACTATTGCTAAAAAATAATAAAATAGATTTAACAAGTATATGTTATTTTTCTATGAAATAAAAGGCAGATTTTTTAATAAATCTGTTCTTTTTATTTATATTGTGATATAATTCGATTAAATTAAAGATAAGGAAGTAATATTATGAGTGATGAAACAATAATTTTGTTAAGTGCAATACTTGCAACTATTACACTTATAAGTTTAAGAGCTATTGTCTATATAATAAAAACAATACAATATAATAAACTTGCAAAAAATAGCAAAGCAAGAATGGAAGAATTAGAAAAATTAGAGCAAGAAGGAAAAATAAAAACCGTAGTAATTGATTTAGAAAATGAACAATATAGAGTAAAAAATCCAACAAATTTTAATGGATTAATAATAGATGGAGAAAAATATAATGATTTAACATCTTGGTTTATTAAGAAAAGAGAAGGATTATATATAATTGGAAAACAGGAAAATTATATAATTAAGTTATTAATAAATAAAAACTAGAGGAGTATAAATATGGATGAACAAAAGATAAAGGAAATAGTAGAAGAATTACCTCAATATAAAATAAATAAAATAGCAAACGAAGTTGCAATAAGAATAATTAACATCTTTCCAGAGCTAAAAGAAGATTATGAAGTTTTATTAAAGAAATTAGAACAGTGTAAAATTAAAATTGTAAATTTTGAAAATGAAAATACAACTCATTATTATTCAAATAATGCAATATACTTTTCTAATAAAGTTTATACAAATGCAATTAATGAAGAGTTAATCATAGAATATTTGCATTATTTGCAAGATGGAAAAACTATAAATATTTTTAATGAAACACTAAATTATTTTGCAACTAAATTATTAATGCAAGATTTAAAAGAAAGAATGAATGAATTTGGAATTTTCTTTACTTCACTAGTTGAAGGTAAATATGCATTATTAGTTAATTTAATAATGCAAATAGATTTTTTTATAGGAAGAAAAGAATTTATTCAAACAGTTATTAATAATAAAAAAGATTACTATAATAAAGTAAATAATATATCAAATGGTAATATCGATAGAATTGTAAAAGATTTTGATAAACTTTATTATTTAGAAAATGATTATACGACGACAGACGATATTGTTAAAGTAGAAGAAGAAATAAGATCTCTTTATTTTGAAATTCAAAATTATATTATGAAATTTTATTTCTACTATAAAACTATACATATAACAGAAATGGAAGAAATAGAAGAGGCAAGAAAACAATTAGATGCATTACAAAATTATAGAGGAGTAGTTGTAGAAGATAAGTTTTATGTAGAAACAAGTCAAAAAATTATAGAAAGATTAAATAATAAAGAAAAAGAGTTTAATAAAAGAAATAGTAAAAATGCATTGGCAGTTATATATAAAAATAAAATATTTGCTTTTATAAAGAGGTTATTATCTTTTAATCGTGATTAATTAATTTTTTGAAAAAAGTTATAAGTGCTAATATAACTTGGTCTATTATATCTTTTTAACAAATATAAAGAATTAGGATTTTTAGTAAGTTTATTAATACCTTGTTCACAAGACAAACTTGCTTTGAAGCCTAGTTCTTTTATTATGTCCAAAGAAGCATTACTAATTCCACCAAATGGATATGTAAAACATTGTGGAGTGTAATTTGTATATTCTTCAAATTCTTTTTGAAGTTTTATAATATCTTCTTCTAATACTTGTCTATAATGCTCATCTGTTTCACCTTTAATCTTTTTTGTACCTATTCTTTTACCAGTATTACTGTGTAAATCATAAGTATGATTTTGAAATTCAATTCTACCCGTATCCATTAATTCTTTAATATCTTTCCACCTTAAATAAGAATAATTTAAATTAGCCTCATCGGTTTGAGTGAATTTATCTGTATATGCTCCAACAATAGAAATTACTGCTTTCATATCATATTTTTCGAGTAATGGCAATAAATATCCATAATTATTATAGTGCCCATCGTCAAAAGTTAATATTATAGGCTTTTCTGGTAATTGTTTATCTTCGTATACATATGAAATCAAATCAGAAATAGTTATTGTGGTGTATCCGTTATCTTTAATATATTTTAAATCCTCTTCTAGAACTGAAGGTGTAATAGTATATTTATTTGATCTTGCAGGATCTTTTAAAATGCTGTGATACATTATTATAGGAACATTTATTGCTTCTTCTGAATTGGCAATTGCTATAGAAATACTAGTAATAAGAACGATTATTAATAAAATAATTATGATAAAAATCTTTGATAATTTAATAACTTTAATTTTCAAAGGACACCTCCAAAAAAATGTAAATAAATTCTTAATAAATTGTATACTTTTTCCTTAATATTTATGTGGTAATATATGAACATATTAAACAAGGAGGGGAAAAAACTTGAAGAAAATAGTATTAAGATGTGAAAATTTAAAAAAGAATTTTGGACAAAAAGAAATTCTAAAAGGTGTTTCATTAAAATTAATGGAAGGAGATATTTTAGGTTTTATAGGACCAAATGGTGCAGGTAAAACTACCACTATTAAGCTTATTCTTGGCTTACAAAGTATAACTTCTGGAAAGGTATATATTAATGGATATGATATAGAAGAGAACTTTAAAAAAGCAATAGAAAATGTTGGAACAATAGTAGAAAGCCCAGATTTATATATGTATATGTCCGGTTATGAAAATTTAAAATTAGTTGCAAATCTATATAAAAATGTAGATAAAAATAGAATTGATGAAATAGTTAAATTAGTAGGTTTAGAAAATAGAATTAAGGATAAAGTATCAAAATACTCATTAGGTATGAGACAAAGATTAGGTATTGCCCAAGCAATCCTTCATAAACCAAAATTATTAATTTTAGATGAACCAACAAACGGGTTAGACCCTGAAGGCATTAAAGAAGTAAAAGTTTTACTTAAAAAATTAGCTGAACAAGAAAATATGGCTATATTAATTTCTAGCCATAACTTAGCAGAGTTAGATACATTTTGTAACAAAATTTCAATTATAAAAAATGGAGAAATAGTAGAGACAAATGATATAGATACTTTTAAGAAAGATGTTAAAAATAATTGTTATTTATTAGAAGTCGAAGATTCAAGTGTTATTAATTCAATTATAGATTATAAAACAGAGATAATTACAGAAAGAGAATTAAGAGTTTATATAGATAAAGAAAATGTACCAAAATTATTAAATGAATTAATATTAAGAAATGTAAAAGTTTATAGTATAGCTGAAGAAAACTTAAGCTTGGAAGATGCATTTTTAAAGAAAACAGGGGGTAATGTAATTGAATAAGTTAATAAAAAATGAGTTAATAAAGATTTTTTCAAAGAAAAGTATGATTTTTATTGGAGTAATTATTTTAGTTATAATTATTGGTTTTAATGTTTTAAATAAAATTAGCAAAAATATGTCTAATTCATATTCAGCATATTCAGAAGGCTATATACAATATTTAGAAGAGGAATTATCTAATTTAGATCCTAATAAACCTTCAGATATAAATAAATATGTAGAGACTAAATCTCAAAAAGATGTAGCTACTCTTGCAAAAGATTATAAAGAAACTAGCTGGCAAGCAGAAGTAATAGGAACTGTTATTTCTCCAATAATAGAAGAAATGAATAATTATGAATATATAGACAAAAACGATGAAGCACTTGCTAATTCTAAAGCAAAATATGATGAAATGTGTACAGCTTTAAATAATAATGATTGGAAATATTTTGCAAATAAGGAATTGGAAAGTATAAATACACAAATAGAAGATTTAAATACACTAATAGCACAAGATAATGAAAATCAAGATCTACAAACACAATTAAAAAGCTTAGAATTGCAAAAAGAAGCTGTTAATTTAAGATTAGATAAAAATATTAATTATGGTAGCGATAATTATAAAAGTTTAGCTTTACAAAATTATAGAATGTATATGGGAAATTATATTCAAGCATCCAAAAAAAAGAATTTAACAGATGAGGATAAATCAGAAATTAATGGATATTTAGAAAATGCTAATTTATATAGATATGATTTATATAATGATACAGAATACCAAAATACTACTACTGCTAATTTTACTTTTCAAAATGCAATTGGTTCATATATTGCAATTATAGTAATGGTTGTTGTAATTGTTGCTGGAGTATCAATTAGTGAAGAATTTAATAAAGGTACTGTAAAATTATTATTAGTTAGACCATATAGCAGAACTAAAATACTTATTTCAAAATTAATTGCTGTATTTATAACGATGCTTATTACAACAGTTGCAATTTTAATATTACAATTTATTATTGGTGGAATTGTATATGGCTTTGGAACTTATATGATGAATGTTGTACAGTTTAATTTTACAACAAATAGTATTGTAACTTTAAATATTTTTGCATATCTTGGATTAATATTTATATGCAAATTACCAATATTCATTTTAATTGGAACACTAGCTTTTGCATTAAGTACTCTTTTCTTAAATTCACCACTTGCAGTTGCTTTACCAATACTTGGATATATGGGTAGCGATATGATTAATATGATTGCTATTTCATATAAATGGGATTGGGTTAAATATTTTGTTACACCTAACTGGGATTTGAGTCAATATTTATTTGGTGGCAGTCCAATGTTTAGCGGTATTAGTATAGAATTCTCTATTACTATTTGTGCAATTTATTTTGTAATAATGTTAGTTGCATCTATAATTTCATTTAAGAAGAGGAATATAAAAAATGTATAGAGCATTGAATAATTTATATATAAGTGCTAAAATCTTTATATATTACTGTTGAACCCTGAAAAGTGTTTTAAAATTCTTGGAGGGGTAGAACTCCAAGTTGAGTAACGAGGAGAAATTATGGAAATCTTAAGTAGTTTAAATGCACAAACAATGATACAAATAGTATGTTTGCTTTTTCAACTACTTGCTCAAGTGATGGTGGTTGTTGCCTGCATTTGGATTGACTATAAGTTCCATTACAATCAATCCAACCTAAAGGCTAGGCGATATATTCGTTTAGTTGGAATAGGATATGCAGTCTTCACTATTATCCAGATTGTTGTGATTGTTATCTTAGAAATATGATTTCCAACAGAGCAAAACCCCTTCTAGTCTACCATAGAAGGGGTTTGCTGCGTTTCTTACATTTAAATACCAAATTGACATAATATGGATAAAATGTTATAATTAATATGTCAGTGGACGTTTACGATTATTGGAGGTTTTACATGACTGGCATTACTAAGCCTGCTACTTCTTCGAAGAGCAGCAAGTACTCTTTCCGAACCAAGTTCGCTAAGAGACTTTCGGAAGCCAATATGGCTCCGGACTCGTTGGACAACGCATTTACCATTGCGCTGTCGATGACCATCGGTAAGATGTTCATGCTTCTTTGGCATATGAGCTTTACCGCAACTATGGACGGAGCTCTTCAAGAGCTCGGACTCACAACGGAGGTTGAACTAGCACCGAATGTTACAATAGTGAAGGAGGGTTATACCTATATCCCGATTGACATCGTTCCTTCCTTTAGGAAGGAACTGAGGCTTAAGTACCAAAAGGAACATCCAGATTTCTTGAAAATCAATGGTAGTTCGTATGCTTTTGAGCAACTTGTTAAGGATCTTGGAAGCAAGGTTCTTGCTTATGGCATCCTTACTAGGGTTAAAAGGAATCTGAGCTGGGATCCTGAAGAGATGGAGAGAACGATTTATCTGCTTCGTTCAGACAAGGAGAACTTTGTTCATGGCGGTTTGAGAAATATTGGCCTTACTAATTATGAGGCTCAAGAACTTCATGACAAAGCATACGTTATCTCTTCATTCCTCGAGAACTTGAATGAATTGAGGAAGGTGGAGAATGCATCCCAGAGTTTGTTGGGATACAACAATAGAGGCGAGAGCTTAAACCAACCGTTCAGTGGCTTGAAAGAACAGCTCGAGGCTCACTCCATCGAGATTCCTGTGGTAACTGCAGAAGAAACGGAAAGTATTCCGATTCCGTTTATGGAAGAGGATGAAGAATCTTCTGCTTCTGCACAACAGGTCTTGAACGATGAAGTCCATGCGGTTGTAGAGTCTGTATCGACTCACAACGAGCCTATTTCTCAGGTGGAGCCTAAGAGTCTTGACTCGATGGCTATCCTACAGAACTCGGAGCTGTTCAAGCAGTTCATCGATGTGGCTGCTCAGCTTACTTCTTTAGGTTTTGTGCCTACAGAAGTCCTTCAGAAGGATGACGAAATCAAACGCCTTTTGGAGGCTGATGCAGCGCTGAGATAACAGCCCAACCTGCTCTTCGAGAGTAAAACCTCTGGGTTAAAATTTTGAATCAAATTTTGACCCATACAAGCCAAGGAGGAGACGAAGATTTTCTATCGTCTCCTCCTTGTGTATATTAACTAACTTGATAATATTATGTTAATGTGCTAAAATAGTATTGTGTTATTGTTGAACCCCTATAAAGAAGGCTGATTCTTGGAGGGGTAGACCTTCAAGTTGAATAACGAGGAGGATATCATGAGATATGCTTTAATTGTTGGTACACTTGGATTTATAGCCATTGTAGTGGCATTGCTTTATGCAGTGTGTACCTTCCTTATCAATACATTTGGATTTATCGGTTGGATCATAACTGCTGTTGTGGTAACCGCAATAGTAGTTTTTGTGATATGGATTATCCATGAATGTATTGGTGATTCGCGTAAATAACACATATATCTCATAAAGTAACCCTTTTCTGGTCTACCACAGAGGAGGGTTACTTTTTAATGAATGTTGACTGAATGAATTATTGATAGTAAAATATAAGAATATGAAAGCGGGTGCAAGTTTGGAAACAAAATATATAAATTTAAAGGAAAAAATAGATAATGAAAAAATAAAAGAAGCATCACAAGATATATTAAATGGAAAACTGGTACTATTTCCAACAGAAACAGTGTATGGAATTGGTGCCAATGCTTTAGACGAAAAAGCTTGTGAAAACATTTTTAAAGCAAAAGGAAGAGCTCAGGATAATCCTTTGATAGTTCATGTAAGCAATTTAGAAATGATAAAGCAAATTGTAGAAGAACCAAACGAATTAGAAAAAAAATTAATTAAAGCATTTTGTCCAGGACCTTTTACTATAATTTTGAAGGCCAAAGATATAATACCAAGGTCAGTTACTGCAGGTTTAGATACTGTAGGAATTAGAATGCCATCAAATGAGATTGCGCATAAATTAATAGAATATGCAAATGTACCAATCGCAGCACCAAGTGCCAACATCTCAGGAAGACCTAGTGGTACAAATATAGATGACATCATAAATGAATTTAATGGTAAAGTAGCATCAATAATAGATGCGGGAGCAGTGGATATAGGTGTAGAATCAACTGTAGTAAGAGTTATTAATGAAAAAGTAAGAATACTAAGACCCGGAAAAATAACAAAAGAAGATATAGAAAATTTAGGGGTCGAAGTTGAAGTAGATAAAAATATACTTGGCAAATATGATGGCAAAGAAAAAGTAATGTCACCCGGTATGAAATATAGACATTATGCACCAAATACAAAATGTATGATGATATATAGTAAAGATGAAGAAAAAATGATAGATAAAATAAAAGAAACAGCTAATGGTAAAAATGTATTAATAATATGTAAAGACAAAAATTATGATAAATATAATTGTAAAAATATAATAAAAATGGGTAATACTTTAGAAGAAATAGCACATAATATTTTTTCAATATTAAGAAAAGTAGACAAATATAATGTAGATTTGGTAATAATAGAAGGAATGCAAAAAGATGGTTTAGGTCTAGCACTAAACAATAGGTTATTACGTGCATGTGAATATAATTATATAGAAATATAGTAGACACAATTTAAAATTTAATATATAATAAGTCTAGATATAAAATTTAAGGAGTTGATTTATTTTAATGGAGAAATTTGATGATGGTAATATACAAATACAGTATAATGACGAGAATGAGCCGTGTGTGCTCGAACTCATGAATCAGGTAATTATTGCGTACGAAACTATCACAAGTTTATTTAAACTAAAGAATTACGATAGAAAGATTATAATTTATTTGTATAACAGCATAGAAGATTTACATGAAGATGTTTTTGGAGAAAAACGAGAAGAAAATCTAGTTGCTATAGAAGACGAAGAAGGAAACTTAAAATTAGTAACACCTTTAAATCCAGGAAATGTTTATTCTTATAGTGATATTTTAAAAATTGCTCAAAAATCTGTTGCAGATAAAATAATTACAGACAATTACGAAGATATTCCAAATTGGCTTGATATTACAACTTATCTTTTTGGATTAAATGACGCAAAAACAACATATTCATACAACCATTTGGATATTCATAATATAACAGATAGTGAGGATCCATATTTTATAACTTTATCATTAGTAAATATATATGGAATTAACAAAATAATTAAGATATATAAAAAGTCAAAATATTATAATAGAATATTACATGCTTCAGATACAGAAATTAATCATAAAATTATAGAATATTATGAAGAAGCTGTATAAAATAGACAACCTATGAATTAAGTATTATAAAGTACAATTAATTCATAGGTTATTACTTTGTCGAAAAAAATCAAATATCAAAAATTTTGACGAACGAAAATGCTTGCTTTTATCACATTTAGGGTATAAAGTTAATGGAAAATAAAGGAAGGAGATTTTACAAATGAAGAAAAAATTTTGTGGCGGGATATTTTTTGATCCAAAGTTAATGATTGAATTAGAGAAGGAATATCCAATTAGTGTATTATATTATTTAACAAATAAAGATGGGAATTATGGAATCGAGATTGTAAAGATACAATTTGATTATGATTCAAAGATTGACAGAGAAGAAGGACATATAGATAATATTTCTAGAAATGAGAATGAAGTATTAGCTATAATTAATAAATTAAAAGATAATTATGTTACACCAATAATAATGAATGACATAATAGAAGATATGAAATATGAAATAACACCTAGAATATGACAACTGAAACTTAAGTTTTGGTTGTCTTTTTTTTTTGCGTATTTCGTTAGAGTGGGCTATATACATAGCTAAGGTCCGTTCCTAAAGTTCAACTTGTAATAAAAGGATAACTAGTATATAATAAAATTCGAATATGAAAGGAGAAAAGAAAATGAGAATTAGGTTTAAGCCTTGGGCAAGACCGGAATTAGAAGCATGTAAATTCTATATAGATAATCCGGAAGAATATAAAGGTAAATGGAAAACAGTTTTTAAGAATCCTAATAATCCGATTCATTTAGAATTAGGATGTGGTAAAGGTAATTTTATATCACAAATAGCTATTCAAAATCCAGATATAAATTATATAGCGATAGATTTAGTAGATGCCATGTTGGGTTTAGCTAAAAGAAATGTAGAAAAAGCTTTTGCTGATAATAATAGAGAACCAGATAATGTTATTCTTACAAGATTTGATATAGAAAGAATTTTATTAATAATGAATAATAATGATAAAATAGAAAGAATATATATCAATTTTTGTAATCCATGGCCAAGAGGAAAACATAGGAAAAAGAGATTAACACATACAAGACAATTAGAAAAATATAAAGAATTTTTAGTACCTGGTGGAGAGATTCACTTTAAAACAGATGACGATGATTTATTTGAATCTAGTATTAATTATTTTAAGGAAAGTGGATTTGATATTATTAATTTAACTTATGATTTGCATAAAGAAACTGATTGGGAAGATATCCAAACAGAACATGAGAAAATGTTTTCGGAAAAAGGTATAAAGATTAAAGCTTTAATTGCTAAACTTAAATAATGGAGGAAGTATATGTATAAAAGAACAGAAACAAGACCAATAAAAGTAGGTAATGTCCAAATAGGGGGACAGAATAAAGTAATAATTCAATCTATGACAAATACAAAAACAAAGGATGTAGAAAGTACTGTTAAACAAATATTAGATTTAGAAAAAGCAGGATGCGAAATAATTCGTGTTGCATGTTTAGATATGGAAGATGCTAAAGCTATTAAAGAAATAAAAAAACAAATACATATACCTATAGTTGCAGATATTCATTTTGATTATAGAATTGCTATATGTGCAATAGAAGCCGGTGTAGATAAAGTAAGAATAAATCCAGGAAATATTGGAGGAAAAGAAAAAGTAAAAGCTGTAGTTGATAAATGCAAAGAGTATAATGTTCCCATAAGAATAGGAGTAAATGCTGGTTCATTAGAAAAAGACTTGCTAGAAAAGTATGGAGGAAAGCCTACTGCAAAAGCTATGGTAGAAAGTGCAAAAAGACATGTTGAAATATTAGAAGATTTGGATTTCTACAATATTGCTATTTCATTAAAAGCATCTAATTTGGACTTATGTATAGAAAGTTATGAAGAGGCAGCCAATGAATTTAATTACCCATTACACTTAGGTATTACAGAAGCAGGAACAGCATTTAGTGGTACTATAAAGTCAAGTATTGGTTTAGGAATTTTATTAAAAGAAGGAATAGGTGATACTTTAAGAGTTTCATTATCAGATGACCCTATAGAAGAGATCAGGGTAGCAAAGGAAATTTTAAAAGATTGTAATTTATACAAGAATGTTCCTACTTTGGTTTCTTGTCCTACTTGTGGAAGAACACAAATAGATTTAATACCTATGGCAAAAGAAGTAGAAGAATTTTTACAAAATATAAATAGTGATATAACAGTTGCTGTAATGGGATGTGCTGTAAATGGACCAGGAGAAGCTAGCAATGCAGATATAGGTATTGCTGGTGGAGTAAAAGAAGGCTTATTATTTAAAAAAGGTAAAATAATTAAAAAGATTCCTCAAGAAAATATTGTTAAAGAATTAGAAGAGGAAATATTAAAAATGATAGAATAATATAATTGGAGGAGATAAAAATGCAGAAAAAAGCTGTTATTATTGGTGGAGGAGAAATTGGAAGAAAAGGAACTGAATATGAAACACAAAAAATAGATAAAGAAATTGTTGCTCTAGCAAATAAAGAATCTCCTAATTTTCTTTTTTTAGGTTTTGCTAATGTTGACCATATAGAATCTTATTTTAGAGTTATAAAAAGAAATTATAGAAACTTAGGTTGTATTAGTAAAACAATTTTAAAAAAGCAATTAAACGACCGAGAATTAATTCTGGAAAGATTTCATAATGCAGACATAATTTATATGGGTGGCGGAAATACATTGGAGCTAATGCGAATCTTAAAAGAATATAATATGGTTTCTCTAATAGAAGAGGCATATAATTCTGGAAAAGTAATTTGTGGACTTAGTGCTGGTGCTATAGCAATTTGTAAATATGGATGTTCTGATTCTAGAAAATTTAAAGAATTTAAGTTAATTAGAGCCACAGGAATTGGATTAGTAAATTTATTAGTTTGTCCTCACTACAATTTAGAGGGAAGAGAAGCAGAATTAGAAAGAATTATGAAGAGAACTAAAAATATAAAGGGCGTTGGTTTAAAAAATTTACAAGCATTAAAAATTATAGATGATGAAATAAGTGTTATATCAGAAAATGGTGATGATACAGTAAAGTTTATAAACTAGTATTGCTATTAAAAAAATACTAATATATAATTATTGTGACTGAAATCTTAGATAAAAGAAGGAGGAGAAAAATGGCTTTCATAGAAGAAATAAAAAACAGAGCAAAAAAAGACATAAAAAAGATTGTTCTTCCAGAATCAAATGATGACAGAACATTGAATGCTGCATCAGAAGTATTAAAACAAGGGTTTGCAGAGATAGTATTAATTGGAAATAAAGAACAAATACTAAATAGAGCCAATGAACTTAATTTAGATAATTTGAATGAGGCGGAAATAATTAATCCACAAAATTCAGAAAAATACAATGAGTTCGTAGAAAGCTTCTACGAATTAAGAAAACACAAAAATATGACCATGGAAAAAGCCAAGGAGTTTATGTTAGACAATATTTATTTTGGGATGATGATGGTAAAACAAGGTTATGCAGATGGATTAGTTTCTGGAGCTGTTCATTCTACATCAGATACCTTAAGACCTGCATTACAAATATTAAAAACTGCTCCGGGAACAAAATTGGTATCTGCTTTTTTTATGATGATTGTACCAAATTGTAAATATGGAGAAGATGGAGTATTTTTATTTTCAGATAGTGGACTAAATGAAAATCCAGATAGTGAAGCATTATCTGAGATAGCAATATCCTCAAGCGAAAGTTTTAAATTATTAACTGGAAAAGAACCTAAGGTGGCAATGCTTTCATATTCTACACATGGAAGTGCTAAATCAGAATTAACAGAAAAAGTAATAACTGCAACTAATTTAGTAAAAGAGAAAGCACCAGATTTATTAGTTGATGGTGAATTACAATTAGATGCAGCTATCATTCCAGAAGTTGCTGAATATAAAGCCAAAGGCAGTCCTTTAAAAGGTATGGCTAATGTATTAATATTTCCAGATTTAAATGCTGGTAACATAGGTTATAAATTAGTTCAAAGGCTTGCAAATGCAGAAGCATATGGTCCTTTATGCCAAGGAATTGCAAAACCTGTAAATGATTTATCAAGAGGATGCAATAGTAAAGACATAGAAGGTGTTATTGCAATTACTGCAGTACAAGCTCAAGAGCAAGATAAAAATAAATAATGGAGGAGTTAATATGAAAATTTTAGTAATTAATTGTGGAAGTTCATCTTTAAAATATCAATTAATAGATATGGATACTGAAAAGGTAATGGCAAAAGGTACATATGAAAGGATAAAGGAACCTAATTCTTTTTTAACACATAAAGTTAATGGGAAAAAATATGTATTCGAAAAACCAGTAGATAATCACGAGGAGGCATTACAATTTTCATTAGAGCAATTATTAAATCCTAAATATAAAGTAATTGATTCTTTAGATGAAATAGGTGCTGTTGGACATAGAATTGTTCATGGAGGAGAAAAGTTTAATAAACCTGTTATTATAACAGAAGAAGTAGTAAAGGGAATAGAAGAATGTATAAGTTTGGCACCTTTACATAATCCTGCTGCTGTAATGGGAATTAGAGCAGCCCAAGAATTGATGCCTAATAAACCAATGGTAGCAGTATTTGATACAGCATTTCATCAAACATTGCCAAAAGAACATTATATATATCCTATTCCATACAAATATTATGAAAAATATGGTGTTAGAAAATATGGAGCACATGGTACATCACATGAATATGTATCTAAACGCGTTGCAGAATTAGAAGGAAAACCTATAGAAGATTTAAAAATAATTTCTTGTCATTTAGGACAAGGTGGAAGTATTTGTGCTGTTCAAGATGGTAAATCTGTAGAAACAAGTATGGGACTTACTCCACTTGCAGGAATACCTATGGGAACACGTTCTGGAGATTTGGATCCTTCTGTTGTAACATTTATTATGAGAAAAGAAGGTTTAACTCCTGACGAAATGGAACATATATTAAATAAAGAATCTGGAATATTAGCATTATCTGGTGTTTCACAAGATTGTAGAGATATGGAAGCAGCTGCTGCAGAAGGAAATGAAAGAGCAGCACTTGCAATTAAAATCCATAATTATTTAGTAGCTGCACAAATTGCAAAATGTGTAGTTGCTATGAATGGGGTAGACGTAATGCTATTTACAGCTGGAATTGGTGAAAATCAAAAAAATATTAGAAAAGGCATTTGCGAAAATCTTAAATTCTTAGGTATAGAAATTGATGATGAAAGAAATAATGTTAAAGGAGAAGAAAGATTAATTTCTTCAGACAATTCAAAAGTAAAAGTATATGTAGTTCCAACTAATGAAGAATTAATGATTGCTAGACAAACATTAGAATTAATAAAATCATAACCACCCGTGAACGGGTGGTTTGCTCATCCCCTAGAAGGGGAATTACTTGCTCACCACCTAAAGGCGGT
>CALXKK010000009.1 GCA_944388935.1 uncultured Clostridia bacterium | reverse complement strand
TTGAGGCTCTGCTAGTAATAGAGCCTTTTAGGCGATATTAGTAAAATACCCCCAGCTAAGCTGGGGGATTTTTATTTAATGAAAATCTTCTTTTATTTTAGTAAATGCATAGCCTCCGAATAGGAAGCAAAAGAAATATGTAGTTCCTGCTTGAAATAATAATATACCAATATTATATACAAGAGGATGTAAATAAAAGAAATTATAATACACTAAAGTTAATATTGATGCTAGTAAAATAAAAGAAGAAAATATAAGTCCATAATTCGTAACTTTTTTTACTGAATTATCTAATTTCATAATACATCACCTTCAATAATAAAAGGATAACATAAAATCTGAGTAAAAACAAATGAAATGTTTACCAATAAGATTGAAAAAATATTGAATTTAAAGTAAAATAATAAAAGATAATGACAAAAGAATATAAATACTAAAATAGGAGGGACATATATGGAATATAGATATAAACCCGAAGGTGTTTGTTCTAGAGAAATGATTTTCGAAATAGAAAATGGTATTATTAAGTCTTTAAAAATAGTCGGAGGATGCCAAGGTAATACTCAAGGTGTTTCTAGACTTGTAGAGGGTATGAAAATTGAAGATGTTATTAAAAAATTAAAAGGAATACAATGTGGTAATAAAGGAACTTCATGTCCTGACCAATTAGCAAAGGCTTTAGAAAAATTATTAAAAGAAACTGCATAGTTTAAATGTAGAAAAATCTCCATGTTAGGAGATTTTTTCTTGTTAAAAAATTGCTCTAAAGAATAAAAAAAGAAGACGCCTATTTAAAATAGAGTCTTCAAATAAAAACTATGCATAATTTTTATTATAGTTATGTAACTAAGCTTTTGCTGCATTTAATTTTTTAGATAATTGAGATTTTTTTCTAGCTGCAGTATTTTTTACAATAACACCTTTAGCGCAAGCTTGATCTATTTTCTTTGTTGCATAAGATGTTAATTTTGTAGCTTCTTCTATATTTTTAGCATCCATAGCAGCTACTGCTTTTTTTATAGCTGTTTTGTATCCAGATTTTATACTATTATTTCTCATAGTTTTTTTCTTGATAACTTCAACTCTTTTTTTAGCTGATTTAATATTTGGCATTTAAGAACACCTCCTTGTAAATTAATATAAGATTATTTATATAAAGTAGAAGAGCAAAAACTCTTTACCTTAATGTCCGCGTTTAATATTTTACCATGAAATCCAAAATTTAGCAAGTACTTTATTAATATTTGGCTAATATTTGGCTAAAAATTAATTATTAACCAATATAATTTCAATAATTTATACAATGAAAAACAGACTTTTTATTACAATTTGTTGTATTCTAAAAAATCTTGTGTTATAGTTAAAAAGAAGGATAACAATGAAAAGTATAAGTATTATAGAAGAAAGATTGGAGGTCTTTTTATGATAGCAATAGGTGCGGATCATGGAGGATACAAACTAAAAGAAGAATTAAAAAAATATTTTGATGAAAATAATATAGAATATAAAGATTATGGAACATATTCAGAAGAAAGAACAGATTATCCAATTTATGCTAAAAAGGTAGCAGAAGCAATGGTTAATGGAACTGCAGACAAAGGAATATTAATTTGCAGATCTGGATATGGCATGACAGTTGTAGCTAATAAATTTAAAGGAGTAAGAGCTGCAAGTGTAACTAGTGTAGATTATGCAAAAGCTGCCAAGGCAGATGATGACATAAATCTTTTAACATTATCTGGAGACAATACAAGTATAGATGACGCAATAGCAATGATAAATGCTTGGCTTCATACAGAATTTAAAGGCGGAAGATATAAAGAAAGATTAGATATGTTAGAAAAAATAGAAATTGAAAATATGAAATAAGAGGTGTTAATATGTGGGGAGATATAGCAATAGCCTTTTTGCTAGCTTTTATAACAGCATTTATGATGACACCATATTCTATAAAAATAGCAAAAAAAGTAGGGGCTGTTGATGTACCAAGAGATAATAGAAGAATGCATCATAAATCTATTCCAAAGTTAGGAGGAGTAGCTGTAATTGCAGGTTTTGTTGTTTCTTTTATATATCTAATTATTACATTATCTATAGAAGATCCATCAAAACTTAATTTATTTGGAACAGAAGAGTATGGTAAAAAAATAATTGGATTTTTTGTGGGAGTGTTAATATTAGGAATAACCTGTTTTATTGATGATGTAAAAACAATAAAGCCTTTAGCAAAGCTTTCTGGTCAATTGTTGGCATCAGTAGCAGTTGTAATTTCTGGAATAAGAATTATAGAAGTAGTTCCAATTTTTCAATCAGCTGCACTTAATGAGGCAACATCTATAGTATTAACAATTATTTGGATTATAGTAATTACAAATTCAATAAATTTAATGGATGGATTAGATGGGCTATCATCAGGAATTACAATGATTTCATGTATATCATTGTTAATAATTTTCTCTTTAAATAATTCACCATTAATTGCGATAATAATGATTACAGCTTTAGCTGGAGCTTTGTGTGGATTCCTTCCATTTAATTTTAATCCAGCAAAAACATTTATAGGTGATACAGGTTCTAACTTTTTAGGATTTACTTTATCTGTAGTTTCAATTTTAGGAGTCGCTAAAACATATACAGCAGTGGTTATTATTTTACCAGTTATAGTACTTGGACTTCCAATATTTGATACATTATGTGCAATATTAAGAAGATTGCATAAAGGAAAGTCAATAAAAGCTATATTCCAAGCGGATAAAGGACATTTGCACCATAGATTAGTTAGAAAAGGATTTTCGCAAAAACAGGCTGTCTATATTTTATATGGAATAAGTGCTTCTTTTGGAATGTTTGCAGTTATATTATTCGAAAGTGGAATAATGAAAGCAATTTCATTTGCACTAATGGTAATTGCAGTAATTGCTTTAGGCTATAGAAGTTTCGCAAGTTTAAGAGGCGAAGAAGGAACTATGTATGAATGCTCAAATTGTAAATATATTTATAATCCAAAAGTAGGTAATGAAACAGCGGGAATAGATCCAAATACAGAATTTTATGATTTACCAGAGGATTGGAAATGTCCAGTTTGTGGAGAAAGAAAAGATATGTTTACTCCATATGAGGAAAAATAATTTTATATATTGATAAATTAGGAATTAAATTATATAATGATTTACAACAAACACTGTTCACTAAAAGTGACCTAATAAGAAATGAAGCAAATGGCTTACTTGTGTGCTTTACTTTCTTGCTTAGCACTAAAAGTGACTTGATAATAAATAAAGAGGTGATAAATATGTACGTTTGTTTAGCATGTGGATATGTATATGATCCAGAAAAAGGAGATCCAGATTCAGGAATAGCTCCAGGAACAGCTTTTGAAGATATCCCAGACGATTGGGTTTGCCCAATTTGTGGAGTAGGAAAAGATATGTTCGAAAAACAACAATAGTTTAAAAAAATTAAATATCCCAGATTATATATTGAGTTAATATTCTAGGGAAAAAGATAAGCACTAAGTATATAATTCGTTTTTGATAGAAACAAAAAGAATACGAGGTGCTTTTGTTTATTAAAAAGAAGGATATTTTATGAAGAAAAGTAAAAAAAGAAAGATTATAATATCATTAGTTATACTAATTATTCTTGCTATATTTTTATGTGTAGGAATTTATATTAAATCAAAAAAAGAAGATGTAGGAAAAGATAGAGAAACAGGAGAATCTGGAGAATATACAGTTATTAAAGAAAATGACAAATATGGAGTTATAGATAACAATGAAAACAAGATAATTCCATGCGAGTATAAATTAATTAAAGATTGTTCCGATGGTATGTTTTTAGTAAAAAATATGGATGATAAGTATGGATTCATGAATACAAATGGAGAAATTATTGTTGATTTCGAATATATAGATGGATACTCATTTAAAAATGGAATTGGTGTTCTAACATCGGACGAAGGTAGTACATATTTTAATACAAGTGGACAAGTAGTAGGACTTCCAAATTGTGCTCTCGAAGGTGAGGTAGGCACATATGATACAAATGATTATTTAGCAATTGAGGATAAAGATACCGGACTATATGGGTATATAGATGTGCAAGGTAATTATAAAATACCATGTAAATGGCAATACGTAACTAATTTTTGTAATGGATTAGCTTTGGTATATGAAGACACAGGCGGATATGTAATCGATATGAATGAAAATATCATTATTCCTCAAAATATAATTTCAAAATATGCTCGTATCACTACTGCTTTCGATAAAGGATTATTAATAGTATATAAATTCGATGATTCTTGTGGAGTTTTAAATAAAGATGGAAAAGAGATTATTCCATGTAGCAAAGAAAATAAAAATATACAGGTAAAAGATGATTATATATTAGTTACTTCAAAAAATAATGAAGAAATAAAATATGATTTTAATGGAAATAAAATATAAAGGGGGATTTATTATGCGAAAGAAGAGGATGTTTAAAATAACAAATATTTTATTAATTTTATCTCTATTATTTGCTAATTTTACAAGCCCTATATCAATTGCAAATAGTAATGATGATAGCCAAGATGTATTAGAATTTGAGGTAAGAAAGAATGATGAAAAAAGCAGTAAACCTACTAAAGGGTCTGATGGCTTTGATTATTATAAAGTAGGGGATAAAATTGCTGTTGATGTTTATATAAATACAAACAAATCTAATCTAGCTTATCTAGATTTTCCTGTTACTTCTTTTAAATCCGGAGTTTATGGATTAGATGAATATGATATGGGGTCAGACTTAGGGGAATATGAAGATTATATTACTGTAGATACAAATACAACACTGAATGGAATTGTTTTTACATTTGATGATTCTAATAATGAAAATGGAGTTAGACTAAATACTCATAATGAAAAGCTAAAATTAGTTACTGCCTATTTTTATGTAAGAGACGTTGTATTTACCGATGATAATACAATAGGTTGTGGTGAGGTAACTGCTGGGGCATCTCATTTTAGTCATGAACCTACAATTTGTAAAAATTATGAATTTAAATTAACTGAAATACCAATAAGAGTTGAAGCTTCCACTGATAAACCAACAATTTCTGTAGGAGAAAATGTAAATATTACATCAAAAGTTTATAGAGGATATGATTTAGAAGGTGAAGAATCAACAATAGATGTTTTACAAGATGTTGTTTATGAGTCTAATAATGAAGATGTATTAAAAGTATTTGATGATGGAACAGTAAGAGGTATGAAGCCTGGAACTGCTACATTAAAAGTATGCTCTGCAGTAGACCAAAATATATATGATACTATTGAAATAGAAGTAAAAGATTCAGAACTAGATAATCCAGTTGAAAGTATTAATATAAAAAATAAAATTGATACTATACAATTAGGAAAAGAATATACGTTGAATGTAGGTTTTACTCCAGAGAATCCAGATGATAATTCAATAAAATATACATCTTCTAATACTGATGTAGCAACTATAGATGAAAATGGTAAAATAACAACTAATTTGACTGGAAAAACTACAATAACAGTATATAGTCATAATAATAAAACAGATACAATGGATTTAGAAGTAGTAAATAATATAGAAAAAGTAGAAATATTAAATCCGATTTCTTATTCTCTATTTTCAAGAAGATATCAATTGGAAGTTAGAGTAACACCTGATGATGAAAATAATTCAAATGCAGAGCTTGTTAAATATAAAAGTTCTGATCCAGAAGTTGCAAGAGTTACAGAAGATGGATTACTTATTTGTGATGGAGGAATAGGAAGAGTAAAAATAACAGCATATGTAGGTGATGTTGAGGATTCTTTCTTTGTATATTTTGTTCCAAATTCGACTAATGTCCCTGTTACAGGATTTAAGATAACTGATAAAAAAGAAAATATGCAAGTAGGAGATACATACGAATTACAAACAGAAATTACGCCAACAAATGCAAGAAATCAATTAGTAAAATTTTATACGTCAGATTCATCTATAGCAACTGTAGATGAAAATGGAATAGTATCCGCACATGCAGTTGGAACTGTAACAGTTACAGCACGTTGTGACGAGTTTCAAGATTCTTATGAATTAAATGTTGTAGAAAACGAAGTTCCAATAACAAGTATAGAACTAGAAAAAGATACTCTAAATATGGAAGTGGGAGATGAAGAAACTTTATCAGTTAAAATAAACCCAGAAAATACAACACAAGATCAAAAATTTACAGTTTCTTCAACTGATATAAATATGGCTGGAGTATCAATAAATGGAAATAATATAGTTATTAAAGCAAATAAGGCCGGAAAGGCAACTGTTACTGTAACATCAACAGAAAATGAAGAAATTATAGATACTTGCGAAGTAACAATAACAGGTTTTTCATTTGAGAGTGGATCAATAAGGGTAGATAAAAACGAATCTACACAACTTAATTACTATTCAATATTACCTGAAACAGATAATGAAGCTGATTATGACATAACTTTCGAATCATCTAATCCAAACACACTAACTGTAGATGAGAATGGAATTGTTCTTGGAAAACAAGATGGATTTTCAAGAGTAACAATGACAGCAACTAATAGGAAAACAGGAAAAGTATATACTGCAAATATTTCTGTTTTGGTAGTAACATTTGTAAAAGGAGTTACCATTACTCCAAAGGTAATGGAAATTCTTGTTGGAGATGGAGGAGTATATGATATAAGTATTAATCCACCAGATGCCACTACAACATATTGTACCATGTCATCAAGTGATCCTACTGTAGCTGAAATAGGTAGATATAATGTTATAAATGGCTTAAAAGAAGGTAAAGCAACAATTACTGTAAAGACAAATGATGGAGGATTTACAGATACATGTGAAGTATATGTTGTTTCAAAATTACATGCAGATACTACAGTAGTTGAAGCTACGGATTCTACATGTACAACTCCAGGACATGGACAATATGAAATATGTAATATATGTGGAGAAATTGTTAATGGATCTGATGAAGAATTACCATTAGCAGAGCATAAAGGCGGAACTGCTACATGTTCTAAACCAGCTATATGCGAAGTATGTGGACAAGAATATGGAGAAGTAGATAAAAATAATCATGTTAATACAGAAATAAGAAATAAGGTAGATGCAACTACTGAAACAGAAGGTTATACAGGTGATTTATATTGTAGTGATTGTGGTACTTTATTAGAAGAAGGAGAAAAAATTCCAAAACTTGAGAGAAATACAGAAGTAGATTTTAAAGGAGAAAAAGATGTTACTCCAAATACAGGAAATAATAGTCATAATGAATTATTAGATAGTATTATTGATTATTTCTGGAATATTATTTATAAGGAATGGTAATAAAAATGCAAAACGAAATAATTAAATTTTTAGCTTATAATGGAAGAGTATCTGTAACTTGTGCAGATACAACACAATTAGTAGAAGAAGCAAGAAAAATACATGACCTAAGCCCAGTAGCTACAGCAGCACTCGGAAGATTACTTACAATGGGAGTTATAATGGCTAGCGATTTAAAATCTGAAAAAGATAATATTACTTTACAAATAAAAGGTAATGGTCCAATTGGAAAAATGGTCGCAGTTGTAAACAAAAATCTAGGAATAAAGGGAACTGTTGATAATCCACAAGTGGATGCACCATTAAATGAATTTGGAAAATTAGATGTTGGTGGCGTTGTAGGACATGATGGATATTTAAACGTTATTAAAGATATTGGATTAAAAGAGCCATATATTGGTGTTGTTCCAATTTCATCAGGAGAAATAGCAGAAGATTTTGCAAGGTATTTTACAGAATCAGAACAAGTAAGGTCAGCAGTTGCTTTAGGAGTTTTAGTAGATAGAAATGGAGTTAAAGATGCAGGTGGTTATTTATTAACAGCGCTGCCAGATGCAACAGACGAAGATATAACAAAAATAGAAAAAAGTATATTTGAAGCAGGTGCAATGTCAAAAATGTTAGAGAATAAATTATCATTATTAGATATTGCAAAAAAAGTTACTGGAGACAAAAATGTAAAAGTAATTGAAGAAGATTTGCATCCAGTATACAAATGTGATTGTAGCAAAGAAAAGATAGAAAGAGCATTAAGAGCATTGGATAAAAACGAATTAAATAAAATTATAGAAGAAGATGGAAAAGCAGAAATAATTTGCCATTTTTGTAATAAAAAATATAATTTTTCTAAGGAAGAATTAATAAATATAGTAAATAAAAAATAATATTGTGGATATAATATTATTAGGTGATTATTATGAAGATATCTTACATTAAGTCAATTCATGATAATAGTAGTTTTAAATTTTTTAAGAATATAGGAATGAATGGAGTGGAGTTAGAAGACTTAGAAAATGTGGATAAAGTCTTAAGTAGGTTAATAGATCAAAATTATAAAACATTTTTTATAACAAATGAAGTTGCTGGTTATTCACAAGATCTATTTAAAAAATATTATAACTCTAAAGATATAAATATAATAATTGCCAAAACAAAAAATTAGTTATGTAACTAAAAAAGTAAAGTGAATATACTATTGAAAAAAGCATATACTGTGATTATGGAGGGATATGATGTCTTTTGATAACCACGTATATGCTAATTTTAATTTAGAATTAAATAAAATAATTAAAAAAGTAAACGAAAAGAAGTATTCCGACCTTATTTTTATTTGTATTGGAACTAACAAAATAGTAGGAGATAGCTTAGGTCCAATAGTAGGAGAGATATTAAAACAAAATTTAAAAGAAAAGAATATAAGCATAATTGGGGATTTAACATATAATGTGAATATAAAAAATATTTATCAGAATATAAGAAGAATAGAAAACAATTATGATAATCCTTATATTATAAGCATAGATTCAGCTTTATCAAAAACAATAGCTCCAGAGAACGTATTTATTATAAAAAAGGGATTAATTCCTGGAAGTGCATTAAAAAGAAAATCAATAGAGATAGGAAATATTGCAATTAAAGGAATTGTTGGGAAATATGATAAAAATTCATTAAAAAATTATTATAATCTTAGAACTGTAGATTATAAATTGATTTTAAGATTTTCGAAAAATATTTCAAAAATTATATTAAAAAGTATAAAATTTCTAAATTTGTGAAAAATTTATATAAATACAAATTTAGAGGTGATACATATGGATATGAAGAATATGGTAGTTATAAAAAATTTACCTTCAAATATCGTAGAAGAAGCATGGGTTGTTATTAAACCAGAAGTAAAAAACAAGGAAAAAGAGCTAATAAAAAGAATGAAAAATAATAATTTAAATAGTAAAACAAAGACAAGCTATGTGTTAGAGGAAGCACAGACAGTAATTGCAGATTATTTAAAGAATATAAACAGTTATAAGGATAAAAAAAGATATGATGATATAATAAAAAAATATAACAAACTTAAAAAAGTAAGTTTTATACTTTTTTGGGTATCATTGGTAATGTTAATATTAAGTTTTGTATTTTAAACATAAATGCCGAACCTTATGAATATATTGTACAAATGTATTACTAAGGAAGAGGTGTTTTTTTATGGAAAGAGTACTATCTACAGAAGAAAGAATTAGAAGAGCAGAAGAAGTATATAGAAATAAAAATAATATAAGACAAGAGCATCATGTAAACAGTGTTAGTAAAAGCAAAAATAGATTATTAAAAAAAATGATAATTCAGATTATTGTATGTTTAAGTGTATATTCTATATTTTATTTTTTTGGTCATTCAGAAGACCTGTTTTCAAAAGATATGCTAAATAAAGCTAAAGAAATTATGACATATGATATCAATTTCGATGAATTATATAATAATTTTATGAATTGGTTACATTCCATGAATATTCTTCCAAATGAGGGAGAAAACGAAATAACTAATAATATTACAAATGAAACCTTAAATGAGATAGATTTAAACGAAGCAGAAAATACAAGTATAGGTGGAGCAGTAGAAGGAGAGGCTCAAACAAATCTATCTCAAATGGAGATAGATGCAAATGATATAAAAAGTAAATATAACTTAGTAAAACCGCTTACAGGAACAATCACGTCAAGGTTTGGACATAGGGAGCCGACAACAGCAACAGTGCCTAAAAATCATACAGGAATAGATATTGCAGCAAATACGGGAACTGTTATATATGCAGCATTAGATGGAGTAGTAAAAATTGCATCTAGCGAAGGTGATTATGGTATTCACCTAAGAATAGAAAAAGACGATGTAGCCATTTATTATGCGCATTGTAGTAAATTATATGTAAAAGAAGGAGATTATGTAACACAAAATCAACCAATAGCAGAAGTCGGGGCAACTGGAAATGTAACCGGACCACATTTACATTTCGAAATAAGAAAAGATGATAGATATGTAGATCCTGATATGATTCTGAATTTCTAGGCAGAAAGAGTGAAAAATGGAATTTAAAATAGATATAAAAATATTTTTAATTGCAATAGTTTTTTTACTTGTAAATCAAATTGAAATGTACATATTATTTATGTTATTTGCAATTATACATGAATGTTTCCATCTTTTAGCAGGAATAATCTTGGGGTATAAAGTAAAAAGCATGCGAATTATGCCATTAGGATTATCAATTTGTTTTAAGGAAAAAGAAGAGGAATACAATACTAAAATTAGAAAATCGAATTTTAATAATGTAAAGAAAATAATTATATTGATAATGGGACCAATTTCAAATATAATTATTGCTTTTATTTTTGCAATATTAGATATAGCAGAGCCAGTGTATATTAATGTGTTAATTGCAATTTTTAATTTATTACCAATATATCCTTTAGATGGAGGTCAAATTTTAAACAGAGTATTAAGAATTATTTATGGAAATTTTGAAGCATATAGAATAAGTAATTCGATTAATAATATAATAATGAGCATTATTACAGCATTAGCTAGCATTGGTATATTGTATACCAAAAATATAGCTATATTTTTTATCGTCATTTTTATGTGGTATTTAACAATAAAAGAAAACAAAAAATATAAAGAAATAAGTAAATATTTTAAATATTTTCACAAACTGGACAAAAAAAGTAATTATAATATATAATGATTATGTAAAAGGAGCGAAGATTTTATGGTTAGTGAAAATATTTTAGTAGTAGACGACGAATCACGAATGAGAAAATTAATTAAGGATTTTTTGGCTCAAAAGGGATATGGAATCTTAGAAGCAGCTGATGGAGAAGAAGCCTTAGAAGTATTCGAAGAAAATCAAAATAAAATCAATTTAATATTATTGGATGTAATGATGCCAAAACTTGATGGATGGTCTGTTTTAAGACAAATAAGACAAAAATCACAAGTTCCAATAATAATGTTAACAGCAAGGGGAGAAGAACAAGACGAATTGTTCGGTTTCGAATTAGGTGTAGACGAATATATTTCTAAGCCATTTAGTCCTAAAATATTGGTAGCAAGAGTTGAAGCAATATTAAAAAGAACAAGAAAAGATACAGATAAAGTAAAGGATTATGGTGGAATAACTATAGATCCTGAAGGAAGAACTGTAAAAGTTGATGGAAAACAAGTAGATATGAGCTTAAGAGAATATGAATTGCTTAAGTATTTAGTAGATAATGAAAATATAGCATTGTCTAGAGATAAAATATTAAATAATGTATGGAATTATGATTATTATGGAGATTCTAGAACTATAGATAGTCATATTAAAAAGATTAGACATAAATTAGGTAAAAAAGGAAAATATATCGAAACAATGCGTGGCGTTGGATATAAATTCGAGGTAAAAGATTGAAAAAGATAAAAAAGAGATATAATTCTATACGTTATAAACTATTTGGAACACTTGCTATAGCAGTAATAATAATAATTTTATTTTTAATTATATTAAATAACATAGTATTAGAATCATTTTATTTATACACAAAGCAAGGAGCTCTTATAGATATTTTTAATGAGGTAAACAAGGCATATAATACAAATCAATCTGAAAAGTTTATTACTAATTTATTATCTGGTTATGCTGCAAAAAGTAATTATGATATCATATTAGAGACTCAAGATGGAATGAATTTGTATACATCAAATGAAAACTTCATTCAAACTATAGATGAAATGAATGCTATGAGAAATGAAACTAATCAAAATATAATTTATGCAAATAAAAATATAAATATAAAAAAGGTTAAAGACCCAACGGATAACAATACATATATATTATTATCAGGCTACTTAGACAATAACTATAATCTATATATAAGAATGCCAATTTCTTCGATTCAAGAAAGCGTAAGAATATCAAATACATTCTTATACTTAATTGGAGCAATTACATTAGTAATTGCAGGAATATTAATCACGTTTATTTCAAAAAGATTTACAGAGCCTATACAAGAGCTAAATGAAATAGCCGAGAAAATGTCAAAGCTAGATTTTAGTAAGAAATTTCATCCAAAAGAAGTTGATGATGAAATAAACACATTAGGAAAAAGTATTAATATAATGTCAGACAAGCTAGAAGCGACAATTAAACAGTTAAGAAATTCTAATATAGAACTAGAAAAGGACATAGAAGAAAAATCACAAATAGAACAGATGAGAACTCAATTTATATCAGATGTTTCTCATGAGTTAAAAACTCCAATAGCATTAATTCAAGGATATGCAGAAGGGTTAGTTGAAAATGTAAATACCGATGAAGAAAATAGGCAGTTCTATGCCAATGTAATTTTAGATGAAGCTAATAAAATGGATAAATTAGTAAAACAATTATTGGAACTTATGAAACTAGAATATGGAAAAAGAGAGTTCCAAAATGAAAACTTTAATGTGGTAGAATTAATACAAGAAGTTATAAGGAAATCAAAGGTTATGCTTGAGGAAAATCATATAGAGGTTAGAACAGATATGCCAGAAGAGGTTATGGTATATGCCGATGAATTTTATATAGAACAAGTTATAACAAATTATTTTACAAATGCCATAAAACATGCTAAAGAGGTCTTCAATGAAAAATATATTCTAATAAAAGTAGAAACAAAAACTAAGAATGACAAAGTTAGAATACATGTATTTAATACGGGAGATAATATAGAAGAAGAAAATTTACAAAGAATATGGAGACGTTTTTATAAAGTTGATTCATCTAGAAATAGAGATGATGGAGGAACTGGAATAGGATTATCATTAGTTAAAGCAATAATGAATAACTATAATAATGATTATGGTGTAGAAAATAAGGATACTGGTGTGGAATTTTATTTTGACTTAGATAAAAAGAAGAAAGAATAGTGATAATTTTAGCAAAAATTGAAAGTGAAAAATCCCTTAATATAGGGATTTTTTCTATTTCAAAGGATTATTTTGTCGAAAAATGTCTTACGAAAAAGCTTTACAAAGTATTAAGAATAATGTAATATAATGGAAATTGCAATTTATATCAAAATATTTTTTTCAAATAGGTGGTGATATCCATATGTAATTTTAGTCATAAAAATATCAGTTTAATTTCTTTTATAATTTCATTAATTTTATTTATTTTTTTAAATCAATTGTTTTTTAAAAATCAAAGTCAAATTTTTGACAATTCTTTAGATAAAGTTATCCCAGATAATGTGAATATAGAAATACAGGTTCCAAATAATACCACTGTAAATACTAGTATAGCACAAAATAGTATAGATACTGTGGAAACAGCAATTTGGCAAATAGAAATTCCAACAATAAATTTAGTTGCACAAATAGCTGATGGGACTACAACTGAAGTTATGAATAAATATGTAGGCCATTTTACAGAAACACCTAAAGACAGCGGTAATATTGGGCTCGCAGCACACAATAGAGGCTATAATGTAAATTATTTTGCTAATTTAAAATCCTTAAAAGAAAAAGACTTAATAGTTTATACTTACAATGGAAAAGTGTCTAAATATGAGGTAGATGAAATTGGAATTATAAAAGATACTGATTGGAGCAAATTAGAGGATACTAATGAAAATAAATTAACATTAATAACATGTTTAGAAAATGAGCCTGAGTATAGAAGATATGTACAGGCAACAAAAATAGTTGAATAATAATTACAATTTTTGTGTTGTCAAACTTCATTTGAAATTTAATTCTTATTCAACCAGATATTTGTAAATTAGAAAGGAATGGTACTAATAATGAGAAATTTAATAATAAAACTAATTGTAGTATTTAGCATTATAATGATAATATTAAATGCTATTACTGTAAGAACATTTGCAAATGTAGATACAAAAAATCTTTATTCTAAAGGAGATTGTGGAAGATTATTAAAAAAAGGTAATATTGTTGTAAAGACCTATATTGTAGTATATAACGACAATGGAAAAGAATATCCAGCATATTGCTTGGATGCAAATAAAACAGGTGTAAGTGATAGTTTAAGTTATTCTGTAGATATAGATGGTGTAATAAAAAACGTATATATTTGGAAGGCAATAACAAATGGATATCCATATAAAACTCCAGAAGAAATGGGATGTAATAGTGTAGGAGAAGCCTTTATGGCAACTAAAATGGCGGTATATTCTGTATTATATAATTATACGATAAATGATTTTTCTCCGATAGGAGAAGCAGGACAAAGAACATGGAATGCATTAAATAATATATTGTTAAAAATTAATGATGGAAACAATAATCAAATATCATCTAACTTAAATATAATAGAAGATACTGCTGAATGGAAAGAAAATAAAGAAATGCAAGGATATATAAGCAAAGATTTTATTGTAAATTCAGAAGGCCCAATGAACACATATACAGTGACGAAACAAGGAGGAGCAGAAGGAGCAATAATAACAGATTTAAACAATGAAACAAAACAAGAATTTAATGCAAATGAAAAGTTTAGAGTTACAATCCCTATAAGTGAATTAAGCGATGGAGGTACTATAAAATTACAAGCATCAGCAAATGTAGAAACAAAGCCTATATTTATAGGTAGAGCAGCAAATTCTAGCAATCAAGATTATGCAATAACAGGAGTATCATATGAAAATGGTACAGGTGAAAAAAATATTTATTATGGAAAAAATGAAACTAAAATAAAAATAGTAAAAAAGGATGAAACTGGTGAAAAAAATTTGGAAGGTGCAACATTTCAGTTGTTAGATAGTAATAGGAAAGTTTTAATTTCAGAAATAAAAACAAATGAAAATGGAGAAGCAATATTAGATAACATAATACCAGGAACGTATTATTTAAAAGAAATTAAATCACCAGCAGGTTATATTTTATATGATGGACTTATAGAAATAAGACCAGAATTTAACGAAGAGCTTACTATAACAATAAAAAATACTAAAGAAGATAAGCCTGAGATAGATGTAACTAAGAATGGATTAGGTGTAAAAAATCAAATAAAGAAATTACCAAAAACAGGAATGTAAAAATCAAATAGATATAGAAATTTCATTGACAGATATTTTTCAAAAATATATAATTGTGTAGGAATAAAACTAACGAAAAGTGAGAATATTCAAATAGGAGGAATATTTGTAATGAAATTTCAAGAGAGAAAAGATAATAGAAAATTAAAAAGAATAAGTTTAATAGTGTTGATTGTAATATTGGTATTAGCAGTTATAATTGGAATAACAATTGCTGTAAATAAGAGCAAACAAAATTATACTGTAGAAAAAATATCAAGTGAAGATATAAATTATTACAGAATAATGAGTAATGGAAAATCTGGTGTTATAGATAAAGATGGAAATATAGTTATAGAGCCAGAATACAATACTATAAAAATTCCTAATCCAAAAGATCCTATATTTGTGTGCTTATATGACTATAATGCAACAACTGGTGAATATAAAACAAAAGTATTAAACGATAAAAATGAAGAAATATTAACTAATTATGAAGATGTTAATACTATAGAGATTAAAGAAATTGTAAGCAGTATTCCATACGAAAAAACTGTATTACAGTATCAAAAAGATGGAAAATATGGAATAATAGATTTTAACGGAAAAGAAATAACTAAACCAATATATGATGAAATAAGAAATATGCCATATAGAGAAGGAGAATTAATCGTAAAAAAAGATGGTAAATATGGTGTTATAAACATAAATGGTGGAAAATTATTAGACTTTAAGTATGATTATATTACAGGTGATAATTATTATAGTCAAGAAAAGGAATATGAGTTAGATGGATATATTGTAGGAATAAATGATGAAAATGGTAAAATGCAATATGGATATTTAAACAGTAATAGAGATCAACTTTTAGACACATCTTTTGATAAAATTTACAGAATGAATAATGTGGAAGATGATGAAAACATTTATTTAGTAATAGAAAAAGATGGACAAACACAATTATATAAAAACGACAAATTGTTATTAGATAATAATTATCAAGCAATAAATTATAATGAAGATAGTAATTTATTAATATTACAAAAAGACAATAAATATGGAGTAACAGATTTAAATGGAAAACAAATATTAAATGTGGAGTATGACCAAATTCAAATACCAGGTAATTATATAAGAGCAACTAAAGATGGAAATACAGAAACATTTAATCTTGCAGGAGAAAAACAAGAAAATCTAATATATTCTAATATTATGATAACAGATAATGAAAATTATAATATAACAGTAGATGCTAATGATAAATATGGTGTTATAAATAAAGCAGGTCAAATACTTATACCAAATCAATACAATTATATACAATATTTGTATGATAATTACTTTATAGTAGGTGGAGACTTAGGAAAATCTGGAATAGTAAATGATAAAGGAGAAGAAGTAGTTCCTATACAATATGAAGTAATACAAAAATTAGACAATAGTGATGTTATACAAGCTGTATCAGGAAATATGCTAGAATTGTATAATAAACAAATGAGCAAAATATTAGAAATGGAAGACGGAAAATTAGATGTTAATGATAATTATATAAAAGTATATTCTAATACAGAAACTAAATATGTAGGAACAGATGGAACAATAAAAACAGACTTCGAAATTTTCCCAGACAATACCTTATTTGCATCAGAAAAAGACGGAAAATGGGGATTTGTAGACAAGAATAATAATGTAAAAATTGATTATCAATATGACAAAGTTACAGAGTTAAATGAATTAGGTTTTGCAGGAATAAAACAAAATGGAAAATGGGGAGTAATAGATAAGAATGGAAATGTAGTTCTAGAACCTACTTATGAAATACCAGAACAGAATGGAGAGCCATATTTTATAGGAAAATATTATAAAGTTATTTCAGGTTATGAAGAGGAATACTTCACAGATGATATAAATGAATAATTAATACAAAGGATAATAGGGCGGTAATATCGCCCTATTATCAATCAAGAAAGAGGGATAAAAAATGTATCAAAAATTAGGAATATCAAAAAGAGTAGAAAATTTAGCAATAAAGGCAGAAAGCGAATTAAAAGAAGAATTTTACAATGTGGATAAAATATGCGAAATTAACAGTTTAAAAGTATTAAAGGCTTTTCAAGATAATAATGTTTCAGAAGTACATTTTGGAACAACAACTGGATATGGATATGATGATATAGGAAGGGAAACAATAGAAAAAATTTATGCTCAAATTTTTAAGGCAGAAGATAGTTTAGTAAGAAATCAATTTATTTCTGGAACACATGCACTAACAGTAACATTATTTGGACTATTAAGACCAGGAGATACACTACTTAGTATTTCTGGAGAACCATATGATACTTTGCATGAAGTTATTGGAATAAAGGAAAATGCAAGTTCATTAAAATCTTTTGGTGTTAATTATGCTCAAATAGATTTAATAAATGATGATTTTGACTACGAAAAAATACAAGATACTTTAAAAAATAATAAAATAAAAGTTATAGAGATTCAAAGGTCAAAGGGATATTCTACAAGAAAAACTATAAGTATTGAAAAGGTAGAAAAAGTTATAAAAGCTATAAGAGAAGTAGATAAAAATGTAATAATTATGGTAGATAATTGCTATTGTGAATTTGTTACAGAGAAGGAACCAATAGAAGTAGGTGCAGATATTGCAGTTGGGTCATTGATTAAGAATTTAGGAGCTGGAATAGCTACGAATGGTGCATATGTTGTAGGAAGAAAAGATTTAATTAATCTAGTTGCAGAAAGATTAACTTCACCTGGAGAAGGAAAAGAAGTAGGACCAAGCCTAGGAGCAAATAAACAGTTCTTAGAAGGCTTATTCTTTGCTCCAAGTGTTGTAGCAAGTAGTCTAAAAACAGCAATTTTTACTAGTAAAATAATGGAAGAGTTAGGATACAAAACAGAACCAAGATATGATGAAAATAGAGCAGATATTGTACAGAATATAGAATTTGGTAATGCGAATGATTTAGTAAAATATTGTCAGGGAATACAAAAAGGATCTCCAATCGATTCAAATTCAATTCCAGAACCATGGGATATGCCAGGATATGATGATAAGGTTATAATGGCAGCAGGAGCATTTACACAAGGTTCTTCGATAGAATTATCTTGTGATGGGCCTATTAGACCTCCATATATAGCTTATCAACAAGGTGCATTAACATACCAATATGGAAAATTAGGTGTTTTAAAAGCAGTAGATAATTTATTAAAAAAGTAATTTAAGGAAAGATGAAGAAAATTATGAAAGTAGTAGTAATAGGTGGTGGACCAGCTGGAATGATGGCTGCGATAACATCAGCAAAACAAGGAAATGAAGTAATTTTATTAGAAAAGATGAAAAGCTGTGGGAGAAAATTACTAATAACAGGAAAAGGAAGATGTAATATAACTAGTGGTCTACCTATGGATAAATTTATAGAAAACATACCGGAAAATGGAAAGTTTTTATATAGTGCTTTAAAAAATTTTACAAACCAAGATATTATAAAGATGCTAAATGAAAATAATGTTAAGGTAAAGGAAGAAAGAGGAAACAGGATTTTTCCTGTTTCAGATAAATCTTTAGATGTATTAAAAGCATTTGAAAATGAGTTAAAAAAACATAATGTAAAAATATATAACGAGGCAGAAGTTAAAGAAATTCATACAACAGAAAATGAAGTAGATAAAGTAATCTTTTTAAATAAAAAAACCGGAAAAAAAGAAGAAATTAGTGCTAAAAAGGTTATATTAGCAACAGGAGGAAAGAGTTATCCACTTACAGGTTCTACAGGAGATGGATATAAAATTGCTAAGATGTTAGGTCATACTATAACCAAAATAAATGGTTCATTGGTTCCTTTAATTTCTACTGGATACGATTTAGAGATTTGCAAAATGATGCAAGGACTTTCTTTAAGAAATATTTCTATGAAAATTGTTGATATAGAAAAAAACAAAAAGATATATGAAGATTTTGGAGAATTATTATTTACTCACTTTGGAGTGTCAGGGCCAACAATCTTAAGCAGTTCAGCTCATATATTAAGATATAAGAATATAGATGAATTATTACAAAATAATAAGATAAAATTACAAATAGATTTAAAGCCAGCTTTAAGTTATGAAAAATTAAATCTACGATTACTTAGAGATTTTGAGAAGTTTAAGAATAAACAGATAATAAATAGTTTATTCGAATTATTACCTAAAAAGATGATAGAACCTGTGATAATAAAGTCAGGAATAAAAAAAGATAAAAGAATAAATGAAATTACAAAAAAGGAAAGAGAATCCTTAATTAATGTAATTAAGTGCTTTGAAATTACAATTAATGGATTTAGACCTATAGAAGAAGCAATAATTACAAGAGGAGGAATTAATACTAAAGAAATAAATCCAAAGACAATGGAATCAAAGTTAATAAAAGGTTTATATTTTGCAGGAGAAATTATAGATGTAGATGCCTACACTGGTGGATTTAATCTACAAATAGCATATTCAACAGGATATACAGCAGGTTTAAATAATGATTAAAGGGTGAATAAATGAAGGAATATTATACAATAGAAAATGATAATATAAGTGAATTGATAGAAAAAAAATCAAAATTTATAGCGTCTATTTATCAAGTTAAATCTATAAAAGAAGCAGAAGAAAAACTTGTGCAAGTAAAAAAAAGATATCATGATGCAAGACACAATTGTTATGCATATAGAGTAGTTGAAGAAGAGAATGTAATAGAAAGAAGTAGTGACGACGGAGAGCCATCTGGTACTGCAGGGGCTCCAATGTTAAATATTTTAAAACAATCAAATTTATGTAATGTTTTAGTTGTTGTAACAAGATATTTTGGTGGGATTTTGCTAGGAACAGGAGGATTAGTAAGAGCATATTCACAATCCACACAAGATGTAATAGAGAAAAGTCATATAGTTTTAAAACAAGAAGGATATACATTAGAAATAGAAATACAATATAAAGATTTTGAAAAATTGAAATATTTTTGTAAGAAAAAAGAAATAAATATATGTAATGTGCAATACTTGGAAAATATAATTGTACAAATTGAAATAAAAAAAGACCAAAAGGTTTTATTTGATAGTTCTGAGAACTTAAATTTCAATCCCATAAAATGTAGATTAATACAAGAAAAGTATATCTAGAATTATATTGAAGTCGAAAACCATATGGAGTTGTGACAATTATAAGTGAACATATTAATAATAAAGTGATTTTTTCTATAAAAATACAGAAACTTCCAAAAACAACTTGAAAAAATTTCCAAAAAGACTTGCAAAAAATGGAAAAAGGTAATATAATTTGAATTGTAAAAAATTTACAAAATTTAACAATAGGGGGAAGAAAATTGAAGGAAAAAATTACTATATTAATTGCTGATGATAATGTTGATTTTACAAGAACATTATCCGCGTATTTAGAAAAAATGGAAGATATCGAAGTTGTGGGTATAGCCAAAGATGGCAACGAGGCTTTCGAAATTATTAAGGGAACACATCCAGATGTATTACTATTGGATGTAATAATGCCACATTTAGATGGTATTGGTGTTTTGGAAAAATTAAACGAGACAACAATGACAAAAAAACCAATAAGTATAATGTTATCTGCAGTAGGTCAAGATAAGATTACACAAAAAGCAATTGCATTAGGTGCACAATATTATGTGGTAAAACCATTTGATATTGAAGTATTAATAAAGAGAATAAGGGATTTAAAATATTATCAACCTACACAAAATAACAATTTTGTGGCAAGAGAAAATAGACCACAATACATAGACATATCACCGGACAAAAAGAATGATGAAAGAAATCTAGAAGCATTGGTAACAAATTTAATTCATGAAGTAGGAGTACCAGCACACATAAAAGGATATCAATATTTAAGAGAAGCAATTATGATGGTAGTAAATGATATAAATGTAATAAATCAAATAACGAAACAATTATACCCAGATATAGCTAAGAAATTCCATACAACTCCAAGCAGAGTTGAACGTGCAATTCGTCATGCAATAGAAGTTGCATGGAGTAGAGGAAAAGCAGATGAAGTAGAAAATATATTTGGATATACTGTATCTGCTACAAAAGGCAAACCAACAAATAGTGAATTTATCGCAATGATAGCTGACAAGCTAAGACTAGAACTTAAATCAGCGTAGGATTTAAATATCAATTGCAAGAGTTTAACATTAAAAATCCTGCCTAAAATAAGATTATCAAGATAAGAAAATAGTATGTGTATAAAAACACATACTATTTTTTTAACTTTCGAATAAATGGTTCAAAAAATATAAAAAACATAATAAACATAATAAACTTGACATAATGATATATTGATAATATAATTTTACAGTATTGAAAAGGGGAGATTTGGTTGAAAAGTGGAGTAACAATAAATAGTCCCTAGACATGTATTTGTTAATTGCAAAGAAATATAAGACAAAATTTAAGGAGGAAAAATTATGTGGGTACTATTTGCAACATTAACAGTACTATTATGGGGAACATCAGAAACAATATTTAAAAAAGTTTCTACAATAGAAAAACATAGTGTATTAAAATTAATATCATATAACGGAATAGTTTTAGGAATTTGTGCTTTAATATTTATGCTAATTACGAGAACAGAAATGGATTGGGGAATGATAGTAACATATCTTCCAATAGCAGCTATATATATTGCGTCAATGTTTTGTACATATAAAGCAATGACTTTAGTAAAAGTTTCTATTTTATCACCATTGCAAAATTCATCTTGTGCAATAACAACACTATTATGTGTTTTTATATTAAAACAAGAGGTTGGAATTCCACAAATTATAGCAATTGTAGTTATTATAATTTGTATGATTTTATTATCTATAAATAAAGATGAAGTTTTAAGATTAGAGTCTGGAGATAAAGAAGCAGATATAAAAAATGCTAAAAGAGCATATTTGTTATATCTAAAAGGAATTGCTTTTGCTCTAGGATATTTATTCTTAGATGGTATAGGTTCATTTATGGATGACTATACACTAGAAGCGGATTTATCTGCTGAACAAGTTATTATTGCATATTCATTAATTTATTTTGTAGTAGGAATTATATGTGCAATAATAGTAAAATTCAAAGAAAAAGATTATCAACCAATTAAGAAATTTAAAGAGAATAAACTTAAATTAATAGGAACATTAGTAGAAACAGCAGGACAGTATACATATATTTATGCATTTGCATTTGGAGATGCAGCTTTAGCTTCACCATATATTGCAGCATATAGTATTGTAACAATTATATTATCAAGAATTTTCTTAAAAGAAAAATTAAAGAGAAGACAATATGTTTTAATTGGATTAATAATTGCAGGTTTAATTATCTTATCATTTTAATTAAGGCAAAGCCCTTCCCACCCGAAGGTGGAAAGGGCTTTTGTGTTGCCTTGTAGAGGTACCAGCAGAACGTACAGTGTACGATTTCTACTGATTCGAGAAAATGGAAGTGGAGTCAATTAGCTCCATCGTTTTCTCGAATTTCTCCCGGCGAGCTTCGTCCTGAGGTGTGAACACCGAAATCTGAAATAGGTCAGGCGTATCTACGTCAAACTTAATCAACGCAAAATTGTAGTCAGCTAGACCCTGAGCACTCACGTAGTTGAACTTCGTGAAGAAGAAGGGCAGAGCACTTGTGTGCGAGTCTACCACATTCAACCTAAGAGTGATGGCGATGTGGTCACCAATTGCTGAAACAGTGAGGGAGTTACGAGCCATCGTCAAGAACTTCTTGATTTTGACTACGTTCAGAACCTCTACAACTTGTTCCAGCATCGGAATGGATCTGCTCAAGGTAAGCATGCAGCAGTTCTTCTCGAGACCAGGGGTCTGGTCGAAGTTTACTGCCTCGGGCTTAAAAGTGTAATTCTCAACGATGGATACAACGAGCTCTTTGGTAGAGTCATCATATCCAAAGGAAAGGATGCACTTTTTGAACAGAGTGTTGATCGCCTTCACGATGATTTCGTCCGAAGAAGAGCTTACATTGAAAGCTACTTCGAAAACAGGAACAGAGTTCTTGTTCTTAAGGACGGAAAAAACAAGCTGCTCATCGCTTGTTTGAATCTTAAAGCCCATGCGGCTTTTGGGATTCGCCAGAGCGTTCAGCGCATTGCAGATAGCTGCAATGACTTTCGGATCGTCCTCCAGGACTTTTGCCCGGAATGTGTTGTTTGCCATAGTTTGTTTTACCTCCAATTGTTTAATAGATTGACAAAATTTTACTTATTCTTGGTATGTACCTCCAATTCTTTAAATTATACCTAATGGCATAACTTAATTATACTACAAAAATCGAAAAAGGTAAACATAAACGCATTACAGTATCAATTATCTAAATAAAAAATTAAGAAAATCTAAATTGATATAGTACTATGTTAATGATATAATTTTAAAGAAAATAAAAGTTAGAAAGAGTGAATAAAGTGCAAAGATATAATCCAGATTACAAAGTAGGCTTAAATTACGAACAAGTAAATGAGAGAAAAAAAGATAATTTAGTAAATTTCGATACAACTGTAAAAACAAAAAGTATTAGATCAATTATCTTTTCAAATTTCTTTACTTTATTTAATATAATGAATTTTGTACTTGCATTATTAATAGTTTTAGTTGGAGCATATAAAAACTTATTATTTATTATAATTGTAGTTTTGAATACCTTGATTAGTACAATTCAAGAAATCTATTCTAAAAGAACAATAGATAAACTATCTTTATTAGTAGAAACTAAAACAAAAGTAGTAAGAGAAAGTAAAACAGAAGAAATTAGTAATTATGAATTAGTATTGGATGATGTAATAGAATTAAATGCTGGAAATCAAATTCCAACAGATAGTATTATTCTAGATGGAGAAGTCGAAGTTAACGAAGCACTTTTAACAGGAGAGCCTGATAATATAAGAAAAATAAAAGGCGACAGATTACTTTCTGGAAGTTACATAGTTAGTGGAAAATGTTTTGCAAAAGTAGAACATATTGGTAAAGAAAATTATGTAGCTAAAATATCACAAGAAGCAAAGAAAAAAAGAAAAGTAAACTCAGAAATAATGAATTCTTTAAATAAGATAATTAAGATTTTATCTTTTATAATAATTCCTGTAGGAATATTGCTATTTTTTAATCAAGTAGACTTAGAAGGAAATGACCTAAAAACAGCAATAGTAAGTACTGTTGCAGCATTAATTGGTATGATACCAGAAGGTTTAGTATTGCTAACTAGTACAGTTTTAGCAGTTAGTGTTACTAGATTGGCAAAAAAGCATGTTTTAGTTCAAGAGCTATATTGTATAGAAACATTAGCTAGAGTAGATGTACTATGCTTAGATAAAACAGGAACTATTACAGAAGGAAGAATGAGTGTTGATAAGATAATTTCTGCAAACAATCATACCGAAAGCGAAGTAAAGGAAATCCTAGGAATCTTAGGAAAGTATTCGGAAGATAAAAACTCTACAATAGATGCAATAAGAAGTAAATTTACACCGAATGCAGAATTAAAAGTTAAAGCAAGAATGGCTTTTAAATCTTCTAATAAATGGTCTGGCATTAGTTTTGAAGATATAACATATGTATTAGGAGCTCCAGAAGTTATAGGCGGAAGAAAAGAAGATATAAATAAATATATTTCAGAATATAGAGTTGTAGCAATTGGAAAAACTAAAGAAATAATAAATAATAATTTGCCAGAGAATATAGAAATTGTTGGATATGTATTAATATCAGATGTAATTCGTAAAAATTCTAAAGAAATCTTAGAGTATTTTGATAAACAAGGTGTAGCAATAAAATTAATTTCAGGAGATAATCCGATAACTGTTTCTAATATAGCTAAAAGAGCAGGAGTTAAAGATTATGATAATTATATAGATGCACGAACTTTAAAAACGGACGAGGGATTAAAGGAAGCAGCAACAAAATATACTGTATTTGGTAGAGTTACACCGGAACAAAAGAAAGAAATTATATTAGTTCTAAAAGAACAAAAACATACAGTTGCAATGACTGGAGATGGAGTAAATGATGTATTAGCATTAAAGAATGCAGATTGTAGTATTTCGGTTGCAAATGGTAGTGATGCAGCTAGAAACGTATCACAATTAGTCTTAATGGATTCAGATTTTAAGTCAATGCCAAACATTGTAGATGAAGGAAGAAGGACGATAAATAATATCCAAAGATCTGCTACATTATTTTTAGTAAAAACAATATATGCCACAATATTAGCTGTTATATTTGTGTTTGTAAATATGCAATACCCATTCATACCTATTCAAATGACTTTAATTAATTTTGTTGTAACAGGTATACCTTCTGTAGTATTAGCATTAGAACCTAATAAAGAAAGAATAAAGGGAAGGTTTATTATAAATGTCATCAAAAGAGCTTTGCCTACAGCGCTAACTGTAGTTACAAATATAATTATTATAGGAATTATTAGTAGCATATATAATTTGGATTATATTAATTATTCTAGTGTTTGCGTCGTTGTTACAGCCATAACAGGATTTATATTATTGTTTAAAATATCTAGACCATTTAATTTAAGTAGAACCATATTATTTATAGGAGTAGTTGCAATATTTACATTTGGTATAACTATATTTAGAAATTTATTTAGCATAAGATTAGATATAAGTAATATTATACCAATAATAATTTTAGGAATTACTTCCATTTTCGTTGGAGTATTATATAATATTATTGCAAATAGAATTTTTAAGATTGTAGAAAAGAGGCAATAAAATGATTAGTAAAGAAGATGTTTTAGCAAATGCAAATGATAGGGAATTTGTGTTAAAAGCGATAGAAGAAACACCAACTTTAATAGAATTTGCAAGTGATGAATTAAGAGATGACAAAGACGTAATGTTAGAGGCAATTAAAAGAAATGGAGAAGTATTAGAGTTTGCAAGTGATAGATTAAAAGGAGATAAAGAAGTAGTACTTACAGCAGTAAAAGAAGTCGGATGGGTAGTATGTTATGCATCAGACGAATTGAAAGCAGATAAAGAAGTAATCTTAGAAGGTTGTAAAATAGATGGTCAAGTATTATACTTTGCTAGTAAAGAACTAAGAGATGATAAAGAAGTAGTTTTAGAAGCTGTAAAAAATAAAGGGATAATAGTAAAATATGCAAGTGAAAGATTATTAAGAGACAATGATGTTATAAAAGCAGCGATAACTCAAGATAAAAAAGCTGCGATATTTATACCAATAGAGTGTAGAGAACAAGAAGAGATAAAAGCTATATTAGAAAATTAATAAAATTTAAAATAGAGGGGAAGCGTATGATTAAAGTTGAGAATTTAAAAAAGAAATTTATAAGGCAAGAAAGCAAGAAAGTAAAAAAAGAATTTTATGCTGATAATGGGATAACATTTGAAGCAAATGATGGTGAAATTATTGGAATTTTAGGACCAAATGGTGCTGGAAAGACTACATTACTTAGAATGATTGCGGGAATTTTAGAGCCAACAGAGGGAAGCATCAATTTTGATAATTTAAATTATAAAGATAATGAAATAGAAATAAAGCAAAATATAGCATATTTATCTGGAAATACAAAATTATATGATACTTTATCCGCATATGAATTATTAAAAATGTGTTGCGATATATATGGAGTAAAAAACGAAGAGGCAGAAGAAAGAATTAAGCAAATTACTAAAATATTAAAAATGGAAAATTTTTTGTATAATAAAATTGGAAATTTATCAACAGGTCAAACCCAAAAAGTAAATATTGCAAGATGTTTAGTACATAATCCAAAATATTATATATTGGATGAAGCTACAACTGGACTTGATATAATATCTAGCCAAATTATTTTAGATTTCATGAAACAGGAAAAAGCTAAAGGAAAGACTATTCTATATTCAACTCATTATATGGAAGAAGCAGAAAATATATGTGACAGAGTAATAATGATAAATAAAGGTATTGTAATAAAACAAGGAACACCTAAGCAAATAAAAGAAGATACAGGAACTACTAATCTAAGAGATGCGTTTTTCGCAATGATTGGAGGTGTTTCTGATGAAGAATAATTTATGGAATATTCTAAAAAAAGAATTAAGAGAAATGTTTAGAGATAAAAAGTCTTTATCCATGATGTTAGTAATACCTATATTTGTACCACTTATAGTATTGGGAATGTCTGCTTTGTTCGAGGTTCAAGCAAATAAAGATATAGAAGAATACAATAAAATAGGCTTTGCATACGAACTTAGTGAAGCGGAAAAAAATATTGCACAAGAATTAAACATTCAAGTAACAGAAGGAAACGAAGAAGAATTAAAATCAAAATATGATAATGATGAAATAGATTTGTATATTACAAAAGATGGCAATAAATACATAATTAATGGTAATGATTCAGATACAACTACATATGCTAAAACTTTAATGGAAAGTTATTTTAATGTGTATAAAGAATATTTGCAAGGTCAATATTTACAGGAAAATAATATAGCTCCAAATGATGTGCTAAATATTATAACGGTTGAGGAAAATATAACAGAAGAAGAGGGAATGTTTGTAAGCTATATTAGAAATTATGCATTTATATTTATAATAATGGCAATAACAGTTTCTGCAACATATCCTGCAACAGATACAACAGCAGGTGAAAGAGAAAGAGGAACATTGGAAACATTACTTACTTTTCCAATTAAGAGTAAAGACATTATCGTTGGAAAATATTTAGCAGTTACGATTGCTTCTATACTTACAGGAATAATAAGTTTAATTTTAGCAATAATCTCTGTTGCAATTGCACAAAATGCATTTACGATATATGAAGGATTAAACATAATGTTTAGTCCAATGAGTATATTATTATCAATAATAATTATAATTGCATATTCATTCTTCATAAGTGGTTTGTGTATTGCAATTGCAAGTAGTTCTAAAACATTTAAAGAAGCACAAAGTGCACTAACACCATTAACATTCATATCACTATTTCCGGGAATGATAGCATTTATGATAGGTATGACAGGAACTCCACTAATTTCTATAATACCATTTTTAAATTATGTTGTAGTTTTTACAGATACAAGTGCAGGAAATGTGGATTGGCTAAATATAGCACTAATGATAATTTCAACAATTATATATATATCAATTGTATTAACATATATTATTAAACAATATAAATCAGAAAGAATATTATTTTCTAAAGAATAGGAAATAAGAAAATCGAAATTGTCCTAGAAAGAACAAAAAAGACTGCTATTGCAGTCTTTTATTGTTTTATAACATTTTTAATGATTTCTAAAAACTTAATTGCATCATCAGTAGGAGTTTTAGAATATAAAATACCATAAGGAATAGTTTCGCCAGAATCAAGAGGAATAGTTTTAAAAGCAGGATGTACATCTTTCCAACATTCCAAGGTAACAAGAAGACTTCCACTTTCCTCACATCTATTAAATACATCTATATCATAAAAGAATGGTGCATCAAAAATTTCTACATCTTTACAATTACTTTTAATTTTATTTAAAATATCTTGATTTTTTTTACTATCACCAGTAGTTATTGCTGTAACCTTTTCTCCTGATAAATCTTTAAAAGAAATTGTATCTTTTTTAGCCAAAGGATGATTTACTGGTATTGCAATACAAAATTTATAATCTCCAAGTTTTAAAAAATTAAAGTTTTCAAGCCAAATTGGGGAATCACAAGGAGAAACTAGGAAGTCTAAAACTGTACCATTACTATTTAGTGTACTTAAAATATTAGAGTGATTTTCTTCAAATGGAACAATTTTTATTTTAAATTCAGGATGTTTATCATTAATTTGATACCAAATATCTAGAAGTGGCTTGCAAGGGCATATTAAAGAAGTTCTAATAGTTACAAAACGATTACTTTGATTTTGAAGTCTTTTGGCTTTTTCTATTGCTTTATTTGAATAATTAATAATATATTTACAATCTTTATAAATTTGTTTTCCAACTTCAGTTAATTTAATTCCATGATTTGTCCTAATTAATAAAGACAAACCTAATTCTTGCTCCATTAAATTCATTTGTTTCATGACAGCAGTTGATGACATATAGAGTTTTTCAGCAGCTTTGGAAAAACTACCTGTATCAGCAACTTGAATAAAAATTTCTAGATATTTATTGTACATAAAAGCACCACCTTTGCTTAAACTTTTAGTTTATACCATTCTAACTTTTTTGTTCTTCCTTGTCAAGATTTACGATGCTATAATTCAATTAGAAAATACGGAGGAGGAGCAATTAATGCAAAGCATTGTTATTTATTTTTCAAGAGCAGGTTATAACTATGTAGATGGAGAAATAAAGGATTTAAAAATAGGAAATACAGAGATTATCGCAAAAGAAATAGCAAAACTAACCAATAGCGATATATTTAAAATAGAACCAATGGTGGAATATTCAAATGATTATTCCGAATGCATAGATGAAGCGAAAAAAGACCAAAGAGTAGGTGCTAGGCCAGAGTTAAAAGAGTTTCCAAATGATTTAGACCAATATGATGTCATTTATTTAGGATATCCAAATTATTGGGGAACAATGCCAATGGTAATGTTTACTTTTCTTGAAAATGCTAATCTAGAAAACAAAATTATAAAGCCTTTTTGCTCTAATGAAGGAAGTGGCTTAGGAAGAAGCGAGGAAGATATAAAAAAGCTATGTCCAAAAAGTAAAGTGGAAAAAGGATTATCAATACATGGAGCAAAGATAAAAGAAGCAGAACTAAAAAAATGGATTTAGTAAAAGGAGGGGGCAAAATGAAAAAGAAAATTATAATTTTAGTAACAGCAATAGTTCTTATAATTATAATTGGCTTGATTGTAACATATAGGCTTTGCGAAAATAGCAAAGAAATTTCAAGTAGTGAAAATTCTGAAAGTTCTAATAATTCTGTAAATGTTAATGATTACTATTCATCAGAAGATATGCAAGTAGAACAAAATGGAGAAGTAAAAGATATTAATTTATGGTATTTGCAATCATACTAATGTTATTCCAGATTCAAAGAGAATGAAAGAAGTAGGAGTTTCTAAATGGATTAATGAAAAGATAACTGAACATACATGCCCTAAATGTGGTAAATTATTAAATTGGTTTGAAATGAATACGCATACTTGTAAATAAACTATTTCGAAAATTACAAGTTATAAAGAAGCTATATTATAAATTTATTCCATAATAGCGAAAAGAATATTTAGAATAGAAGGAACTACTTTTGTAAGAGTAGTTCCTTTTGTGATAATAGAATGCCTATAATACACATCCCAACACTAAAACACCTAAATTATCATGATATATTTTGTTAAACTGTTCAATAGGAAGAGGATTTTCACCTTTTCCGACTTCTATTGTATATGAAGGTTTATTAAAATTTTGTATAAACCAATCTCTAAAGCCACCAAAAGAAGAATTATATGGAGTATCTTCTAACTCATAACCACTAACATGTGCAAATTCTTTTGCAATTTCTAAAGAATTTGTGGGCAGATAGTCTTCATATCTCCAATAAATGACTTCACCTTGTGTATGAAAACATAAACACAAAGAAAAATTCTTTAAAAGTGTAAAATTATATAAAGCTTTAGATTCTGGTTCAGATAGAGGAGTATAACCTGCAAAATCTCTAGGCGAAGGTTTATTAAAACCAAGATTAGATTTTAATTCTTTTCCAAGCTCCCAATTGGCAGGAAATTGTGAGTTTAAGTCTATACCATTAATATTTGCTTTCCATCCAGAAGGAAAAGGAATATCAGGAAAATTTTTTGAAATATTAAGAGCATCATAATAAATTTTTGAGTCTTCAGAATAAAAATCATTAACTAAATTTATACCATCAGGATTTATCATAGGAATTATGTATAAAGAGCAATTATCATATAAATCTTTTGCATCATAACCATAAATTGGGGTATTTGAAATATATGCGTTGCATAAATTTTGCGTAAACTTAATTAAAAGCAGAGAAGTAATAAATTCATTTGCATGAATTCCTGCAGTATATAAAACCTCTTTTTTTCCAACTCCAAATTTTAAGCAATATATTTCGTTATTCAAAACACTTTTACCAATAGAAAAGGTCTTTAAAAATTTGTAATTTTGTTTAAACGTATTAATAGAATCTTTTAAATATAAATAATCAACCATAAGATCACCTAGTATATAATATGTAAAGTTTTAAATAAAGGTTATTAGATAAAAAGAATAAGAATTTTTATATTGATTAACAGTAAAAAAATATTGACAAACAAAAACACCATAAATATAATATTTAGCAGGGAGGAATAGATATGAAAATATTAGGTAAAAATAGTTTATCATCAGGAGTAAGACTAGGATTAAAATTGATTTTAGCAATAGTAATAATATTAGAAATTGCACTAATTGTTTTTTGTATTATAACAAGAGCGAATATTATAGAAGAGCCAAGAAATATAATATTGTATTTATTTATGATAACAGCGATACCAGCTGTAATAGTAGTATACAATTTTATAAAGATTTTTAAAACTTTTGAAGAAGACGATGCATTTAATAGAAAAAATGTTAAAAGATTAAAAATAATATGGGCTTCATTTATTGTTGCAGGAATTTTATTTATTGCAATATCTATATTATTTAAATTTCTAATAGGTAATGATTTATTAGAGGATTTATATATAAGAACATATGCTCAGTTATCTAGTATGTTTATTGCTTTTATTGGATTAATATTTATCGTATTAGGAATAGGAATAATCATGCTTCTAGAGATTTATAAAGAAGCAATCAGACATAAAGAAGAGAACGATTTAACAATTTAAAGGACGGTGATAAAATGTCTATAATAGTAAATTTAGACGTAGTAATGGCAAAAAGAAAAATGCCTTCAAATGAACTTGCAGAAATAATAGGAATTACACCTGCTAATTTGTCAATATTAAAAAATAATAAGGGAAAAGCAATAAGATTTTCTACTTTAAATAAATTGTGTGCAGCTTTAGACTGTGAGCCAGGAGATATATTAGAATATAAAAAAGATGAATAATATTGCAAAAAAGAAAATATGTGATATAATACCGAAGGAGAAAATTTGTTTGCAAAGGAGAAAGATATGTTTTCATATATAAAAGGAACTTTAGAAGTAAAATCATTAAATTATATAGTTGTAGATGTAAATGGAATTGGTTTTAAAATATTTATGTCACAGTCAGCTATACAAAGATTAGGAGAAACAGGAACAACTGTAAAAATACATACATATATGAATGTAAAGGAAGACGAATTAAGTCTTTATGGATTTATAACAAATGAAGAACTAAGAATGTTTGAATTACTAATAGGTGTAAGTGGAGTTGGTGCAAAATCTGCAATAACAATGCTTTCTTCTATTACACCATCAAAATTTGCTTTAGCTGTAATTTCTAATGATGTAAAGACTCTTACAAAAATACCAGGAATTGGTCCAAAATCAGCTCAAAGAATAATATTGGAATTAAAAGATAAATTAAAAACAGAAGATGCTATACAAGTAAATAATGCAGAAATTCCAAATAATTTAGTAGGAAATAATAAATTAGAAGAGGCAGTTCAAGCATTAAAAGTATTAGGTTATACAAGACAGGAAATAGAAGATGTGTTAGCTAAAATAGATATTAATTCTTTAACAGTAGAAGATATTATTAGAAAAGCACTTAGTTTTTTAGGAATGTAAGGTGAGAAGAAATGGATCTTAGTAAGCCATTAGCTTATAGAATGATGCCAAAAACATTGGATCAATATGTGGGACAAGAACATATTTTAGGGAAAGACAAAATATTATATAGAACAATAAAAGCTGATAGATTATCAAGTATTATTTTATTTGGCCCACCAGGATGTGGTAAAACATCTCTTGCAAGGGTTATAAGCGAAACAACGAAATATAAATTTTATAAAATAAATGCGGTTACAGCTGGAGTTTCGGATATAAAAAAGGTAATTGAAGAAACAAAAAATATGATGCTAAATCCACAGGGAAAAAGTATATTGTTTATAGATGAGATACATAGATTTAATAAATTACAACAAGATGCATTGCTTCCATATGTGGAGGATGGAACTATTATTTTAATTGGAGCTACAACAGAGAATCCTTATTTCGAAGTAAACAAAGCTCTAATTTCTAGGTCAATGGTGTTTAAATTAAATCCATTAACGAAAGAAGATATTGTTAAAATTTTAAAAATGTCCTTAGAAAGAGAAGATGGGCTAAAAAGCTATGATATAAAAATATCAGATGAAACAATAGAAAAAATAGCTGATGTATCTAATGGAGATGTTAGAACAGCATTAAATGGACTAGAAGTTGCAGTTTTAACAACAGATATTTCTTCTGATGGATATATACATATAACTGACGAAATTGCCAAAGAGTGTGTTCAAGAAAGGAAAGCTGTCTTTGATAAAAAAGGAGACAGCCATTATGATAATATAAGTGCATTTATAAAATCTATGAGAGGTTCAGATCCAGATGCTGCTGTATTTTATTTGGCAAGAGCTTTAAATGGAGGGGAAGACCCTGTGTTTTTAGCAAGAAGAATAGTTATAGCAGCTTCAGAAGATGTTGGAATGGCAAATCCAAAAGCATTAGTTGTAGCAACATCTGCAATGCAAGCTGTTCATATGATTGGTATGCCAGAGGCAAGAATAATACTTTCAGAAGCAGCGATATATGTAGCAACATCTAAAAAATCTAATGCATCATATTTAGCAATAAATAGAGCGTTAGAAGATGTTAAAAATAAAGATACTGGTGAAATCCCAATGCATATTAGGAATGCTCCAGTAGAAGGAATGGAAGCGTTAGGTTATCACGAAGGATATTTATATCCACATGATTTCCCTGGTCATTATGTAGAACAACAATATCTTCCAGACAAAATGGTAGGTACAAAATATTATATTAAAGATGAAAATATAGAATAATTTTGGGGGCGACATGGAAAAAATGTTTAAACATGTCGCTATAATTCTTTACTTTAATTAACTTATAGATTATAATTAATTAAAGGATTGATTAATATGAAGAATAAAATTAAATTAAATGAAGAAACAAATCATAATTGGAAATATGAAGATAAGCAATATATGAAGGAATTAACAAAATTTTTAGATTTAACAGAACAAATAAAAGATGAAAAATTAAGAGAAGAAATTATAGGCCAAATGTTAAGGTGTGATATGGAACTTACAATATTTGCAGAAAAGAAGATATTAGATAAATAGTATATTTTTTACTTAATTTGGAAAAATACTAATATGATAGTAAAAATAGTTATTGGATTTATAGCAGGTATAATAAGTGGATTATTTGCATCCGGTGGAGGACTAATATTAGTTCCAGCATATGTGTATTTAATAAAAATGTCGGAAGAAAAAGCGAGAGCAACATCAATATTATCTATATTACCAATGGTTATTGTAAGTAGTATATTTTATATTAAATTTGATAATGTTGATTGGATTTTGGCGGTAAAATGCGCATTAGGTGGATTAATAGGTGGTGCAATCGGTGCAAAATTATTAAAAAAAATATCTCCAAAAATATTAAAATTAATGTTTATTGTATTTTTAGGATATTCAGCTATCAAATTAGTATTTTTTTAAGGTGAAGTATGGTAGAAGTTTTAACTGGTATTGTTTCGGGTATTGTAAGTGGTTTAGGTATGGGAGGAGGAACCATACTTATTTTAATATTTACGATTTTTTTTAATGTAGACCAACATATAGCACAGGCTACAAATTTGATATTTTTTATCCCTACTGCAATTATAGCAATTTATATAAATTATAAACAAAAAATATTGGATGTAAAAACTGGAATGGTAATTGGTATCTCTGGAATATTTGGGGCAATAATTGGAGCATTTGTTTCTAATAAATTAAATTCAAACAATTTAAAAAGATTTTTTGGAATTTTTTTGGTAATAATTACTATACATGAAATATATTCTTATGTAAAATTGTATATTACTAAAAAAACTAGAAATAATAATATTAAGAAAACAAATCGAAAAGAGGGATAATATGAAATTTATGAAGGGAATGCTTGTTGGAGGTTTAATTTCAGCAGGTGTAATATATATGATGACTGAAAATGAACAAGCAACAAAGAAAAAAATGATAAAAAAAGGAAAACAATTTGCAAAAAAAATGGGAATGTTATAAAAAACATTCCCATTTTTTACTATAATTAATGTTCATCTTTGTCACATTTGTCATGTTTTTCACAATCATCGTGTTTATCGCATTTGTCATGTTTATCACATTTTAAGTCTTTGCAACATTCTTTACAGTCAATATCTACACCTTTTAAGCAATCGCCATCACGAGGTTCAGTTTTTGCACATATTTTTACATGTTTTACATTGTCAACCCATATTTGAATTTCATACATTTTGTTATGACATAATGGTCCAAAAACAAACTCGCCATCACAATCTGTAAAAGTATGAGATACTGGACGTTTTTCTTCATGACCTTTTTCACAAACTACTTCTATTAATTTAACAACAGCATTTGGAACAGGATCTCTGTAGCAATCTTTTACAATACCAAAAATAACATTTCTATTATCTTCTGGTAATGTAATATCTATATCATATTGTTTACCATTTTCTATTACACCTTCTACATCAACTATAGGGCAAATTTTTTTATCATAATCCATAATTTTTCATCCTTTCTATAATAATTTATAATATATTTTATGTAAATTGTAGAAAAATGTTGAATAATACACTTAATAACTAAGTATAAAAATCAAAATAGTTACATATAAATTATAAAAACACTAGGAGGATTTATTATGTTTTATGTAATAAATAAAGAGAAAATAATTGCATATGTAGTAACTGTATTTACAGTGGTAGTACTATATTTTGTAGCGACTACATATGAATATAAAGATGTAGTGCCAACTTCAAATATAGTAATAAATGATGTAGTAGAAAATACAATTAAGCAGGATAAATAAACATAAATATCCAAAAAATAACTTTTTATGTAGACAAACCCAAAAAAATGTAGTATAATAGGTGTATCGGGACGTTTAAGACAGGATGAAACATAAAAGGGAAACGATAGATAAAATATAATTAGTATAGGAGGAAAAAAATTGAACACGAATTATTTAGAAAATAACCATTTAATTTTGGTTGGAAAGGTTACAAGCGATAAAAAATTTAGTCATGAAATTTACGGAGAAAGTTTCTACATATTCGATTTAGAAGTCCCACGTTTGAGTGGAAATTCAGATATTATTCCAATAACAATTTCTGAAAGACTAATATTAGAGAAAGAATTAGAAATAGGGGACAAAGTAGCAATTGAAGGACAATTTAGATCTTACAATAGTTACGAAAATGAGAAAAACAGATTAATTTTAACTGTTTTTGCAAAAGACATTAAATATTTATCAGAAGATGATGAAGCAAGCACTAACGAAAAAGTTTCAAATGAAGTTACATTAATTGGATATATTTGTAAAAAGCCAATTTATCGTCAAACACCATTTGGAAGAGAAATATCTGATATTTTATTAGCAGTAAATAGAGCATATAATAAATCAGATTACATACCAGCCATTGCATGGGGAAGAAATGCAAGATTCTGCCAAAACATAGAGGTAGGAACAAAGGTAAAAATAACAGGAAGAGTTCAATCTAGAAATTATGAAAAGAAATTAGCAGATGGAACAACAGAAACAAGAACAGCTTATGAAGTATCAATTAGTAGTTTAGAAATAGTAAATGAAGAAGAAGAAAATAAAGAGGTTATATAAAAGAATAAAATAAAGACTAAAAAGACTATTATTTTTAGTCTTTTTTTGTTATAATGGCTATATCTTTAAGCGAAGGAGAACAGGTTAAGAATGAAGAATAAAAGTGAGAAGACAATAAAAAGAAGAACATTGGTGTTTAATATATTAGCCATTGTGTGTATAATATTGTTTTGCATAGCTATTTCACCAGTTACAATGCAAAATGATACATATTATACTGTAAAAGTTGGTGAATCAATAACTCAAAATGGTATAGATGGAAAAGACCATTTTTCTTGGCATGAAAATTTAAGTTATGAATATCCACACTGGTTATATGATGTTATGATGTATTTTATTTATAACATGGGTGGATGGACAGGTATATATATTTCTACAATTATATTTTCATGCATATTAGGAATTTTATTATATCTAACAAATGTTAAGATAAGTAAAAATCATATAGTACCATTTGTGCTAACAATAGGAGCGATATATTTAATAAAGTCCTATATAACAGCAAGAGCGCAACTGGTAACATATATTTTATTTGTTTTAGAAGTATTCTTTATAGAAAAGTTTATACGAAACAGAAAAATTGGATATGCAATAGGTCTGCTCTTAATATGTGTGTTAATAGCTAATTTACATGTAGCTGTTTGGCCATTTTTCTTCGTACTATTTTTACCATATATAGCAGAATATTTAATATGTGTTATAGTAGATTTGGATTTGGTATTAAAAATAAAGAAATTAGGATATAAAATACAAAAAAAGATATTTCATAAAAAAGTTGATAAAGTAAAAGCAATAGAAGAAAAAATAGAACAAGTAGATATTCAAAGAGAAAATATAAAACAAAGAAGAGAAGATAATAGAAAACATCCATATAAAATAAAAATAGAAAGAAATAAAAATATTAAGTATTTAATTTTAGTAATGCTAATTGCAGCATTATTAGGATTATGTACTCCTTTAGGAAAAACACCATATACGTATTTAATAGATACAATGCAAGGCGATACAACAGAAAATATTAATGAGCATTTACCTTTAACATTAATAAATCAAAAGGATATTTTGGGATTATTAATTGTAGTAATTGCATTACTAATGTTAACAGATATAAAGATTAGATTAAGAGATTTATTTATGTTTGGAGGCTTAGTAATATTAGCTTTAATGTCAAGAAGACATATTTCTTTGTTAGTACTACTAGGAATGCCAATATATTGCAAATTAATATTAGCATTTTTAAGAAAATATAAGTGTATGGATGACATGAAAAAGATATTTAAAGAAATGACAGGCTTATATGGTATTGCTATTACTTTATGTTTGTTCATAATAATAAGTACGAACATATATAAACCAAAATTAGATGATAATTATGTAGATGAATCATCATATCCAGTACAAGCTTGTGATTATATTCTAGAAAATCTAGATATTAGTAATATGAGGATTTATAACGAGTATAATTATGGAAGCTATATGTTATTTAGAGGTATACCAGTGTTCATAGATTCTAGAGCAGATTTGTATACTCCAGAATTTAATCCAGGATGTACAGTATTTGATGACTTTTTAAATATTTCTAATATTGGAACATATTATGAAAATAAATTTGATGATTATGGAATTACACATGTTATATGCTTTAAAAATGCAAAATTAAATTTATTCTTATCAAGAAATTATGAATATAAAGAACTATATTCAGATGACCATTTTGTAATATACGAAAGAGACGTAGTTTAGGGAGGCTATATGGAAGAAAAAAATAATACATTAACAGAAAAAATACGAGAGAGAGAAGAAAAGGAAAAATTAGCTAAAAGAAAAGTACTTAAAGGGATTTTTATAATTGTACTTATATTTTTATTAATAGACCAAATAACTAAATTTGTATTTATTAATAAAGATATATCCATAATTCCTGGAGTATTAAAGTTTCATACTGTACAAAACAGAGGAGGAGCCTTTGGAGTAGGGCAAAATAGTACATTTTCATTTATTGTTGCCAATATAATAGTTTTGGGAATAATAATAAAATTTATAAACATGCAGGCAAATCAAATAGATAAAAAGACCGGATTTGCTCTAGCTATGGTACTTGCCGGAGGATTTAGCAATCTTATAGATAGATTATTTAAGGGATATGTAGTAGATTTTATAGATGTATCAGATTTAATAAACTTCCCTAATTTTAATGTAGCAGATATTTTAATAGTTTTAGGTTGGATTCTTTTAGCACTATTCTTTGCTATGTATGCAAATAAGGTAAGAATGGGAAAAATAAAAAAAGAAAAGGATGATAATGGTGGAGAAGTATAAAATAGGAGAAGAAAATGTTAATTGCAGGGTTGACAAGATAGTACCTATTTTAAATGAAAATGTAACAAGAATGTTGGCACAAAAACTTTTGAATGAAGGTAAGATATTAGTTAATGATAAAAAAGAAAAGCCATCATATAAAGTAAAGGTGAACGATATAATATCGATAGATATTCCAGAAGTGCAGGAAACAGAAATTGTTCCAGAAGATATTCCGTTAGACGTGTTGTATGAGGATGATTATATAATAGTTGTAAATAAAGCAAAAGGAATGGTTGTACATCCTGCAAATGGTAATTATACAGGAACACTTGTAAATGCTTTATTATATAGATGTAAAGATTCTTTATCTGGAATTGGAGGAGAAAAAAGACCCGGAATTGTGCATAGACTAGACAAGGATACTTCGGGTGTAATAATAGTAGCTAAATGTGATAAAGCACATTTAAATCTTTCAGAACAAATTAAAGAGCATAAAGTTAAGAAAACATATATAGCACTTGTTAAGGGAATAGTAAAAGATAATGAAGCTACTATAGATATGCCAATAGGTAGAAGCAAAAAAGATAGAAAGAAAATGGATATAGATAGAAATGGAAAAAATGCAATAACTCATTTTAAAGTTTTAAAAAGATATCAGGGCTATACTTTATTAAAAGTAAATATAGAAACAGGTAGAACACATCAAATTAGAGTACATTTGTCTACAATTGGATATCCTATTGTAGGAGATGGTGTTTATTCAAATGGAAAAAATGAATTTAATGTAGAAGGACAAATGCTACATGCATTTCGTATAGAATTTACCCACCCAATTACAGGTGAAAAAATGAAGATAGAAGCACCATTACCACAATACTTTGAAGATGTGTTGAAACAACTAGAAAATAGAGTAATTGATATATAAAAAAGGTCCAGTACTAGAACAGTACTGGAGGATCTATATAAATCTTTTTACTCCATTAAAAACAGAATAAAAAGAAAATTATAAACTAATGCTATGTGTAAGAAAATAACCAAAGTTTTCTTATAATTATATAATATGCAATAAGAGATAAATTATACATAAAAAGGTGAAAAAAATATGGAAGAAAAAAATGAAGTCAGACTTCAAAAATTTTTAGCTGATAATGGAATCGCATCAAGAAGAAAATGTGAGCAAATAATATTAGACGGAAGAGTAAAAGTTAATGAAAAAGTAGTAACTAAATTGGGAACAAAAATAAATCCATATAAGGATTTTATAGAAGTAGATGGTAAAGTTTTGCAAAGACATAATGAAAAAATTTATGTACTATTAAATAAACCAATTGGATATGTAACGACAGTAAAAGATCAATTTAAACGTGATACAGTAATGGATTTATTAAAAGATATAAAAACCAGAATTGTTCCAGTAGGAAGATTGGATATGTATACATCTGGAGCTCTTTTGCTGTCAAATGATGGCGAATTTGTTAATAAAATTACTCATCCAAGCCATGAAATAGAAAAAACATATAATGTTACAGTAAGAGGAAAAATCACAAAAGAAGATATGGAAAAATTAGAAAGTGGTGTAGATATAGGGGACTATATTACAAAACCTGCCAGAACAAAAATATTAAAAGTTGATGAAAATAAAAACATTTCAAGATTTCAAATTATAATACATGAAGGAAAAAACAGACAAATTAGAAGAATGTGTAAGGCAATAAATAAGCCGGTTTTAGCACTCCATAGAGCAGCTATTGGAAAAATAAGTGTAAAAAATTTAAAAATTGGTCAATATAGATTTTTAACAGAGAGGGAAATAGAAGATTTAATAAAATAAATATTGATTATATTAAAATAAAACTATATAATATTAACAGATTATACAGAAGATAAGGAGAAAAAAATAATGAGCTACAAAAAATATATTCCGTTCGATGATTCTTTAAAAGAAGATATGATTGTACAAGGAAAGGTAAAGAGCATTCAGCCATATGGAGCTTTTATAGAACTAAAAAATGGGGTAGTAGGTCTATTACATATAGAAGATATGTCCGTAGCAAGAATAAAAAGCCCATATGATAGATTTTCTATAGGTCAAGAGGTAAATGTTAAAATAAAAAGTATAGATAATGAAAATCATAGAATAATGTTTACTTATAAGGAATTATTAGGAACATGGGAAGAAAATGCAAAACTATTTAAAGAAGGAACAAAAGTAAAAGGAATTATTAGAAATACAGAAGCACATAAAAATGGAATTTTTATAGAACTAAAACCAAATTTAGTAGGAATGGCTGAATACCAAGAAGGAGTAGAATACGGAGAACAGGTAGATGTTTTTATAAAAAAGATTATTCCAGAAAAAAAGAAAATAAAATTAATAATATGTTAAGGAGGAATCTTAAATGGTAGAAGATAGTCAAATAAAAGCAGAAGTATCACCTTTTGCAATTAGGGAAGGTGAAATTAAAGTATTTGACGGTAAAGATGGTTATGTTTCAATGAATCAAATCATTAATAAAATTAATTTAGGACATATTACAGATATACATTTTCAAATTTTGGAAATAGTAAATGAATTTGAATTTATAACATCAAGACAAATTTATCAATTATTAAAAATTAAAGGAATAGAAATAAAATCACAAGATAAGTTAAATAAAAAATTAGAACAATTAATAAAAACAAAAATTTTAACAAGATATTATTTCCATTCAGAAGATGGAAAGGGAATATATAGAATATATTGTTTGGAAAAAATGGGAAAATATTTGCTAAATTCAAGAGATATTGAATGTAAATGGCAACCTACAGACAATGTTAAACCAGTAGCTTTAATAAAGAAAAGACTTGCAGGTAACCAAACAATACTTGCATATTTAAGAAAAGTAAAAGCATTTGATTCATATGTTGTAAAGCCACAACTTACAGCCAAAACAATGGGAAAAGTTTTTAAGGCATCAGGTGGTAGTGTAAAATTAACTAAAAATAACAAATCAATTTCTTTCTTGTTCGAAGTTGTTAGAAGAGAAGAGGATTGGGAAAATAAATTAGTGGATAAAATGAGATTATATAAAGATTTCTACGAGAATTTTGTACCAGGAGATTCTGGTTTTCCAATAATGCCACAATTAATATTTGTTTGCGAAGATGAGAAACATGCAGCAGAAACTTTTAAAACAATCGTAACAAAGAGAGTAGAAATTTCAAAAATAAAATTATATTTTACAACAGATTTAAGACAAAATAAAGATTCTCTAGAAGATACTTTAATCGAATTCAGATTAGACGAAGAGACAAACAAATATAAAGTTGTAAATGTTGATTTAAAATTATTAGAAGAATAGAATATAATAAAAAAAGGAAATTCTTTAATTAGAATTTCCTTTTTTTAGATCTACAATTATAGCATCATCATTATCAAATAAGAAATTTGAATCTGATGTATCTGTCTTAATTGGGTCTATCTCTGAAGAATTATTACTATCTGTAAAATCTATATTTCCATAATTAAATTTAGGTTTCCTTTTTATTCTAGAATCTGATTCATCAGAAATACCACTAGTGAATTTTTCAAAATTAAAGAATTTAACTTTTTGTTTTTCTTTATATTTTGAGCTTACATGGTCAACTTTACCTTTTCCAACTTGAATTCCGCCTTTAACTGTTACTATTTTGTAAGCACATTGTTTAGCTTTTAAGGCTCTAAGTTTATCTGATTTGAAGACTGTTTGCCATCCATATTCAATTTGACCATATTTTTGATCATAAGAACCTGCAGCTGTATTGTAATCGTTTCTGAATTTCCATTTTCTCTTATTACCAAACTCTAAAGTCCACCAATCTCTATCTTCTGGAGTTGCACCTCCAAATAGCAATTTATTAGCACAGTTAGCAAGGATAGTTTGTCTATATTTAGAATATTGCTTATTACCTAATTGCTCTAAGTTTTGTGCAGTGATAAGTGTACCAACACGATATTTTCTATATAGAGTGAATATTGCATCAATATCTTTACACAAGAAATCTGGGAATTCATCTATATATAAGAAATGAGGAACTCTATTTCTTTCATTTCCTGGTCTTCTTAAAACAGAATATTGCATCAATATTAAGAAGAATAGACCAAATGCTTTGTGTGTTGCAGCACCTAAGTCACCTCTACGAGTACATACAAATGTAACTTCACCGTTTTCAAGTGCTTGGTCAAAGTTTATATTGTTATTACGGTTACAAAGGATATTTCTTACTCCTTCATTTCTTAGAAGATTATCTAATTGTGTAACAGCTGAATATACAAACTTTTCTGTATCAGCTCTACCAGAACCTGTTTTATAAAAGTTCTTTTTAAAATAAGCTATTTGCATTTTATATTTTGTAGATAATTCTTCATCATATTCCATTTTCCTACACATATCTTCGACTAAATCGAAGTCTGTAAGCATTTCTAACATATCTGCTAATGAAGGTAAATCACCATCATTTAATTTTGGATACATAACTTTTAATAATATAGATAAGTTTTCTATAGCTTGACTTGTTACATTATCACGAAAAGCTTCTTCTACATCTGTATGTGTTGTATTATACATACTTCTTAATACAGATGAAATAGCAACAGCTGTTTTTAAAGGGTCATTAAATATAAATGGATTAATACCTATTGAATCCGGATTATTTGGATCAATTAAGTTATAAGAAATATTAAAGTTGTCTGCTATTTCCATCATATTTTCTATAGATGTATAATCTGGTGAAACAGCAGTAATTCCTATGTTTTTATATTTAATGTCATCAGATGAAGAATCTATAATCATTTTCTTCATATATGTTTTATAAAGTTTTAATTTACTTTCAACGGGTTTTAACATATTCAAGTTAAAGTTCTTATTTAAAAATTCATTATTGTATGGAGCTGAAAGAGTAGCGATACCAGTTTTTAATGCTGTAAATCCCATTTCTTTAGCTGTTTCTTCGAAGAATAATTTCTTTTCTATATCTCTTGCTACCATTGGCTCAATTACCATTGATGTTTTACCAGTACCAGAAGGTCCAACAATTAAAGTTGATTCAAATCTTTTATCTTCTGCAATTACAGCAGGTTTTCCTAACTCTGCATCCATACAAAGAATATTTTCACAAGTATATGGTCCAACATTTTTTGGAGCAGGTGATAAATCTAACCCTTTAAAATCTAATATTGCATGCTTCATATCATATGAATCATTAACTTTTGTATAAATAAACTTAAATATTCCAAAGAATGTCGTTAATGGTATGTATATAGCAATAGCAGTAAATGCTGGCTTAATTAATTCTGATGAAGTTGTAATTAAACCTATATAATTTGGTATAGACATTAATAAAAGCCACATACCTTCATTTAACCATTGGACAACCATCGATATTACAATCGTATATAAAACTACTATGTATGTATACATAAAGGAAAGTTTTGTTTTATCCGATTTTGTAAATGATGACGAACCAGAAAATAGAAAAGCAAAAAGCGGACAAGCTAATGCTAAAGTGTATTTAATTGGTCCCCAATACGACATTGATATTCCACTAAAAAATAGAAATAATAATTCTACAACTCTATCTACTAAAATATATATAGATATAAGTGTTAGTATATATGTTAAAAAGGTATTTCTATTAGTTTTCAATTTTTTCAAAAATTTATCGAAAAGTTTCAAAACATGCCACCACTTTCATTTTATTTGTAATTATACATATATATTATCCTATAAAATAAGGAAAAAAACAAGATATTTGGTAGATTTTATTAAAAAAAGTATTATACAATACTTGATTGTAATGAAATTTATTAATATAATATGTTTTAGTTTAATACAATAGAAAAAAGAAAGGATAAAAAAATGAAAAAACAAAAAAATAAAGTACTGAAAGAAGGATTTATGCAAGCAGTACTTTCACTAATGTTTTCTCAAGTTCTTATTAAATTACTCGGTTTAGTATATAATTTATATCTTACTAATAAAAATGGTTTTGGAGACCAAGGAAATGCGATTTACTCCGGTTCATATCAAATATATGCATTATTACTTACATTATCGTCAATTGGTGTACCAAATGCTATATCTAAATTAGTGGCAGAAAGAACAGCTAAGGGAGATCATAAAGGTGCACTTAGAATATTCAAAGTAGCATTAGCAGTTTTTGCTATTATAGGATTAACAGGAACATTATTATTGTTCTTTGGAGCCGATGTAATTGCAAAATATTGGCTTAACATACCAGAAGCAAAATACACGTTAGTTACATTATCGCCAGCAGTATTTTTCGTTACTGTGTCAGCAGTACTTAGAGGTTATTGTAATGGAAAACAGGCAATGAGAGTAACAGCAAGATCTCAAACTTTGGAACAAGTATATAAAACTATTTTTGTTATAGTAATAGTAGAAATTGTTTCTAAAGTGACTAATGCAAATACTGTATGGATGGCAGCAGCAGCAAACGTTGCAACAACATTATCAATATTTATGAGTTTTATGTATTTAGTAAGATTTTATAGATTGACCAGAAATGAAAGAATTAAAGAGTTAAAAGAAACAGTAAACTATAAATATCAAAATGTAAAAACTATTGTTAAGAAAATATTAAGCGTTTCAATACCAATGTCATTAAGTTCTATAATGTCTTCTTTTAACAAAAATATAGATTCATTTACTGTTGTAGGTGGACTTAAGAAATTTATGACAGAAACAGACGCAAAAGCTCAATATGGAATTTTGGGCGGTAAGGTAGATACATTAACATCTTTACCGTTATCAATTAATATTGCTTTTGCAACAGCACTAGTACCAACAATCTCTGCTGCAATAGCAAAAGGAGATAAGGAAACTACTACAAAAAGAGTGTCTTTTTCACTAATGGCTAGTATGTTAATAGGTCTTCCATGTACAGTTGGAATGATAATTTTTGCTAATCAAATATTACATTTATTATATCCAGCACAACCAGATGGAGAATTATTATTACAAATATCATCACTTTCAATAATATTTATTATATTAGATCAAACAATTAATGGAACATTACAAGGTATTGGAAAAGTATTGGTACCTGCTATTTCCTTGTGTTGTGGAATGATTGCAAAACTTTTTATAAATTTAGCTTTAGTTTCTAATCCTATGTTTGGGGCAAACGGTGCAGCAATTGGTACTGTTGTATGTCATATGATAGCTTTTACAATAGCTTTTACAACATTAAGAAAAAATGTTAAATTAAGTTTAACAATAAAAAATTTCTTAATAAAACCATTAATTGCGACAGCAATAATGTCTGTATGTTCATTATTTATATATAATGTTCTTTCAGGAATAATATCACAATCATTGGCAACACTAATAGCGATTATATTTGCAGTTATAATTTATGTGATATCTGTAGTTGCTTTGAAAATTTTATCAAAAGAAGAATTTTATATGATTCCTTATGGCCAAAAGATATATAAAATCCTTGAAAAGCTTGGTATATATAAAGAAAAGGCAAAATAGAATGTTAGAAATATTGGTAAAAAAAGACAGCTGTTCTTAGAGAGAATAAGGTTTGAACAAAAAATAATAAAAAAAAAGAAGGATTTTAGTAAAAATTGGCGAATATAAGATTTAGTAGGCATTTGAAAGCACTACATAAACACAAAGTATTTAGGAGGTAATTTAAATGAACAAAGCTGATTTAATCGCAGCAATCGCTGCAAAAACAGGAGAAACAAAAAAAAGTGCTGAAGCATCAGTAAATGCATTTGTAGATGTAATTACAGAATCTTTAGTAAAAGGTGATAAAGTTCAATTAGTTGGATTTGGATCTTTCGAAGTTAGAAAAAGAGCTGCTAGAAAAGGAAGAAATCCTCAAACTAAAGAAGAAATTAAAATACCTGCATCAAAAGCTCCAGTATTCAAAGCTGGAAAAGCTTTAAAAGATTTAGTAAACAAAAAATAATTTGAATTTTTATATATTAAATATGAATTCATATTAAAAAAAAGGTCGCAAGACCTTTTTTCTTTCTAGTAAATAGGGATTTAGGGACAATCCTAAAATCCCTGTTTATTGGATATGTAGATTTGTAAAATTATGATTTGCAAAATATAATTAGGGATTTCGTTAGTGGATTAATTTGATAATTAAGAAAAAAATGTTAAAATTTTAAAAAAATGTAAAAAAGGTATTGACAGAGAATTAAAAACATAGTATACTAAATCTCGTCGGAAGAAATGGTCGCTTAGCTCAGCTGGGAGAGCATCTGCCTTACAAGCAGGGGGTCACAGGTTCGAGCCCTGTAGCGACCACCACTTTTCTTTATGGCCCGGTAGTTCAGTTGGTTAGAACGCTAGCCTGTCACGCTAGAGGTCGACGGTTCGAGCCCGTTTCGGGTCGCCATTTTTTTATATAGGAAAAAATTGTGGAAAAGTATTTTTTATTTTAATACTTTTCCACAATATATAATAAGCCTCGATAGCTCAGTTGGTAGAGCAAGGGACTGAAAATCCCTGTGTCACTGGTTCGATTCCCGTTCGAGGCACCAAAATAGTAGTATCTAAAATTAATTAGATACTACTATTTTTTTTGTAATTTTTAGATAAGATTAAAGAAGAATTTATCATATAATTTAAAGATGTGGATTTAAATGGTATAATAAAATTAATTAAAAAAGAATAACTGATTCAGTGGGATGGAAAGAAATAAATATATAAAATAAACAGTGCAATAAATTAAATTTATGATATAATCTAGTTGTAAGTATTTTTATACAAAGGAGAAAAAATATGTTACAAGATTTTAGTGTAAAAAGAGCGGTTGCAGATATACAAAGTAGAAAAGCATTAGAACAAGAAATACAAAGATTATTAAAAAAAGCGCCTAGTATAGAAGGAGATTTAAACTTTAAAAAAGATTTAATAAAAATATATGAAGAAGAAAGCTCTAAGGCATTAGTTGTTAAACAAAAAGCTGGTATTTTTTCCAGAATAGCCAGCCTATTTCGTAGGGGCAATTACTTTAATGCAAGTAGGCAAATAGCAGAAAAAGAACAACAATTGAAAGATTTACAATCGGAGGTAGCTAAGCTAGAAGGAAAACAAGCAGCTTTAAGCGAATCATTAAATAAAAAGAATCAAGAATTAAGTCAAACACCAGAAATGCCAGGATGTATGCAAGAAGTTGATGGAGAACTAGTCATAACAGATAAAGCAATGGGCTTAATACAACCTTCTGAGTTAGCTAATTCAACTCAAGTGGAGCCAGGGAAAAAAGTATTAGTTCATTGTACTAATTTTTTTCCAAAGGACAATGTGATTTTATCAGATTATAATGGAGAAAAAATTGGATATCCGGTTACTATGGAATATCATGGAGTAAAAAAAGAAGTTAGGAATTTAGTACATAGACACGAAGTACATTGTACTATTAACAATAGAGTCGAAAATACTGGTGCTGGTGAAGGAAAATGGGATAATCCAAGTTATATAGTAATTGATAGATATGATGTACATCAAGATGAAATAGAGAGTTATAATCCATCAGATACCTGGACAAAAGGAACAAACATTAAACTTTCTAAAAATGCTGTAATAATGGTAAGACTTCAAGATAAAGGAAAAATACCGGTCCATAAAGATGATTTGGATAAATATAACATTGTTTATTATGATGGAGATCCTACTTTTTGTTTAAAAAATTTTTTGAAAATAAATGGCTATGAAATTTTTCAGACGGATCCAAATTATCCAGGACATTCAGCTTCAGCAAGGCATGATGCAGAATATTTTTTAGGAAATAGAGATAGAGCAATAAATTTCGTAAAAGATAATACATATTTTCCTAATGAGCCACATGTGTTTTCTGTAGAAGAACTAGCACCAATTGTAGATGTAGGAGTTGCTAATATTGGAACTAATTATTTAATAAGTCCTGAACAAGAAACATTATGTTTAGGTAATAGAGAATTATCCAAAGATCAAAAACTAGAATATTTAAAAGTAGCAAAGTTTGTTATTGGTTCAGGATTAAGGAGAACTGAAGATGGAGGATATACATTTGCAAGTGATGAAGAAGTTTTAAGTGATATAAAATGTATTCGTGAAAGACCAGAAGAACTTCCTAATTCAATAGATACAGATTTAGTAAATGAAATTTTTGAGATGCAACAAGAATATGCAAGAAAATATGCTAAATTGCCACGTCCTTCTTTTGACCAAATTAGTTCTATGCAATTGGGTGAATTATATCAATTTAAAAATCAATTAGCCTGTGAAACATTACAAAGTGTAGTGCCATTTGATGCTAATTTAGTTGGCAGCAAAACTCATGTTAGTCTTAAGATAGATGGATCTGATATAACTGATATTGCAAAAAAAGTTAGAGTAGAAGATGGAATACATTGTGATGATTTTGGAAATCTAGGAATGAATTTAGGATTATATGCACAAGCAGAGAATGTGCCTAAAGCATATAGTTTACTTGAAAAGAAAAAAGAAGAGATAAGAAATAGAAGTGTTACTGTAAGGCCAGATATAGATGATGGCGAAAGATAAAATTAGTTTTGCGACTGAGAAATGGTAGAAAACAAAAGATATTAAAATAAAATTAGAGGTAAAAATGCAAGAGAAAGATATAGATGATTTTTTAGAAGCTTATTTAGGAAATAATATGGATGATACCAAACTTGAAGCATGGTTGGATAGAATGGGAATATCATATTCATTAGATGAATTTAATTTTGTTGAATGGACAGCTAGTTTGGATAAACAAATTACTAATTTAATAAAGCAAAATAGTAAAGCAGTGGAATACATAAAAACAAAAGATAAAGAAGTAATAGGGGAACTTGTTATTGATTTTCCTGAAATTTTCGATAAAGAATATTTGAAAGCAATTATCCAAGATTATCAAGAATATGGTTTAAAAAAAGACATTATTAGAAATTTAATATTAAAAATAAATGAGCCAGAGTACACAAATAAAATAGTTAAAGATCCAGAAAGATATGGTCTAGATAATAACGATTTGACACTTATAATTAGAAAATTGCCAGAAGAAGATAGATGGGAAATATTAAAAGAAGCAGGACCGGAGGTATGTAGATTCTATAGGATAAATTTTGCTACTTTAGAAGAGATACAACAACATTTTGGCGATTTCGTAAATATAGAGGTAGAAGATGAGGAAGATAGAAAAGAAATTAAAAGAATATTCGAAGGAAATGAAGAAATTTTAAAAGATGATTTTAGAATTTTTGGTAAAAAATATATTAATTTACTTGGAATAGAAAAGGTAGCTCAAATTGCCTCATACCCAGAAGTAGTTGAAGAGGTTTTACAATTAAGTGATATAGAATTAAATACTGTTGCAAAAATTATAGATACATTTTTAGAAGAAACGAAGGGAGAAGAATGGACACCACTTGCCAATAGGCTATTAACCAATATAGGAGATTACTCAGAGTTAGTTTCAAGTTTAAAAGATCAAGAAGATATTGATTATATTAGATTGTCGCCAATATTAATTCATCCAAACAGTTTTGATATAAAAACATATCAAGATGTAGAAAATTTTCATCAAATAAAAAGAGAAAAGTGCGAAAGTTTAATTAATAGTCCAAAAGAAAGAGAAAAAAAGGAAGCTGTACTTTTAACAATATTTGGTCAATCTTGGCAAGAAACATATGATTTAATTAAGAAATTTGGAGAAGATATAGATAAAATAGGAGATAAAGATTTAAAATCATATATAAAAAGTTTGCAAGCAATTATAGATACAAGAGATCCAGAAGTATTAAAACAATTATATGACAATGTAGAAGGTTTAGAGAAAGTTAGTCCATTACTAATGGAAAGAATGCTAAAAACGGAATATTGGAAACTATATAATAAAGATTTATTTAGAGTGGAAGATGCAAAAAAGATTCCAGGCATGGAAAATATGTATAGTGCAGGAACAGATTTTAAAATGATAATTACTTCTGTTGGAGCATATTACGCTGATGCGTTAGATTTTAGTGATAATTTTAAAGAAGACTGGAATAGACCGTCACTAGTTTCACAATTTTTCTGTGCATCATATATAAGAAATGATATGTTAGGACATGCAAAAGTTCCATTAGTATGTTATGGTTTTGCAGATATTAAAGAAGATTCTTTAGTTTTAGCTGGACCTAGCAATTTGTCTACTTTTTCAAATAGCGATGATTTAGAGCCTAGAGCTTCAAATAAAAGTGAAAGATATTTAGCACCAGAAAGTCAAATAAATCAAACACGAATATATAATGAAATGGATTTTAGAAGAATACAACAAGGGCAAAGGAAACAACCAGATTATATAGTTGTATTTAAACAAAAAGGAAGTATGCATAATTTAGAGCAAGCACAAAAAGCATCAAAGGATTTTGGTGGTTTACCAATTGTTGTAATAGATGAAGATGAATGTTTAGCATCAGAAAAAGAAAAAGCACAAAAATTGTTTAAAGAATATCAAGAAACAGGAGCTCCAGAGGTAAAATTAGAACTAGCACAAAAAATAAGAAATAATAGAGTAACTGAACCTAACTTTTGTAGTGAAATGGATGAAGAACTAGGAATTTTAGAGGAATTAACTATTAATGATGTAATATTTATTTTGTCTAGAGATGTAGATTCAAATGGAGAGACAAAATCAGGTTTGGATGGAGAAACTAAATTTGAGCCAAAGACGGATTCAAAATCAGATTTAAAGAATGGAGAAAATACAGGAAAAGCCGGAGGAGTTTCAATGAGTGATTTAGTAGCGGTATATGAAGAAATTAAGCCTATGGAAAGACAAAGAGAAAGTAGAAAATTAAAAAGAGTGTTTCAAAAAATTAAAAGTATAATAAGAGCAGGAAAAACTGATGAATCTAGATAAATAATATATTTAAGAAAAATAATAAAACGAAGAAATGAGGAAAATATGGAAAATGCAACGAGACAAGCATTTTGTGAGGTGTATGATGTTATAAATCATATGGATAAACAAATGCAAGAAAAAATACCAAATAATTTCAAGGATTTTATAAAAAATGAAAAAGAGATTAATTATGCACCTAAAATAGATTATTCAAAAGACTTTAAAACGCAGATATCCAAAGAAACTAAAGTAATACTTTCTCTAATTTACAGGGATTATTTATGTAGTAAACAAGAAAAAGAAAGATTAATTGCTTTAGATAGCCAAGAGTTAAGAAAAGAAAAAGAAGCATTACAAGAAAAGTCTAAAGTGAATTTTGCAAATAGAACTAATAATTATGCTAAAAATATAGAAGAAAAACGAGAATACGAAAACTTACCAACAAAACCTGAAAAATGGTACATAAAAATAATTAATTTTTTCAAGAAAATATTAAAGAAATAGAGAAATACAAATAGAGGGGGATGAAGATAGTGTTAGATAAAGAGAAAGAAGAAAGAATAAAAAAGGAATATGGTGATAGAGCAAAGCAAATATTAGATATAATGAACAAAAAGAAAGAGAAAAAGGAAAAAGCAGAAAAAGAAGAAGAGGAAAACGAAAGATGACTAAAATAAATAAAAATAACCTAGAGTTATAAATGATTCTAGGTTTTCTTTTATGGTTAAAATTCAACTTTTCCATTTATATCATTAATCCAGTTTTCTATATCGTTTTGCATTTCTTCTGTTAAATAATCTACATCAATTTTGTTATGTTTTTCGTTTCCGTGGAAGTCACTTCCTTGAGATACAAGTAAGTTATTGTTTTTAGCAAAATTATATAAATGCTGTACTTCTTCAAAATTTTTTGGGTCATTATAAATTTCTATTCCATCAATATAGGGTGCACAAGAGTTTAACAAGTCATCAACATTGGCATTTTTTGCATATCTATATGGATGTGCTAAGAAGATTTTACCACCATTTTTATGGATTATTTCTCCTAATGTTTCAATAGTAGGCCAAACAATTGTCATATCAATGTATAATGGAAAACTAGAGTCCATTGTACTTTTTCTATATAAATCTCCTACTGCTCCAATATTATATTTGTCTAGAAATGCTTTATTTTCTGGAGTAGTTCCTAGCATTCTAAAAACCGCAGCATGTGCAAACTCTGTTTGTGGATTAAATGGTGTAGAAGTATCTAGTTTTATATTTAAAGTATCACATAATTCTTCTAGTTTTTTATATATTTTAGTTTGTCTTGTAGCAACATCGCTATATTGCTCTTTAGCCCAATTGCTTATAGGATCTAAATTAAAGCCATAGCATAAAATATCATATGTAATATTATTAATTACTGCATCAGCTTCCATTCCATAAATTAAAGTTCCTCTACCATTTATTTTTGTTTTATCTAAATCTAAGTAAGCTTCGCAGGTGTTGTGGTCTGTAACTGATAAGTAATTAATATATTTCTCAAATCCTTCGTTTAAGATTTCGTTAATATCTAAAGTTGCGTCTAATGAATGCTTAGAATGAGTGTGTAAATTAAATTTTTTCATTTCGCTCACCTTACCTTTCGAAAGCATTATACCAGAAAAAACAAGGAAAACCAATAGAAGAGGATAAAACTTATTTACATATTAAAGTAACCATATTTATTAAAAATACATATTTTAATGTATGGGAGGTGTAAATAATATGGTTACTTTTTCTAAAATGCATGGGCTAGGTAATGATTATATCTGTATAAATTGTATGAACGATAAAAATATTATTGCAGAAAGTAAAATACCACAAATTGCAAGATATATGTGTAATAGAAATTTTGGAGTTGGTGCAGATGGACTTATTTTAGTAAAAGAAAGTAAAATTGCTGATGCAAGAATGCAGATTTTTAATAAAGATGGAACAGAAGCAGAGATGTGTGGAAATGGCATAAGGTGTTTTTGTAAATACATTTATGATAACAAAATTATAGAAAAAACAAATATTAGAATAGAAACAAAAGCGGGAGTTAAGATTGCAAGATTAATGGTTAGAAATGGAGAAGTGCAAGAAGTAGAGATAGATATGGGTAGACCAATTTTTGATGATTCAAAAAATATTACAGTAAAAAATAATTATAAAATTCCTATAGCAATAAATATTAATGTAGAAGATACTAAATTTATAGGAAATTACATATCAATGGGAAACCCACATTTGGTAGTTTTTGTAAATAATGTTGAAAAAATAGATATAGAAAAATATGGTCCATCAATAGAAAATATGAAATGTTTTCCAAATAAAATAAATGTTGAATTTGTTCAAAGCTTAGGAAGAAATACTTTAAAAATTAGAACTTGGGAAAGAGGAGTAGGAGAGACATATGCTTGTGGAACTGGTGCATGTGCTGCATTTTGTATAGGTTATTATAAAGGAATATGCTCAAGCTTTGTAAAAACTATTTTAAAAGGAGGAGAGTTAAAAGTAAGCTATAATAAACAAAATGGACATATTCTTATGTCTGGAATTGCTACAAAAGTATATGATGGAAGTATAATAATTTAGTATACAAAATTAATAAAATATGATAAAACTAATAGGATATTAAAATAGGAGAAATAAAAATGAATGTAGAAAAATATTTACAAGGATTTTTTCCTGGAAATAAAGGTCCAACATTGGAAGCAATGAAATATTTTATGGAAAAATTAAATCATCCAGAAGAGAATTTGAAATTTATACATATTGCTGGAACAAATGGAAAAGGTAGTTGCACAGAAATGATGACAAATATCTTTTTTAAAAGTGGATATAAAGTAGGGAAATTTATATCTCCACATTTAATAAAATATAATGAAAGAATTAGTGTTAATAATATAAATATTACGAATCAAGAGATGGAAAAAATTATAATACAGCTAGATCCTTTAATTAAGGAATATAATAATAATCATGATAATAATGTTACATTGTTTGAATTGGAAACAACAATGGCTATAATATATTTTAAAATGCAAAGATGTGATATAGTTGTTATGGAAGTCGGAATGGGTGGTTTATATGATTGTACAAATATAATTTATCCGGAGGTTTCTATTATAAATTCTATTGGATATGACCATATGAAAATTTTAGGAAATTCTTTAGAAGAAATTGCTTTTCAAAAGGCAGGAATAATTAAGAAAAATTCAAATACAATTTATATTAGCCAAAATGAAAGTGTAGATAAAGTTATTATAGATAAATGCAAAAGTGAAAACAATAAATTACATATGATACATAAAGAAGAAGTAGAAAATTATTCATATAATAAAGATTTTCAAACATTTGATTATAAACAATATAAAAATGTAAAGATAAAACTTAAAGGAAAATCTCAAATATATAACGCAAGTATTTGCTTGGAAGCAGTAGAAATCTTGAAAAATAAATATAATTTACCTGAAGATAAAGTAAGAGAAGCATTAGAAACAGTAATTCACAAAGGTAGATTTGAGACAATACACGAAAATCCTACAGTTATATATGATGGAGGGCATAATGAACTTGCAATAAAGAATTTTATAAATTCTGTTAATATGTATTATAAAGATACTAAAAAAGTATTTATCATATCTTTACTAAAATCTAAAGATTATAAAACTATACTAAAATTATTAGTAAAAAATAATGAAAATATTTATATATTTACTAATGGAAATAGTAAAGAGAGATATTGGGATAAGGGAATATTAAAGAATGAAGCAATTAGTCTTGATGGAAAAAATGTAATGGACATAGAATTAAAGGAGGCAATAAAAAAGAGCTTACAAAAATACAAAGATTATACTATTTTTATTGTTGGAAGTTTTTACATTTATGGTGATGTAATTAAATATATAAATGAGTAATGAACTTATTTTTAAATTAAAAAGGCTACACTCTAAAGTGTAGCTTAAAATAATTATTCTTCCACTGGTTTTCTTTCTCCAGAGGCAATCATTTCTTCTATTGCATCGTGAATTACGACTCTTTCATCATATGGATATTTAACATGCATATATTCTATATATAAATCACTACCAAGTCCTGGTAAAACTATAATATCATCTGGAGTTGCGATAGATAAAGCATATTTTATAGCTTCTGTTCTATTTAAAATACGTACATATTTTCCGCCAGATTTTTTTAGTCCAACTTCTATATCATCTAAAATTTTATTAGGGTCTTCTGTACGAACTTGGTCAGATGTAAGTATAGTTAAATCTGCAAGTTTTCCAGAGATTTCTCCCATTATAGGACGCTTTTTAGAATCTCTGTCTCCACCAACACCCCAAGTACAGATTACTCTACCTTTTGTATAAGGTTTAACTGTTTCCAAAATAGATTGTAGGCTAGATGGTGTATGTGCATAATCTATTATTATTTTTAGTCCAAGTTTATTTGGAACAACTTCGCTTCTACCAAATACTTTAATATGTTTTAAAGCGTCTTGAATATTTTTTACATTTGCTCCAAAATAAGTTGCAATTCCAATAGCTCCTAAGCAGTTATAAACCATATATCTACCTGGAATAGAAACTCTTACAGGAAATTCTTTATCATTCATGCAAAGAGTAAAATCGACACCTGTATTGCTTAAGTTTAAATCTTTTGCCATAACATCTGCTTTTGTATCCATAGCAAAGCTTCTTAATTCTTTATCTGGTAAAAGGTTTGGAATTCTAGCTGTGTATTCATTATCTAAATTAAACACAACGAATGGAGCCATTTTGGCTAAAGAAAGTTTAGCTTGGAAATAATCTTCCATATCTTTATGTTCTTTTGGACTAATGTGGTCCTCAGAAAGATTTGTAAATAATACAGCATCAAAATCTGTACCATAAACTCTATCTAATTTCATAGCTTGGGAAGAAACTTCTAAGATAGCTATATCAACATTTTCTTTAACCATCATAGCAAGAGTTTTTTGTATTTTAAAACTTTCTGCAGTTGTTCTGTCACAATCTTCTAATTTCTCATCATTAATATAAATTGCAATACTACCAATTAATCCAACTTTATACCCATGTTGTTGTAAAATTGATTTTATCATAAAAGTAGATGTTGTTTTTCCTTTTGTTCCTGTAACACCTATAAGTTTTAATTTCTTAGATGGATTATCATATAAATTGCAACTTGCAATTGCAAGAGTACGACGAATATTAGAAACCTTAATAAGTGTTACACTTTCTGGAACATCATAATCAGAAAGATTACAAGTTTCGTCAACTACTATTGCAACTGCACCATTTTTAATAGCACTAGGTATAAATTTGGTACCGTCTAAATCATAACCTTTTATTGCAAAAAACATATCATTTTTTTCTATAACTCTAGAATCTGAAGCAAGATTATTAATTTCTGTATCTAAACTACCAACAGATTCCATTATTTCTATATTATTAAAAACATCTTTAATTTTCATTTTTTTCACCTCTAGGCGCATTATACACTTTTTTGCCATTTTTGTACATAGCATTGCGAAATTAAGGTTGTATAATTATTGATAATTAAATTTGTTTGTGATATTATGTGAGCGAATAAAATAAATTATAATAATTTTTTATAAATAAATGAATACAAATTAAGGAGGCTATTATGGAGAAATATTTAAAAATGCTAGAAGAAGAAAATCTTACAAGAGAAGATTTTATGCCAGTATGGGAAGAATTCAAGCATGATTTAAACACTGGTAAAGTAAGAGTAGCATCAAAAGAAAATGATGAATGGAAAGTAAATAAATGGGTAAAACAATTTATTTTACTAGGATTTAAATATGGAGAAGTAATAGATTTTGGAGATGGAACAATAGATAAAGATACAATGGGAGATAGAGAAGTTACATTAGAAGAAACTGTAAGAGTTGTATCTAAAACAGTATCTATTAGAGATGGTGTGTTTATTGGAAAAGGTGTTACATTTATGCCACCTTGTTATACAAATATAGGAGCATACATAGATGAAGGTTCTATGGTAGATTCTTTAGCACTAGTTGGTTCATGCGCACAAATAGGTAAAAATGTACATTTAGGTGCAGGTGTTATTATAGGTGGAGTTTTAGAGCCAGTAGGAGCATATCCAGTAATAATAGAGGATAATGTTTTTGTAGGAGCTGGTTCACAAATAACAGAAGGTACAATTGTAGAAGAAGGTGCTGTAATAGGAGCAGGTGTTACTATTACTGCAAGTACACCGGTTTATGATAATGTAAATGGAAATATTATAACACCAAATGAAAATGGTCAAATTGTAATACCAAGAGATGCGGTTGTAATACCTGGAACAAGAGATGTTAAATCTAATATAGAAGGAGTAACATTATCAAAATCAGTTCCAATAATTATTAAATATGGAAGTAAAGTAGTATTAGAAGACTTATTAAGACCTTAATTTAGAAGGCTTTTATTAAAAATACAGAAGAAGCAATGAAGCAAAAAAGATGACATTGCAATTCTAGTATAATCTAGGAGGCAATTTTAAAAAATGAATATTAATGATGAATTAAGAAATATTCTAGAGTGGGTAATATGTATAATTATAGCTGTAGCATTAGGTTTGTGGTTTAGATATTATATTATGACTCCTACTCAAGTTCAATCAGTATCTATGAAACCAACATTAATAGAGGGACAAAGACTAATATTAAATAGAACAATACGTTTTGGAAATAAATTACCAAAAAGAGGTCAAATAATTACGTTTGAAGCTCCAACAGAAGAATATTTAACAGAAAAGGAATTTGAAGAATCTCCAACAGCAATATATAAAGAGCCAGAAGGAGCATTTAATAGATTTGTTCATAATGTATTGGAAATAGGAAAAGTAAGCTATATTAAAAGAGTAATAGCACTCCCTGGAGAACATGTTAAGATTCAAAATGGAAAAGTATATATAAATGATAAAGAATTAGAAGAGGATTATTTATCAGATAGTGTAAAAACAGAATCTGAAGGTGGATTATTAGTAGATTTTACAGTACCAGAAGGAACTGTATTTGCAATGGGAGATAACAGACAAAATAGCCACGATTGCAGAGCATTTGGATGTATCCCACAAGATAAAATAGAAAGTATAGTAGCATTTAGATTTTGGCCATTTGATAAATTTGGAAAAGTAGAATAAGGTAGAAAAAAAGCCAGCTGTTTTATAAGCAGTTGGCTTTAAAAATTATTTATTATTTTCAATATTTTTACCAAATCTTTTTATTTTTTGAGTAGTAGTTTTTTCAAATTCCTCATCTTTTACAATAAAAGATTTGATATGTTTGTAGTTTGGTAATTTTTTATTTACGCTTGCAATAATATCTTTAATTATTGCGAAAATTTCTTCTTTTTGAGGAATGGCACCTTTTAAATATTCTTTTATTGCATCAAGGTTTGGGAATATTTGGGCATTAACATATACTTCATCTGTATTATCATCTGGTACACCTGTTACTAATGATTCGGAAATTAAAGGGTTTTCATTTAAATAATGTTCTATTTCTTCTGGATAAATATTTTTTCCATTTTGTGTTACAATAACTGTTTTTAATCTACCAGTAATATAAAGCCATCCATCGTCATCAACTCTTCCTAAATCTCCAGTATGGAACCATCCATCAACAATTGTCTTTTTAGTTTCTTCTTCATTTTTGTAATATCCAAGCATTACATTAGGTCCTTTTACAAGTATTTCTCCAACTCCAGTTTCGTCCGGTTTATCTATTTTATAAGAAACATTAGGAATAGGTAACCCAACAGCGTCTGGTTTAATATAGAAATCATTGTTTCCAGCAACAAGAGGGGAACATTCTGTAAGACCATATCCTTGTATAGATTTTATGTGTAAATTATCAAATGATTTTATTACATCTGGGCTAAGTGGTGCAGCACCAACTATAAAAGCTCTTAATCTTCCGCCAAGAGAATTTTTAACCTTACTTATTACAACTTTTTTTATAATAAAAGGTAGTTGAGCAATTACATCTCCTTCAATGTTTGCATATTTTTCCGGCAAAGATTTTCTAACGGTTGCTTCTATTTTTTTGTACATTTTTTCTAGCAATAGTGGAACACACAAGATAACTGTTGGTTTAAATTCCAAGATATTATTGGAAATATGGCGAAGTCCTTCACAATAGCTAATACATCCACCGCTATAAATTACAAGAAGATATCCTAAGGTACATTCATATGTATGGTGCAAAGGTAAAATAGAAAGAACTTGATCGTCCCTGTGTACCTTTACAATTCCAAATGTTGACATTATATTTGATACAACATTTTTATGTGATAGGCATACACCTTTAGCGTTTCCTGTTGTGCCAGATGTAAATATAAGTATTTTCATGGCATCTGGATCTATTTTTATATTATCAAAATCTTTATTACCTTCTTCTAATTGGTCATATCCCGCATCCATTGCTAATTGATAAGACATATAAGAACTAGTATCCTTTTCAGAATTGAAATTTATAAGTAATAAATTTTTATTATCTATAGTATTTTTATTCTTTACTAAATCTTTTATATATCTGTCATCTCCCAAGACAGCTTTTGCAGAAGATACATTTAAGAAATTTATAACATCGTCTGTTTTTAGTTCTTTATCTATTGGAACTACAACTCCAACTATTGTTGAAGCTAAATATGAAACAGCCCAATTATAACTGTTTTTACCAATTACAGCTATATTAGCATCTTTTAATCCAAGATTAATTAATGCAGTTCCTAGAGCCATAACGTCTTCTTTGAATTTTTGATAGGTTACTTTGTATATATTTCCGATTTTGTCCTTCAATTTAAAAGCTGCTCTTCTAGTATATCTTGTAGCAGACTTATATAATAAATCTTTTAAGTCGGTTATTTCTAAGGCTTTATGATATTTTTTCTTTAATTTTTCAGCTAAATTTTTCTTTTCCATATATACCTCCTAATCAATATATATGTAATAATAATATTACAATATAAAAAAATAAGCAAGGTATAATAATAGTAAGTCGGTTACAAAAAATGACAAAATTTTTCAAAATAAAATTAAGAAAATATTAAAAATATAGGTTTAAAATAGATATGTCACAAGTAATATGAAAAAATATTGAAAGAGAGTACCAAAAATGATATTGTTTA
>CALXKK010000008.1 GCA_944388935.1 uncultured Clostridia bacterium | reverse complement strand
AAAGACTTACCAAAATACGATTCTTCAAATAATGAAATAGTTTATACACTAACAGAAGAAGAAAAGACTGAGGGAGATTTAAAATACTATGATAGCGTTGTAACAGATGATACCGTAACTAATACAAATAAATACGGAAAAGTAACAGTACATCATTACATCTTAAATACAGACGGAAGCACAACAGAGAATAGAGTTCCAGATACAAATGGAACAGAAATTCCAGCTGAAGTAATAGAAGGTAAAGAGGGAGACACATATGAAACAAACCCAGCAGATAATATTAATGAAAAATATGAGTTAGTCGAAGACGCAACAGTCGGAGAGCCTACTGGAACAATTGAGAAATACAACGAAGATGAGCCACAAGAAGTAATATATTATTACAGATTAAAACCAGCTAAAGTAATAATACATTACTTAGAAAAAGATGAAGACTCAGACGACGCAAATAACTTAGTACTTACAAACAATGAGCAAATCGATGGATACGTAGACGACCAATACAACACAGACACAGAACACCGCAAAGAAACTATCGATAAAGACGGAAAAACTTATACATTAGTATGCGATAGTGGAAACACAGAAGGCACAATGACAGTAGCAGATACAAATGTAACCTACTATTACTTACAAAATACAAAAGCAACAGTAAGATATGTGGCAAGAGATCCAGAAACACATGAAGAAATTAAGGACTTAGAAGCTCCTTACACTAAGGAAGGTTTAGTAGGAGATGAATTTGTAACAAATTCAAAAGACTTTGTAGGATACAAATTAGTAGAAAGCCCAGCACAGACAACAATTAAGATGACAAAAGATGAGCAAACTTTAATTTACTACTATGAGCCAGTATACACTGGATTGCTAGAAAACCATATAGATGACAAGACAGGAAAAATCTTATACACAGAAGAACATAATGTTCAAGTTGGACAAAGTTACGACATACCAAGCAAAGAATTTGAAGGATATGATTTAGTAACAACAAAACTTCCAAGCAATGCAAGCGGAACAATGGGAGAAGACGTTGTAACAGTAAATTACTATTACATCAAAAAAGCAGTGTTAGAAGTAAATTACATAGATAAGTTAACTGGAGAACCTTTAACAGAACAAATTGTGGATAATACAAAGCATGAAGGCGATTCATACACAACAGAACAAAAGACATTTGAAAACTACGACTTAGTAGAAGTACCATCAAACGCAAGCGGTACAATGCAAGTCGAAACAGACGAAAATGGTAATATTACAAACAATAAAACTGTAGTAACATACTATTACGTAAAGAGATCTGCAGGTGTTGAGGAACACCATATAGACATCTTAACTGGCAAAGAGCTAGAAGAACCAACATTACATGAAGGCCATGTAGGTGACGAGTACAACATAACTGCTAAAGACTTCTTAAGTTACGTAGTTGCTACAACAGATAAAGATGGAAACAATGTATTGCCAGACAACGCAACAGGAACGATGACAGAAGATAAAATAGTTGTAACATACTATTACTATCAACCAGCAAAAGTAGTTGTACACTATGTAGATAAAACAACTGGAAAAGAAATAGAAGAAACAAATCCAGAAACCGGCGAATTGCAATCATCACAAGTAGTAATAGAAGGACAAAAAGATGATGAATTCACAACGGAAGCAAAAGAATTCGAGTATTATGAACTAGTCGAAATTCCGGAAGAGCCAAAAGGTAAGATGAAAGTCGAAATCGTAAAAGACGAAAACGGAAACGATGTAGTAAATAATACAATAGATGTTTACTATTATTACGAGCCAAAACCATTTAACATCGGAGTAGAAAAGGAAATAACAGGAATAATAGTAAATGGTAATAGAAGATCCGCAACAAATGGAAAACTAGAAAAAGTTGATATCTACAGAAAGAGTACAGAAAACACAAGTGTACAAGTAGAATACAAGATAAAAGTTATGAACACTGGCGAGGTAAAAGGTAGAGCAATAATAGAAGACAAGTTACCAGAAGGAATGAGCTTAGCAAATAATGATGGAACATGGGAAGTAAAAGACGGAACTATAACGCAGGTAATACCAGAGATAGGAGCCGGAGAAACAAAAGAATACACAGTATTATTAAACTGGAGAACGTCTGGAGAAAATATGGGTAACAAGGTTAATGAAGTATCATTAATACAAACAGATAACGTACCAGGCTTTGCAGATAGCAATGATAAAGATAATACAGACCAAGCAACAGTATCAATAAGCGTAGAAACTGGTGAACTTCCAGTAGGATTATTAATAGCATTAGTTGCATTAGTAGCCCTAGAAACAGTAACCTTAAGATACGCAGTAGTTCTAACAAAGAGACAAAAGAAGTCAAATAAGAAATAACAAAAAAGATATTTAAATTGACAGAAAAGTAAAACAAAAAAATACCGGAATAAATCTTCCGGTATTTTTTTCGTATAGGTTAGTCTTTAAAAGTTCAAAAGTTAACGTAAAATTTGAACTTTTAAGGTCCGTCCCTTAAGTTCATTATTCGTCTTTATCATCCATATCTGGAATGTCTACGATTTCTGCTTTTACATCTGTTGAACCAGATTTTTCTTTTATTGTATTTGCTGTGTTGTTTGCATCACTGTTTGTATTGTTTGCTGAAGCTTCGTTTGCAGAATTTGTTTCTTCTTTTGCTGCATTATCTGTTGAATCTGTAGATACAGTTCCTTCTGCTACTGTTGCAGATGAATCCATACCTGCTTTATTCTCATAGAATATTATTGCAGAGTATTCTATATATGGTACTAATACTAGGCAAGCTAAGAATGGTACAATTACTCCAACAAATGGTATTAAAGATAATACAGCAGCTAGAGCTATCCAACCAATAAATGAAAGGTATAAGCAGAATAAACGACCTTTATTTCCATCCATAAGCTCTTTACTCTTATTAACGCAATCTGCTGGACGCATATCTGGATTATCTATTGCGATAAACATGCATAAACCATATGTAAGTGATTTAATGAAAAGCCATACATATGCAGCAATTATTACAATATAAGCTACTATTGTTAAAGCACTAACTCCAACTACAGCTCCTCCTAAAGCACTAGAAGAACCTACTGTAAATGCAGTTGCAAATGTTGCTATAATAGAAACTACCATAATAACAAGAGCAACTATTACTAAAATAATTGGAGCAATCATTTTTAAAAGTAGTCTTCCTGTAACACACCAAGCTCTTTTGAAGTTGTTAAAACCATCTTTAAAGAAATCGAAATATCCTACATTTTCTCCTCTTTTTAGTTTCATCATAGTCATTACAAACCCATATATTATTGGAATACCAATAACAAGAGCTGCGATATCAACCAAGAAACCTAAAACTGGAATGGTAGATAATACACAAACTAAGAAATTATAAACTAAATATACTAATGTTATTAGAACTACAACTCCCCATTTTCCTTTTAAAGATTCTCTTGCTTGCTTTCTTGTTTCAGAAGCAGTTAAAACCATCAAAATCCCCCTCCTTAATTAATTATATTAAATACAAAAGAAATTAATACTTTTCTTGTATTTCTTTAATAGAATTAAAATCTTTATCTAAAATATCTAAGAAAACTATACCTATTTCTGGGTCAAATTGTGAGCCTAGGTTAGTTAATATTTCAGATTTTACAACGTCCATTGGTAAAGAATCTCTATAACTTCTTCTAGATGTCATAGCGTCAAAACTATCTACAACAGAAGTGACTCTTGCAAGATAAGGAATATTAGTTCCTGATAATTTTTCTGGATATCCATTACCATCAAATCTTTCATGATGATATTTAACAATATCTAGAATATCTTTAAACATTGTTGCATGTTCTAGCATATTATATCCTATTACAGGATGCTCCTTTATTTTTGAATATTCTTCATCCGTTAATTTAGATTCTTTTAGAAGTATACTGTCTGGGATACCAATTTTTCCTATGTCATGAAAAAGACCACCAATTCTTAAATTCTCAATTTCGTTATCTGGTAAGTTTAATTTTTTACCAAGTAAAACTGCATAGGCAGACACTCTGTCCGAATGACCTTTAGTATAAGGGTCTTTTGCTTCAACAGTATGTCTTAAAATTTCTATGCTATCCATATAGGCTTGTTTTAATTCATCATTCATTTTACTTATAGTTCTCATTTGGCTTACAGACTTTAATCCAGATTCTATTAACAATAGCAATTGGTCAAACTTATCGCTTTTTTCACAATAACCTTGAATATCAAGTTGATGAATAGTCTCTAATGGTGGAGCCAAATCTTTATGACCAGTTAGAAGTAAAATATATAAATCTTTATTAAATTTACGAATTTCTTCTACAACTTTGTCACCATGAATTGGGTCCATAATAAAGTCAAGCACCATTAAATCGAAATGTTCATTTTTTACACGATTAATAGCTTCTATGGGATCTGTAATTCCTACAAAATCGTAGCCAGATCTTTTCATAAAAATAGATAATGAGTCTAAAATACCCTGTTCATCATCCACACCAATTACTTTAAAACCAGTGCTTTTTGCAGTAACTTGATTCTTTCTCATAATGACAGTCCTCCTACTATAAAAATTATATAAATAAACAAAAACAAAAGCAATAAAAAATCGAAAAAAACATAAAAATGTAAAAAAAGAACCTATAAATGTTTAACTTATAGGTTCTTGGATTTTTTAAAATTAAATCTATTGATTATTTTTATTTAGCTATCCCAAATTATAGCTCATTATTCAAAACTAAAATTTTAACGATTATTCTTTTTTGGTAAAGGAATAACGATTGTAAATTTAGTTCCTTTGTTAAGTTCAGATTCAAATTTTATATCACCATTAAAGTGAGCTTTAATAGTTGAGTAAGACATAAATAAACCTAAACCTGTTCCGTTTTTTCCTTTAGTAGTAATCATTTCTTTAAACAATTTTTCTTTAACCTCGTCAGGCATTCCTGAGCCATAATCTTGAACTTCTATTAATAAATTAGAATCTTCTGTTTTTAAAGTTAGGTCTATAACTTGATTTGGTTTTCCATTATATGATTGGATTGCATTTGATATCATATTATTAACTACTTGAACTAAAGCGTTAACATCACCATTAATTTGTACTTCTGAGCTTACGTAATTATGGATTTCTAAAGAAACTAGGGCGCTCTTTAATTCGTGTTTCATTAAAATATTAATATCTTTTAAAAGTTCATCTACTTTAAAATATATGTTGTTATCAGAAGAAAGGTTTACAGCTTGACCTTTAACAACCGTAATAATATCTGACATATATTCAGTATAATTTTTAATTTTTTCTATCCAATCTTGCATATCCTTGGCAATATCATGATGGTCTTGGTGAGTTACTTCTGGGTCATCTATAGATGCATCATATTCTTTAACTAAATCTGTTAAACCTTCGGCTGCACCAGAAATTGACATTATAGGTGTTTTTAAATTGTGTGCAATTCCACCAATTAATTGTCCTAAAGATGCTAAACGTTCACTTTCCATAAGTGTTTCTTGGTTGGATTTAATTGTATCATTATATTGTTTTGTTTTATCTTGAACTTTATTAAATGCTATTGTTAGGTCTCCTAATTCATCATTAGAGGTAACTGGTAGATTGTGTTCGTTTGATATATTCTCTGAAGCTGCAATTGCATTTAATTGTTTGCTTATGGTTTTTATATCATTGCTAAAATCTTTGCTTATGTATAAAACAAATAATATATTAAAGAACAATAATATAATTGTTGCGATAATAAATGGTGTTACAAAAGATGTAGAAAATACATAAAATCTTACACCAACATAGCAATCACCAACTGATGTATGTATTTTTATAGCTGAACCTTCAATATTTTGTCCATAGTTGTCGTATATATGTCCATTTGTTTTATCGTAAAATTCGTTTAAATATTTTTGGAAGAATGTATTTAATTCTTCTTCAGAATAATATATTTGTCCATCATTACAAGAAATAACAAAGAAATTGTCTTCATCATTTTGTAATTCTATATTTTGTCTTAAAATATTTGGCAATTCATCTATATTATATGTTTTCTCGCTATCAGAAAAATAATTTGCAAGTTCTTGATGGTATAAATTATATATTAAGTTACCTTTTTCTGTAGTTAATAGAGAAAGAGATAATAGCAATATAATTATAAATGAATATAAAAATATTGGTAACATTTGTAATAACATTTTTAAATATAAATTAATTCTTAAACCAGTAACTTTGTTATTAGATATTTTTGATGTTTTTACTAAAGTATTTATAAAAAAGCTTTTGTTTACAATATACGAAAATATCGAAAATATTGCGGACATACAAAATATTATAATTGTAAGTCTTAAATTAAGCTCTGGTGTAGTATTAAATAAGAAAAGACAAAAACATACGATAGCAGGTGGTACGATTAATGTAAGTAATAAGACCATGTATGGATATGTAAAACTTCTTTTTCTTATTTTTTCTACTTGTTTGTTATCAATCTTATTTGTGTGCTTGTTTTTTATTTTTTTAAGAGACAGCATATTGTATAAAAACATTAATGCACTTAAAACAAATACACATAATATTAATGCTAAAATTATAAATTGATTAGTATATTTTATTCCAACAACTCCGACTTGAAAGTCATTATCTATAGAATTAGGTGGATAGTTTAATACATATGGTATAATTAAATATAAAGCAAGACAAATAAAAACGAAAAATATCATATGAATTATTAATAATCTTGAAAAATTGTTTGTTGCAGTGTTTTTATTTTTTTTCTTCATCTTTTTCTCCTTGTATAAATTTATTTTTTATTAAATAGTTAATAAGTTTTTGAATGTAAGTATCGTCAATATCTGGCCAACTTAAATTTAACTTTAATAAAATTTCATTTGTATTTTTATTTGTTATTTTTAAATTATTAGTAATTTTATTATTTATAAGATTTGCAAAACCAAAATAGTTATTTGAGTCCTTTAATAAAATTTGTTTAAATTTCTCTGCAGAAACTGGTTTTAAATTTATATTATTTTTTGCTAATACTTTATTTATGTTTAAAAAGTTTGTAACTTTGTCGTTATAAAGATGGTATACTTTTAAGTTTTTATCTTGAACATCCATTAACTTAAGAATATTGTGTGCACAAATATCTACAGGTGAAAATTCCAAATTAAAGTTTTCTAATTCTTGAGGGAAACAATTTAAGTTTATACAAGCAATTATTCTATTTAAAGAAGAATTTTCGTAAGCATTTTCTTGGAATACTCCATCGCTATATCTGTTAGATAAATTTCCAATTCTATAAATGCTAGCAACTAAATCTGTATTTTTGCATGCTTCCAAAATTAGATGTTCTGCTTCGAATTTGCTATGTACATATACATTATCCTTATAATTTTGTCCGATATATAAATTGTTTTCTGTAAATTCTGCGGAAGGTGTACTAACTAAACCATAACCAGAAACAGATATTGTAGAAATATATTCTAGTATGCTGTGTCCTTCATTGCAGAATTTAATTATCTTTTCTGTAGATACCACATTTGTTTGATGGAATAAATTATAATCTCCGTAATGTTTTACAAGTGCAGCAGAATGTATACAAATATCAATCTTTTTAACAAGGTTGTTATAAACTTCAGGCTTTAGACCAAAATGTTCGTCTAATAAATTTCCTTCTAATATGATAATTCTATTTTTATATTTTTCAAAATTTTCATTTGGAAAATAGAATTTTAGTTTTTCTTTTAGTCTATCACATGGATTAGAATTATTTTTTCTTCTTATTAAGCAATATATATTGTAATCGGTTGTAGTTAACAATTCATATAATAGATGAACACCTAGGAATCCAGTTGCACCGAATAATAAAATGTTTTGTGCTTTTGCAGGCTTTTTAATATCTTTTTGAATATCAGCTATAGAAAATTCTACATCCGTTAGGTCTTCTTCTTCGGTATCAGTATCTTTTTTACATCCACCAATTATATAATCTGCTAAATTTTTAATAGTTTTGTTATTATAAAAGTCTTGTGTATCTAAGTTATATCCTTCTGCATATAATTTAGTTTGAATTTTTATTAAGTTTAATGAATCTATATAATAATCAAAAATATTTTCATTTGTACCAATTTTCTTAACTTCTAGTACATCACAGAATATTTTGCAAAGTAATTTTTCTACATCATTTTCTGGTGGAACCAAATTAGTTTTTCTTTTAATAACTGGCATTGGTAATTCTTTTCTATTTATTTTTCCGTTAACAGTCATTGGCAATGAATCCATTTTAATAAAATATTTAGGAATCATGTAATTTGGTAATTTTTTGTCCAATGTAGAAATTAAATCATCTATATCCACATGTTCAGATTCTATATAATATGCACAAAGTTCTTTGTTATTTTTTATTTTCATATCTATTACATAACAATCTTTTATTGCTGGATATTTTAGAATTTGTGCTTGAACTTCGCCAGTTTCTATTCTGTATCCGTTAATTTTTATTTGGAAATCTGACCTTCCTATATATTCCATAACTCCGTTTGGATGCATTACTGCTAAATCTCCGGTTTTGTATAATACTTCGTTTTCGTTAAACGGATTTTTAACAAAACTTTTTTTGTTTACATCTGGCAAATTTAGATATCCTTTAGATAAGCAGTCTCCACCAATATACATTTCGCCAATTGTGTTATATGGCATTAAATTCATAGAAGAATTAAATAAATATATTTGTACATTATTAATTGGTTTTCCAATTGGAACAGAAACATAATCATCTAAAAGGCTATATTCGTATATCATACAACCAACTGTTGCTTCTGTTGGTCCATATTCGTTATATATTTTAATTCCGTTATGTAATTTATTAGTGATTGCTTTACATATTTCTGCAGTTAAAATATCTCCACCTAGAATTAGTTTTTTTATGCAAGTGTCCGGTGTCGCAACATCTAATAATAAAGTAAGATGTGCAGGTGTTAATTTTAGTACTTGTATTTTTTTGTCTTCTACAATTTCTTTAATTAATAATTCTGGGTTTGGATTGTTATAAACATAAATGCTGTTTCCAGAAATTAATGGGGTATAAACAGAGGTTACTGTTAAGTCAAATGCAATTGAAGAATACAAAGGAAAGTTTGCGGTTTCTCCAGCTACATATTGTTTAGTACACCAATAAATATAATTTACTAAACTCTTGTTAGCTATTTGTACTCCTTTAGGATTTCCGGTAGATCCAGAAGTATAAATGATATATGCTAAATCATCTGAGTTTAAGCGCTTCTCATCATATGTTTTTTCCGGTTTAAAGTTTAAATCTTCATAATTTATAATTATAGAATTATTAAATCCAGGTATTTTTTTTATGTTTTTTGAATTAGTTATAATTGCAGAAGAATTGCTATCTTTCATAATATACTTAATTCTTTCTATAGGGAAGGAAGTATTTAATGGAATGTAGCAAGCCCCTAGCTTTAGGCAAGCAAGTATCATAGCTACTAATTCTATTGAATTATCATAGAATAAACATACATTATCCTTATATTTAATTCCGTTATTAGAAAGAGTATATGCCAAATTGTTTATGCAATTTAAAAGTTCTGCATATGTTATTTCCTTATTTCCTTCTACAATTGCTAATTTTTCCGGAGTTAATTTAGCTTGTTTTTCGAATAGTTTAATAATAGGTGTATCACCTGGGAAATCAGCAGTTGTATTATTGTAATCATGTAGTATAAAATCTTCTACTTCCTTATCTATTGCAGATATATCTTTTAGCAATATGTTAGGATTATTAAGAATTTGTTTTAAAATATTCATTAAATTATGGTAGATTTCTTCTACATCGGATTCTTTAAATAAATCTTTTCTATAGTCGAAAATTATAGATAAATCTCCAGTACTATCCATATCATATATATGAATATCCATATTATTAGAAACGCATCCATTAAATACCCAATTACATACATAATCTATAGAAGATGTAGGTTTGTTATCTCTTGCATTTTGATAAGAAAAAGCTATGTCATAAAGATTTTTAGAAACATTTGTCTTTTTTCTTATATCTTCTAGCATTTTATTATATGGATATCTTTGGTTTCTAAGAACTTCGAAATAAGTCTTTTTTAATTTATTTATAAAGTTTATATAAGTCTCGGAAGGAGTGATATTCATTTTAAATGGAATAGTACTAATAAATGTACCAATGCTATTTTTTTCTTTAAAATTAGTTCTATTTAATATTGGAAGACCAATTGTAGAACATGAATTATTATTAATTTTTGCTAAATAAATTCCAATAGTAGACATTAGTAATAAAGGCAAAGATATAGAATTTGCTTGGCAAAAATCATTCAAAGTTCCTACTAGTTTTTGTGGAATTGAGTAAATTTTTCTGTTAGCTATGCAAGAATTTGAAATGTTAGAAGATAAATAGCTATACGAAAAGTCGTTGGTAAAAGTATTAAGCCAAAATTCTTTTGACTTTTCAAATTTTGGACTATTTACATATGCTTCTTCAGAAGTAATATAATTAGTATAAGATTCAAAATCAATTCCCTGTGTAGCTGGTAAATTATTTACTAAATTTTCATAAATAGACATTATTCTTGTGATAATAAGACTCATAGCCCAGGCATCACAAATTATATGGTGAAAACGACCTATAGCACCACCAGTACCATCTGGAAATTTAAATAATGTAAATTCGAACAAATCATCGTTAAAGATATCAAAAGGAGTCGTTGCAACTGTATTTTGTAGATTTTCGAAATCTTCTGAGTTTTTTAAATCTACTTTGCGAATTATTTCTTCTTTTGGTTTTGTTAAAATTTGTGTTAAATGGTCATTTTTGTATGATATATGCATACCAAAAATGTCGGTGTTTTGTATTAATGTTTTTATGGATTTTTCTAGTAAATTAAAATCCACTTTTTCGTTTATTTTTATATATCCGGTTATTACATTAATACTTGTTCCCTTATAAAATTGTTCCACGCTCCAAAGTGCTAATTGTGGAAATGTTAGTGGATATTCCTTCATAAAATCACATCCCTTTTTTAAAAGAAATAAATTTAAAACTATTATATATTTATAACTCAAGAAATTTCAATAGAAATATGTTAAAAATTGTATTAAAAATTTGCTTTTGGAAAATATATAAATAACAAGTTTTTCCAGAGGAGGTTTTTTATGCATAAATATACAAGAGTAAGAGGGAAGAAAAAAAGCACTTCTAAAAAAGTTTTTACAATATTTATAATAATATTAAGTATAGTTTTAATTGCTTCATTAATTAGGTTATATATTAGGACTGATGTAAACAAAATAAATGAAGATTTAAAGGTAGAAAAAACAAGTCAAACTGTACAAGCAACAGAAAAATCTGACAGAGCAATAGAAGATGTAATAGAAGAAGTTAATTATAGTGTTGTAGGAATTTCTAAGATACAAAATATTGGTAGCTCAATATTTGCAAAAGATGGAATAGAAAAATTAGGCTTGGGTACGGGAATTATTGCGTCTTCTAATGGATATATAATAACAAACAAGCATGTTTCTGGCGATAAATATAGTAGTTGCTATGTAACTTTAGAAAATGGTAACACCTACGATGCTACTGTTGTCTGGGCGGATGCAACTTTAGATTTAAGTATAGTAAAAATAAATTTGGGAGGATTGCAAGCAGTTAAATTAGGAGATTCTAACAGTGTAAAGGCAGGACAAACTGTATATGCAGTTGGAAATCCAATAGGTTATGAATTTGAAAGGACAGTAACTTCTGGAATAATAAGTGCAAAAGCTCGAACATTAAAATTTAATGAAAATGGTACGGATGTGTTAATGACAGATTTAATTCAAACTGATGCAACAATAAATCCGGGTAATAGTGGTGGACCATTAATAAATACAAATGGGGAAGTTATTGGAATAAATACTTTAAAAATAGATACTGCAGAAGGAATAGGATTTGCAGTACCTGTAAATGTAGTTAAGCCAATAATAGAAAAGTACAGTACAACTGGCAATTTTGATGAGCCTACAATTGGAATTTCTGGATATGACAAAGATATAATCCCATATATAGATAAAACATTAAAATTAGATAGTGGTATATATATAGAAAATGTAACAGCCCAAAGTCCTGCGGAAAATAGTGGATTAAAAAGTGGTGATATAATTTTAAAAATAGATGATAAAGCTATTAATACTATGAATGATATAAAAGAATACATTTATACCAAAAATCCAGGGGATGTTATAAAAGTAGAGTATAGAAGAGGTAATATTCCCTATGTAGTAAATTTAACACTAGGTAAAAGGTAATAGAAAAAAATGTCGAAAGATAACGAATAATATCAATAAATTATTCTTGTAAAAATTCATTAAATATGTTTTAATATGTAACATAAAAACTCTATGGAAAGGAGAATTATTTAATTGTGAATACAAAATTACAATTTCTAAAAAATTATATAGAAAACAACACAAAAGAAACAATTAATTTAATAAATAGAGTAATAAAAAGTAATATAGAAAGTTTAACATTTCTTAAAGAAATAGAAAATAATAAATTTTTCGAGGGTATATTGCTTTCTACAAACGAAAAGCAAATAGTAGTTACTATTTGCAATAAAAACAATGCAAATGATGTGGCATATAAGTATTGGGCATATTTTTGCCAAGAAAATGCAGGCATAAGTTTATTGGACAAAATAGATATGAAAGCCTATAGCGAAGAAGAACATCATGATATTATGGAAATGAATAATCAAGAAAAAAATATAAGTATAAAAATACATTATATTTTTAATAATCAATTAACAAAAAAAGAACTAATAAATCAAGATGAATTATTAGTCTTTATAGAAAAGTTTTAATTTCTTTTTTAGAAATAATTTTAAATGTAAAACTAAGAAAAACAAAAATAATACTATAAATTAAAATATTAACAATCAAAGGAAAAAGAGCAGGAGCATTAATCTTTATAATATTAGTAATTACAACACTTATAAGTAAAATAATGCTGGGTTTTAATATCCACAGTTTTAAATTGAATTTTATTTTAGATGTGTTAATTAAAACCCCAATGCTTAAAATACAATTTAAGATTTCACTTATAAAAATAACAATTAAGTAACCAAAAACTCCATAAAGAGGGAGTAGGAAAGATATAAGTAAAATACTACTTATTAAATCTATAATATTTATAATCATAACACTAACTTGTTTATCAAGACCTTTTAAGATTCCGTCAACAATACTATCTAAATACATGAAAACGATTATCGGTGCAAGTATTTTTATATATTTAGAAATTTCGGTATTGTTATAAATCAATATACTTAATTCTTTAGAAAAACAACAAAAAATTCCAACAATGAAAAACGAAAAAAGTAATGTGTATTTTAATATTTTATTTATAGATTCTTTAATTGTTCTATTTTCTCCTTTTACATTAAAAGAAGAAAATTCCGGAATAAGTAATCCACTAAACGAATTTAGAAAAGTGCTAGGGAATAGGATAATGGGGAAGACCATTCCGTTAATCATACCGTATTTTGACAAGGCTTCGCTACAGCTTAAACCAGAAGCTTCTAATTTTATTGGAATTACTACTTGTTTTAATGTTGCAAGTCCAGATTTTATATATGTGGCAGATGATATTGGAAGTGAAATCTTAAAAATTCTTTTTGTTGTACTATTTTGCATACTCCTATTAAACACAAAATTATCTTGTTTGCATATTTTTCTTCTATCTTGCACATATGCTAAAAACATTAAAAGGCAAGAAAATCCTTCTGCAATAGAGCTTCCTAATACAATTAAAGAACAAGCAGAATTAATAGAAGAGTCGAAAAGTATGCTTAATAGATAACTTACTAAAACCATTTTAAATAATTGTTCTAAAATTTGTATAACTGCACTTTTAATGACATGTCTAACCGCAGAAAAATAACCATTTAAGCAGGAGCAAATAGACGCAAACGGGAAGGATATTGCCATTATGCAAATGGTAGAAGGTGCAATTTTGCTATGCAAGATATTGGTAGAAATTAAGCTTGCCAAGAATGTGAACAAGAAAAAAGTGACCATACCAAAGGACAAGCTATATAATAAACATTTCCTCATTACTAGCTTAATATTGCTTAAAGAATTTTTGGCAAGTTCTTCGGAAACTATTCTAACACAAGCCAAATTAATTCCAGAAAGCGCAAGCGTAATTCCAAACGAATAGGTAGACATTAAAAGTTGGTATAAACCAACAGCTTCATTTCCAATCTTGTTAGAAATATAAACACCAAAAGATACGCCTATTAATTGCAGAAAAATAGATATAATAGTTAGCGCCAGACCATTTATAATAAATAATTTTAATCGCCTCAAAAAAACCACCTATTCATTTATATTATGAATAAGTGGAATTTATGAACATAGGGGACGGTCCTAAAAATCCCTTTTTCGTTTGTAGTTTAGTCTGAAACTTTTATGAATTGATATGTTCCTTCATCCGGTGTAAATTGTGTTGCAACATATCCCTCATATATTCCAGAAGCAAAGTCACCATTTAAAACAGATCTATTAACATTGCAAATAAATTCTTCTCCTTTATTATTTTTAATATGAATCTTAAAACTCATAGTAAAAGCAAGATCATCTATAGTTAAATTAGCTTTTTGAAAAATAGTACCATTCAAAGCAAGAGTATCTGTATTTGCAACTTCAAAATTAGTTACCATATCTTTATTAATATATCCTAAAGAGATTGGGTTAGAACAATCTTGGTAGAATGATGGGCTATTGTATGCGCTTTCTTTATTATCCTTATTATTAGAAATAATATTAAAATCGATTCTACCATTAGCAGGCTCTTCCAAACCTCTGTATGTTGCAAAGTAATATGGGTTTTTATAACAAAGAGTAGGTTGACCTTTGTTGGTTTTACTAGAAACTTTAATATTATCTATATATAACTCAGAAATAGTATTTTCATCAGTTAATTCATCAGTAGTATTTGTGTTATTAACATATATTGCAATATCTGTATATTCTCCTATATTAATATTTTGAAAATTACTGTCAGAACTATTATCTGTTACAAAAGCACTACTATAATACACAATTTTATCTATCGAAAAAATTGGATTAGTATAATTTGAATATGTATCGGAAACATAGTTCGCAAATTTATTACTAAGTACAATTTCCCTAATTTTCAAAACATAGAAAGGGAGTAAACTTACCAATATAATAATTAAAACTAATAAAATAATTAAATCTTTCCTTTTTAAAACTTTTTTCATTTGAGTCTCCTTTATAATTTGAACTTTAGGGACGGACCCCCAATACCTGTTTTAGTTACAATTTATCGTAGAAATATGTCATGTAAGAGAATACTTTAGTACACCAGTTAGGGTCTGTAGAATATCTTGTATTAATTCCTGTAAGTGTTGGGCTAGAGTAATATCTACCTGTTGTTGTATCACCATCTGCCATTGTCATTCCTGCAGGATTTAAATATGCTTTTGCTAATACTTTAGCTACTAAATCTATACCTTCTGCGTATGTATTGAATGTATAAGCTGAATTATATGCATCGCTATCGTAAGCACCATAACCAAATAGGTTTTTCTTATCAATTGATATTGCAGAAGTTCCCCAACCACTTTCGTGAATTGCCATCGCAACTAACAATAATCCATTTACATTATATTTTTGTTCTGCATTATAGAATGCCTCTGCGTTGTCTTGTAAAACTTTATTTACATCTTTAGGTTCGTTAGATAATATACGTTTGTAATCATCCAATGTTAGACCGCTCTTAACATTTAATGCCATATTAAAGTTCAACTTAGATACAATTCTTTGTACCTTGTTTTGTGAAACTATACCTGGTGTTGTAGATTGTGATGTTAATGAAGATGCTGGAACATAACCTTCTTGACCATCGAATGAAACTCTACACCAATCACCTACAACTTCAAGTAAAACAACATCCATGTATCTTGTTATTTTGCATATTTCCGTACCATTATTAATTGCATCCATCAAAGAAACTGTAGATAAAACATACATTGTATCGCCCAAATGTACATTATAATTTGTTAAGAAGTCAGAAGTACCAACTTCAACAATTTCTTCTACGGGAGCAGATAAGATATCTATACTAGAGGTAGATTCATCTATTAAATCTTCACCTTCGTATGTTCTAATAATATTAACTCTTTCTAATCCAGCAACACCTGGTTGCTTAACTACTTTTTCGTCTTTAGGCAAAGAATTATTTTCTACATATTTTGTAGAATAAGGAATTTCTCTATCCCTATATGTTTTTTCCTTTGTCTTAGTAGTATTTGTATTATCTATAAGAATTTGACTAATATTAAATGGATTAGTATTTTTCTCGTATGTAGTAAAATCACCATATGGATTTACGTATTTATTTTTATTAGATATATAAGAAACGATAAAAATAATTAAAGCAACTATTATTACTATATATACAATGGATAAAATAATAAATTGCCTGAATTTTTTCTTATTGCTTCTTAAAGTATCAAACCTATATCTTAAAGCACCGCTAAACGCATGGTTTCTTACTTTTTTCGCCTTAGGTGTTTTTTGCTTTGGAACTTTTTGTTTTAATGGCTTTTGTTGCTTGATTTTTTGCTTTGCTACCTTTTGTTTTTGAACTTTTTGCATTGGTGCTTGTTCCCTTTGGGCGTTTTGTACTGTATCTTGTTGCCTTGGGGTGCTTTGTTTTAGCACTTTTGGTTCAGTAGTTCTTTGAACTTGTGCTTTTTGCTTTTTAGGTTTAACCTTTTCAATTTTTATATGCTTAGTTTTTGTTACTTTTTTGCCACTAGGAATAGAGTTGGATTTGCTCGAACCTCTAGGTTGAGTATTTCTGTTTTGAACACTAGAATCCCTAGCTCTTTTTAGTTCTTCAAAAACTTCAGATAAATTTCTTTCATTATTTTGGTTATTATCTTTTGTATTGTTATCTTGCATTTTTTACCACCTTAAAATATTACATTTTTGATAAGTATAACATACGGGAAGTAAAAATACAAATAAAATTATTTCCAAAATGTCGAATAAAGTAAATGAAAAAAATATTAAAAAATGAGCATCAAAATTTTTGAAAATTGACCAATAAAACTCCTGAAAATTGACCAGCAAAGCTTTTGAAAAACGACCAATAAATTTCTAGAAAATTGACCAATAGATTTCTTGAAAATCGACCAACAAAACTCTTGAAATTTGACCAATAAAAATGTTATAATTATGTTATAATAAGGAAATAATTGGACAGTATTATAGTTAAATAAACATAATTTAAGGAGGAAATTAAAAATGTCTCTTACAAAAAAAGGATATAAACAAAGAATAATAGATAAGCAAATAGAAGAAAATCTAAGAATCTTTGGTGCTATAAGCATAGAAGGGCCAAAATGGTGCGGAAAAACATGGACAGCATTAAATCACGCAAATTCAGTGGTGTATTTAAATAATGTCAGCAATAATTTCAACGAAAGAAAATTAGCAGAAATGAATGTTGATTTAATTCTAAACAAAGAGTATCCAGAACTAATAGATGAATGGCAAGAAGTACCTGCTATTTGGGATGGAATTAGATTTAAATGTGATGAAGATAATGTTAAAGGAAAATATATTTTAACTGGTTCTGCAACACCTGTAACTAAGGATATACATCATTCAGGTGCAGGAAGAATTTGCAGAATGAAAATGCATACTATGTCGCTATACGAATCTGGAGATTCTACGGGCGAAGTATCATTAAAAGATTTGTTTAATAATAATGTAAAAGATGTTATGACTCAAAAAATTGATTTAAAATTTTTAATATATTTAATTATTAGAGGAGGATGGCCAGAAAGTATTGGAATGTCAGAAAAAGAGTCTTTAATATTAACACAAAGTTACATTAATGATATTTTAAATTTTGATATTTCAAATATTGATGACGTAAAACGAGACATCAACAAGATGCGTATGATATTACGTTCTTTAGCAAGAAATGAAAGCACAATAGTTAGCAATTCAACTATAATGAGAGATGTAAATGAATTTGATGATGTAGCCAGTAAAAATACGGTTTTAGATTATATAGATGTTCTAGAAAAATTATATCTAATTGAAGACCAAAATCCATTTAGTGTAAATTTGCGCTCCAGTAGTAGGGTAGGAAAAACTTCAAAAAGACATTTTACCGATCCATCATTAGCATGTGCAATTCTAGATTTAAATACAGAAAAACTTATGAATGATGTTAATTTCCTCGGATTTTTATTTGAAGCACTTTGCGAAAGAGATTTAAAAATTTATATAGAAAATTATGGTGGTAATTTATTTCATTTTAGAGATAATTCAACAGGACTAGAGATTGATGCAATTGTTGAAATGCCAGATGGAGAATATGGAGCAATCGAAATAAAACTTGGAACAAATAAAATAGAAGAAGCCGCTAACAATTTGCTGAGGTTTTATGACTTAGCACAAAAAAAGCCTAAGTTCTTATGTGTAATTAGTGGCTTAAATGAAGCGATTATAAAAAGACCTGATGGGGTATATGTAATACCAATAACTTCATTAAAATATTAATAAACTTTAGGGAAGCTGTTGCAAAAAAGAAATTCACGAAATCCGGATTTCCGAAAAGAAATTTTTAAATTTTCGTTGATAAAGCGTTGACAAAACGTGGTAAATTATGTTATTATACTTAAGATATTTTAAGCGCTAAGGTGATAAAAATAATTTATATATTAAATTTAAATAAGAAGTAATTTTTTAAAAACAAGGTAGGTTGGCAAAAGATAAATATGTGTAATTATCCGTAATTGCCAGCATACCTTTTTGTTGCCTAAAAACGCTGGGCAATAATTGGTTTTATCCAGTTATTAATTAGTAAATAAAGCCATCGAAAATTAAGATTCCGATAGTTTTCGATGTTAGATTTTATTATGATATTGGTCAATCAAATAATATTGGTCAAATAATATCGGTTATATTAATTGGAAAGAGGAATTGAGCTAAAGCGAAATACTAACGGAAGGATTTATAAAGCAGGAATTCTGAAATTACTATGGAGTTTTAGTTGCAAGAGGGACTTTTCAATGTTCATATATAATTTTTTTCAAACTGCTTATATTTTGTTTTAGAGGTGATTTAGTTGTTAAAAGAAATTAAGCACGAAAAAAGCTCAAGAAAAGACTTTGCAAAAGTTGGGGATTATATAGAAATGCCAAACTTAATCAAAGTTCAAAGAGATTCTTATGAGTGGTTTGTCGAAGAAGGATTGGGTGAAGTTTTAAAAGATATTTCTCCAATTATCGACTATTCAGGAAATTTAGTTCTAGAGTTTTTCGATTACTACATGGAAGACAAAACAAAATATTCTTTAGAAGAAGCTAAAGAAAGAGACGCTACATATTCTACACGTTTACATGTAAAAGTAAGATTAATAAATCGTGAAACTGGCGAAATTAAGGAACAAGAAATCTATTTAGGAGATTTCCCATTAATGACAGACAGTGGAACATTTATTATTAATGGTGCAGAAAGAGTTGTAGTAAGCCAATTAGTTCGTTCACCAGGATGTTACTATGATTTTACCTACGACAAAACAGGTAAAAAATTATTTACATCAACAGTAATGCCAATAAGAGGTGCATGGATAGAATACGAAACAGACAGCAATGATGTTTTCTATGCTCGTGTAGATAGAACTAGAAAAATTCCAGTAACAACATTATTAAGAGCATTAGGCTTAGCAACAGATGAACAAATACTTGATTTCTTTGGAAATGAAGAAAAATTAAAAGTAACATTAGAAAAAGATCCAATAAAAACACAGGACGAAGCTTTAATCGAGATTTACAAAAAATTAAGACCAGGAGAACTTCCAACAGTTGATGCTGCTAAAAGCTTATTTAATGGATTATTCTTCGATGCTAGAAGATATGATTTAGCAAAAGTAGGAAGACACAAATACAATAAAAAATTATGTTTAGCAACAAGAATTGCAGGAAAAATTGCAGACAAAGATATAGTAAATCCAGAGACAGGAGAAGTTTTCGTAGAAGCAGGAGAAGTTATATCAAAAGATGTTGCAGATGAAATACAAAATTCTGGTATAAATGTTGTAGAAATAAGAGTAGATGACGCTCCAATAAAAATAATAGGAAATGGAACTGTTAATATTCATGATTTCGTAACAAATGTAGATATCTCAGATTTACATTTTAAAGAAATGGTAAATTACGAAGTATTAAAAAATATCTTAGACAACACAGAGGAAAAAGATTTACATGATGCTATTAAAAATAGATATGATGAATTAGTTCCAAAACATGTTACAACAGAAGATATACTAGCATCTGTTAACTATCTATTAAACTTAGACCACAACATAGGCGAAATAGATGATATAGACCATTTAGGAAATAGACGTATCCGTTGTGTTGGTGAGTTATTACAAAATCAATTTAGAATTGGTTTAACAAGACTAGAAAGAGTTGTTCGTGAAAGAATGACAATTCAAGACTTAGATGTAGTAACACCACAAACATTAATTAATACAAAACCAATAACTTCAGCAATAAGAGAATTCTTTGGTAGTTCACAATTATCACAATTTATGGACCAAACAAACCCACTATCAGAATTAACACATAAAAGAAGAATTTCTGCATTAGGACCTGGTGGACTTTCTAGAGAAAGAGCAGGTTTCGAGGTTCGTGATATTCACTATACACACTATGGTAGACTATGCCCAATAGAATCTCCAGAAGGACCAAACATTGGACTTATATCTGCACTTTCATCATTTGCACAAATAAATGAATATGGATTTATAGAAACACCATACAGACTAGTAGATCCAGAAACACATAAAGTTACAGACAAAGTAGAATACATGAGTGCAGACGTAGAAGATGGAAACTATATTGCAGAAGCAGAAGAACCATTAAACGAAGATGGAAGCTTCGTAAATAACAGAGTTAAAGTTAGATATAGAAATGATATTATAGAAGTAGATAAAGAAATGGTAACAGGAATGGATGTTTCACCAAAACAATTAGTTTCAATTGGTGCAGCCATGATACCATTCTTAGAGCATGATGATGCAAAACGTGCACTTATGGGTGCAAACATGCAACGTCAAGCTGTTCCATTAATTATGCCAGAAGCTCCAATAGTTGGAACAGGTATGGAATATAGAGCAGCAAAAGATTCAGGAATATTAATTTTAGCAGAAGATGACGGTGTAATCCAAAAGGTTACAGGAGACGCTATTACTGTTAAATATAATAATGGAACAACAAAAACACATAAATTAAATAAATTTAAAAGAACAAATGGTGGTACATGTATCAACCAAAGACCAATAGTTGTAAAAGGTGAAAAAGTTAAAAAAGGTGATGCAATCGCCGATGGACCAGCAACTAAAAATGGTGAAATGGCATTAGGAAGAAACGTATTAGTAGCATTCTCTACATGGGAAGGTTACAACTACGAAGATGCTATACTTTTAAATGAAAGATTAGTAAAAGAAGATGTATTTACATCAATTCATATAGAAGAATATGATTGCGAATGTCGTGATACTAAATTAGGACCAGAAGAAATAACAAGAGATATACCAAATGTTGGTGAAGAAAGCTTAAAAGACCTAGACGAAAATGGAATTATAAGAATTGGTGCAGAAGTAAGACCAGGAGATATCTTAGTTGGTAAAGTTACTCCTAAGGGAGAAACAGAATTAACTGCAGAAGAAAGATTACTTCGTGCAATATTCGGAGAAAAAGCAAGAGAAGTAAGAGATACATCTCTTAAAGTACCACACGGAGAAGCAGGAACAATAGTAGATGTAAAAATATTTACAAGGGATAATTCAGATGAATTAGGACCTGGAGTTAACCAAATAATAAGATGTTATATTGCAACAAAAAGAAAAATATCAGTTGGAGATAAAATGGCTGGACGTCATGGTAATAAAGGTACAATTTCTAGAATATTACCAGAAGAAGATATGCCATTTATGCCAGATGGTACACCAGTAGACATCCTATTAAACCCATTAGGTGTTCCTTCTCGTATGAACTTAGGTCAAGTTTTAGAGGTACATTTAGGATTAGCTGCAAAAGAATTGGGATGGAATGTTGCAACACCAGTTTTCGATGGTGCAACAGCAGAAGAAATAGAAGATTTATTAATTAAATCTGGAAATACACCAGATGGTAAAACAATTCTTTACGATGGTAGAACAGGTGATCCATTTGCTGAACCAATTACAGTAGGTGTTATGTATATGCTTAAACTACATCACTTAGTAGATGATAAGATACATGCTCGTTCAACTGGACCATATTCATTAGTTACACAACAACCACTAGGAGGTAAAGCTCAATTTGGTGGACAACGTTTCGGAGAAATGGAAGTTTGGGCACTAGAAGCATATGGTGCAGCACATACATTACAAGAAATGTTAACTGTTAAATCTGATGATGTAGTAGGAAGAGTTAAAACTTATGAAGCAATTGTAAAAGGAGAAAATATTCCAGAACCAGGAGTACCTGAAACATTCAAAGTATTAATAAAAGAACTTCAATCATTAGGCTTAGACATTAGACTATATACAAAAGATAATAAAGAGGTAGAACTAAAAGAAGATATAGACGAAGGTATCGACTATAACGAAGCAAAGAAGAAAGAAGATTTAGTTCTAAATGAACATGAAATAGAAGATTCTTATATAGAAGCAGATAATGAAGAAATAGACGTAAATAAAGAAGAAGATAGTGATGAACTATTTAAAAATGACGAACTTTTAGATGATGAAGGCCTATATGGTAATGACTTAGCGAAAGACAATCTTGATGAAAATAATGATGAAGATAATGAATAGTTTAAAAAACTAAAAAATAAAGTCAAGGGGGCAAGAAATGGACGAGTTAGAAGTCTTTGATAAAATAAAAATTGGTTTAGCTTCTGATGAAAAAATAAGAGAATGGTCAAAAGGTGAAGTTAAAAAACCAGAAACTATAAACTACAGAACATTAAAACCAGAAAAAGATGGTTTGTTCTGTGAAAGAATATTTGGACCAGTAAAAGACTGGGAATGTCATTGTGGTAAATATAAAAGGGTTAGATATAAAGGAATAGTTTGCGATAGATGTGGTGTAGAAGTTACAAAATCAAAGGTTAGACGTGAAAGAATGGGACATATCGAACTTGCAGCACCAATCGCACATATTTGGTTTTTCAAAGGAATACCTAGCAGAATAGCTTTAATGCTAGATATTTCTCCAAGAAACCTAGAAAGAGTTATATATTTTGCATCATATGTTGTAACAGATAAAGGAACATCAGGCTTAATGGAAGCACAAGTTTTAAATGAAAGAGAATATCAAGAAGCAGTAGAAAAATACGGAAAAGATTCATTTAAAGCAGAAATGGGTGCAGGAGCTCTAAGAAAATTATTAGAGAAAATAGACCTAGAAAAATTATCAGCAGAGTTAAAGAAAGAAATCTCTAAAGCAAGTGAGCAAAAGAAAGTAAAACTAGTAAAAAGATTAGATACAGTAGAAGCATTCAGATTATCTGGAAATAGACCAGAATGGATGGTTATGAATGTTATTCCTGTTATCCCACCAGATTTAAGACCAATGGTACAATTAGATGGTGGTAGATTTGCAACATCAGACTTAAACGATTTATATAGAAGAGTTATAAACAGAAATAACAGATTAAAGAGATTACTAGAATTGGGTGCTCCAGAAATAATTGTAAGAAACGAAAAAAGAATGTTACAAGAATCTGTAGATGCATTAATAGATAATGGAAGACGTGGTAGACCAGTAACAGGTGCTGGAAACAGACCATTAAAATCATTATCAGACTTACTAAAAGGAAAACAAGGTAGATTCCGTCAAAACTTATTAGGAAAAAGAGTTGACTACTCTGGTCGTTCAGTTATCGTTGTAGGACCAGAACTAAAAATATATCAATGTGGTCTTCCAAAAGAAATGGCTGTAGAATTATTCAAACCATTTGTTATGAAAGAGCTAGTTGCTAGAAATATTGCACATAATATTAAAAATGCTAAGAGAATGGTAGAAAGACTAAGCCCAGAAGTATGGGAAATACTAGAAGATGTTATAAAAGATCATCCAGTAATGTTAAACCGTGCTCCAACACTTCACAGACTTGGTATACAAGCATTCGAGCCAGTACTAGTAGAAGGTAGAGCTATAAAACTACATCCATTAGTTTGTACACCATTCAACGCAGACTTCGATGGTGACCAAATGGCTATTCACTTACCATTATCACCAGAAGCACAAGCAGAAGCAAGATTTTTAATGCTTTCTGTAAACAACCTATTAAAACCACAAGATGGTAAACCAGTTACAGTACCAACACTAGATATGGTTCTTGGAAGTTATTACCTAACAATGGCCTTAGATGGCGAAAAAGGTGAAGGTATGTACTTCAAAGATAAAGATGAAGCTATAATGGCTTACGAAAACCATGATGTTGGAATACACGCAAAAATATATGTAAGATTTAGTAAAGAAGTAGATGGACAAATAAAGAGAAAGAAAGTTCAAACAACAGTAGGAAGAATTATTTATAACGAAGGAATTCCACAAGATTTAGGATATGTAGATAGAACAGATCCAGAACACGAATTCGATTTAGAGATAAACTTCCCAGTTATAAAGAAAAACTTAGGAGATATTGTTAATAGATGTATAAATGTACATGGATTATCTGTATCTGCAGAAGTATTAGACTACATTAAAGCAATAGGATTTAAATATTCTACTTTAGCAGGTGTTACTTTCTCTGTTGCAGATGTTAAAGTACCACCAGAAAAGAAAGAAATATTAGCAAAAGCAGAAGAAAAAGTAGAACAAATAAGAAAACAATTTAAACGTGGTTTAATAACAGACGAAGAAAGATATAACGCAGTAATTAATGTTTGGGAAAAAGCAACAGATGAAGTTACAGAAGCAATGAAGAAAAACTTTGATGACTTAAACCCAATATATATGATGGTTCAATCTGGAGCCCGTGGTAACATGAACCAATTAAGACAAATCGCAGGTATGAGAGGTCTTATGGCAAGTACTACAGGTAGAGCAGTAGAAATACCAATCAAATCTTCATTTGCCGAAGGTCTAGATGCATTGGAATACTTCATTTCTGCACATGGTGCTAGAAAGGGACTTTCTGATACAGCTTTAAGAACAGCAGACTCTGGATACTTAACAAGAAGATTAGTTGATGTTTCTCAAGATATCATCGTAAGAGAAGAAGACTGCGGAAGCCACGACGGAATAGTATTATGCGACATCAAAGAAGGAAATCAAATAATTGAAACATTAAGAGAAAGATTAATTGGTAGATTTGTTATAGATGACTTAAAAGATCCAAAAACAGGAGAAATCTTAGTAGATACAAATACTATGATAACAGAAGATATAGCAGATAAGATTGTCGCAGCAGGAATAGAAAAAGTAAAAGTACGTTCTGTTCTAGCATGTAAATGTAAACAAGGTGTATGTCGTAAATGTTACGGAATGGGACTAGCAAGAAAAGACTTAGTAAACATCGGTGAAGCTGTTGGCGTTATAGCAGCACAATCAATTGGTGAGCCTGGTACACAGCTTACTATGAGAACTATCCACTCTGGTGGTGTTGCAGGTGTTGCAGATATCACACAAGGTCTTCCTAGAGTTGAAGAGTTATTCGAAGCTAGAAAACCAAAGGGTCAAGCTATTATGGCAGAAATCTCTGGTAAAGTAAAAATCGTAGAAGACAAAAAGAAGAAAGAAGTTGTTATTACTTCTAAAGACAATTCTAAGACATATACAATACCATTTGGAGCAAAACTAAAAGTTATGGATGGCGACGAAATAGAAGCCGGAGACCCAATAACAACAGGTTCATTAAATCCAAATGATATCCTAAAAGTAAAAGGTGTAGAAGGCGTTTACACTTACTTAGTACAAGAAGTACAAAAAGTTTATAGAAACCAAGGTGTTGATATAAACGATAAACACATCGAAGTTATCGGAAGACAAATGATTAAGAAAGTTAGAATAGAAGATAACGGAGATACAGATTTATTCCCAGGTTCTTTAGTAAATATTTATGACTTCGAAGAAGAAAATGAAAAAGCAATAGCAGAAGGAAAGAGACCAGCAACAGCAAAACGTGTATTACTTGGTATAACAAAAGCATCACTTGCTACAGAAAGCTTCTTATCTGCAGCATCTTTCCAAGAGACAACAAGAGTATTAACAGATGCAGCAATAAAAGGAAAGACAGACGAACTTATGGGATTAAAAGAAAATGTTATGATTGGTAAATTAATACCAGCTGGAACAGGAATGGATAGATACAAGAATCTAAAAATTCGTGTAGAAGGCGAAGAAGAGGAAGAAAAAGCAGAAGAACAAAACGCATAGAAATCTGAGCTTCCAGATATATAACATTTATAAATAAAAACAAGCAAAAAGGTAACTAATTTTAGTTACCTTTTTTTGTACTTAAAAAAAGGCAGATTATCAATGCTTAAAGGGATTTTTGTAGCTATTTGTAAAAATTTGCTAGTTTACGTAAAAAATAATTGACTTTAGTATATAAAAAGTAGTATAATTTATATTAGATGTGTTTATTAATGAGATAAACGAAAAAAATAAAAGGAATTGATGATGTATGAAAATATTAAAAAAGAAAATGATGTTTTTAATAGTCGCAATAACATTTATGTTAATTGCATTGCTTACGGGCAGTGTTCAAGCGGCATCACAAGAATTTGGTTTACAAGAATATAGAAAAACCAGAAGTGATGGAGCTCAATACGGATATAAAGTAAGCGATAAATATGTATGGAAAATAGTAACTTATTCAGGAAGTGCAATAAATTATGATAAAACACTATACTGTCTAAAAGCAGAACAAGGTTTCTATACAGCAAGACCAGGAGTATTTAAAGAAACATATGATTTATCATACGATTTTATGAATAAAAGTAGTATGAGTACTTTACCAGTACCATCACAATACTATAATTCAATTGTATGGATTTTAAACCATGCATACATACCAAGTGCTTCAACAGCAAGTACTGATAGAGCAAAATTATTAAGTGATGCAGGAATAAGCGGAAATATAGAATTAACAGATGATGATATAGATGTAGTACAACAATTAGCAATTTGGTATTATACAAATTATGATAATTCTACATATCATCAAGACTATGCTGGTGAACCTTCATTCCAAACAGTATTGGAATCTAAAAAGGAATCTGGAGGTGTAACAAGCGAATATAAAGCAATAGAAGATAGTAACCAAACAAGATATGACCAAATGTCTAAGTTATTTGTATATCTTGTAAGTAGTTCAAAAAATGCAACAGAAAGCGGAAATAGTACAGGAGTTCCACTTTCTATGGATAACCAAAAACCATCATTAGAAGTAAGCGGAAATAATTATATAGTAGGACCATTTAAAGTAAATAAAAACAATGATACACCATACACAGTATCATTTACTGTAACAAACCAAAGTGGAACAAACATAGATGGAAAATACACATTATTAGATAGTAACAAATCTGCTACAAGCAAAACATTGGAACAATTAATAGGAAGCAATTTCTATTTAAGAATACCAATAGACACTGTAAATTCAGATAATATAACAAGTATAAAAATTGCAATGAATGGAAGCTTTACAACAACAAAAGCAACATATTGGGCAAAAACTGGTAATAACACAGTACAACCAATAGTAGAAGTATCAAGAACACCAAATAATTTTGATGCTTCTCAAACTGTAACATTCCCAACACCAGGTTCATACAACTTAAAATTAATAAAAGTAGATTCTGCAGATGCAAGCAAAAAATTACAAGGTGCACAATTCAAAATAACATCACCTTTAGGAACATCAACACAAACAACAAACTCAAGTGGAGAAATTAATGTTGGACCAATTCCTATAAGAAGTGCAGGAACAGACACAATAACAATAGAAGAAACAAAAGCACCGGATGGATATGATAAGATAATTACTTCTCCTATAACAATAAGAGCTACTACAGCTTTATCAGGTAGTCAGTACACATTAACAAATGCTCAAATAACAAACCAACAAACAGGAGCAAGTTTAAGCTTATCTGGAACAACGATAAATGTAACGGTACAGAACAAATTAATACCGAAAAACAGTGAATATAATTTAAAACTGGTAAAAGTTGAACAAGGAAATACAAGTAAGAAATTGCAAGGTGCAGAATTTAAAATAAACTCACCAAATGGAGAAATAACACAAACAACAAATGCAAGTGGAGAAATAAATATTGGACCAATTGCAGTAAATGCTACTGGAACAGATACAATAACAATAGAAGAAACAAAAGCTCCAGATGGATACGACAAAATTATAACAGCACCAATAACTGTACAAGTAACAAAAGTATTCCAAAATAATACATATTCAATGTCAGATGCAAAAATAACAAACGCACAAACAGGAGCAAGTTTAAGTTTATCTGGAAATACAATAACAGTAACAGTAGAAAATAAATTGATACCAATTCCAACAGAATATAATTTAAAACTTATAAAGGTACAACAAGGAAATACAGACAATAGATTACAAGGTGCAGAATTCAAAATAAGTTCTCCAAATGGAACAACAACACAAACAACAAATTCAAATGGAGAAATAAATGTAGGACCTATAGCAGTAAATGCTACTGGAACAGATACAATAACAATAGAAGAAACAAAAGCTCCAGCAGGATACGAAAAAATAATAGCAAACCCAATAACAATACAAGTAACAAAAGTATTCGAAAATAACACATATAAAATGTCTAATGCACAAATAACAAATCCACAAACAGGAGCAAGTTTACAGCTTTCTGGAAATACAATTACTGTAACAGTAGAAAACAAGGCAAAATATTTTGATTTAGCATTAAGAAAATATATAACAAAAGTAAATGATGTTGCAGTTGAAAATACAAGAGTTCCAAACATAGATACAAGTACTATAACAAGTGGAACAACAGCAACATATAAACACAGAAAAGATCCAGTAAGAGTTACAACAGGAGATAAAGTAACTTATAACATTACAATATATAATGAAGGTGAAAAAGCCGGAAGAGCAACTAAAGTAGAAGACCAATTACCAACAGGATTAAGATTTAACAAAGTAGTATCTGGAAACTTCGAATTAGATTCATATAGTGAATCAGATAATTTATTAAAATTAAAGAGAGTTGCTTCAAACACAGATAATCTAGATGCATACAATGGAAATACTTTAGACTCAGAAACAATCGAAATAGAATGTACAGTAACAGCAGTTCCAATATATAAGGAACAAGTATTAACAAACGTAGCATATATTTCAGAAGAATATGATGCAGAATCAAATGTAACAATTACAAATCAACAAAATGCAGATAGAGATTCTGAACCATCAACAAAACCTAATGTAAACAAAGACAACATGGAAGACTACACAGGAAATAACAATAAAGAAGAATTAGACGACAGCAATTATTATTATAAAGGTCAACAAGATGATGATGACTTCGAAAAATTAATAGTTGGATATTTTGATTTATCATTAAGAAAATTCATTACAGGAAGAAATGACACAGAAATAACAAATAGAGAGCCACAAGTTGATGTATCTCACTTAGTTGATGGAACATCAACAACAGCTACATATAATCATCCAAAAACTCCTATAGATATGCAAAGAGGAGATGTCGTAATATATACAATAAGAGTATATAACGAAGGTTCTATGGATGGTTATGCAAACGAAGTAACAGATAAATTACCAGAAGAATTAGAATTCTTACCAGATAATGAAATAAACAAAGAATATGAATGGAAAGTTTCAAGTGATGGAAGAACAGTAACAACAGATTATCTATCAAAAGAAAAAGAAACATCATCAAGACAAAACTTATTAAAAGCTTTTGATGGAAAAACATTGGATTACAAAGATGTAAAAATAGCAGTTAGAATAAAAGACTCTGCAGAATTCAATAAGAAATTAACAAACTTAGCAGAAATAACAGAGGATAAAGATTCTAACGGAGACGATGTAAACGATAGAGATTCTACACCTGATAATGTAAAGGTACCAAGTGATGAAGATTTACCAAATTACAAAGATGATGAATCAGACAAAGACTATGTACCAGGACAAGAAGACGATGACGACTTCGAAAAAGTAAGAGTAGTATACTTCGACTTAGCATTAAGAAAATTCATAACAGCAGTAGATGACCAAGTTGTAGATACAAGAATTCCACAACTAAGCATGGGTGAAGATGGAAATATTCATTATGACCATACAAAGGACCCAGTAGAAGTAGAAAATGGAAACATCGTAACATATACATTAAGAATCTTTAACGAAGGATTAATGAATGGATATGCAAGCTTAATTAAAGATGATGTACCAGATGGATTGGAATTCTTACCAGATAATGAAATTAACCAAGAATATAGATGGGTACTTTCTGAAGATGGAAAAACAATAGAAACAGACTACTTATCTAAAGAACAAGAACAAACAGAAGGAGCAAACCTAATAAAGGCATTTGACCCAGACTTAGGAATAACAGATACAAACCCAGACTATAGAGATTTAAAAATAGCATTTAGAGTAACAGAACCTAATACATCAGACAGAATCTTAGTAAACACAGCAGAAATAGCAGATGATAGAGACGAAGATAATAATCCAGTAGATGATATAGATTCTACTCCAGATAACAATAATGAGTGGAACAAAGAGGATGACTTGGATAAAGAATTCGTAAAAGTAAAATACTTCGATTTAGCATTAAAGAAATGGGTAAGTAAAGCAATAGTAACAAACCAAGACGGTTCAGTAACAGTACAAGAAACAGGACATACAGGAGACGAAAACCCAGAACCACCAGCAAAAGTAGATTTAGGAAGACAAGACATAAACAAAGTAACAGTAAAATTCGAATTCCAAATAAAAGTAACAAACGAAGGTGAAATAGCTGGATACGCTAAGGAAGTAACAGATTACATCCCAGCAGGATTAAGATTCGTACAAGAAGATAACCCAGACTGGTACCCAAGAGATCCATTAAACGGACAAGAAAGAGTAGGAACAAGATTATTAGAAAACACATTATTACAACCAGGAGAAAGCGCAACAGTATCAATTGTCCTAACATGGATAAATGGACAGGATAATATGGGATTAAAAACAAACGTAGCAGAAATAAGCGAAGACTATAACGATAGCCATACACCAGATATAGACTCAACACCTGATAATGATGTACCAGGAGAAGACGATATAGATGATGCACCAGTAATGTTAACAGTAAAACTTGGTGACACACCAGTTTATATAGGATTAGGATTTGTAGTAGTAGCAATGTTAACAGGCGGAATATGGGCAATCAAGAGATATGTATTATAAAATAAAATAGGATTTAGGGATTTGGGGACGGTCCTCCAAATCCCTTTTCTTTTTGCGCGTTGTGAACTTTTAAGGACCGTCCCTCGTGTTCGCAACAGGGAAAAAAAGGACTGTCCCCAAATCCCTGTTGAAAATTTAATAAAAATGTAATATAATTGTAATGTATAGTGCTTAAAATTTAGATATTCGGAAACATCGCTTCCGTAAGTATCTAAGAAGGCATGAAGAGAAGTATAAAAAACTACTAAAAAACTGCTATTTTTTGCTATTGACTTATCTTTAGAATATAGTAAAATACACATAGTAGTATATTATGGAGAAAAAGGATGGTAGAATATGAAAGTTTTTAAGAGAATCGCTGCAATATTTAGTGCAATAGCTATAATAATGCTTTTGTCAGTTATGATGTCAACATCAGTATTTGCAGCTACAAGCCCAGTAACATTTGGATTAAGTGAATATAGGAGAGAAACAAACGGAAAACAATATGGATATAAAATAAACAGCGGAAATAAAAGAGTTTGGAAAGTTATTGTATACGAAAATGATGGAACAACAATGAACTTCGACAATACAATATATTGTTTAAAAGCAGAAAGAGGATTCTATACAGCAACACCAGGCAATTTTAAGCAAACATATGATAGAATGTTAAATTTCTCAGATAAAGCTAGTTTAGTACCTTCAATCTTCGAAAATGATGACTATTACTATGCTGCAACTTGGATATTAGATCACTCATATATACCATACTATAAACAAACAAGTGATTCTGTAGAATATCAAAACAAGAAAACAGAGCAAGCAGCAAAAGATAGGGAAGATTTACTTAACGCAACAGGAATGTCTGATTCTTTAAAGAAAGAATTAACAGACGATGACATAGATGTTGTACAACAAATGGCACTTTGGTACTTTACAAATACAAAATCTGACGAGAATTCTGGAATTTATCATGTAGATTTTGATGGAGAACCATCATTCCAATCAATATCTATAGCAGATAAAACAGTAGGTTCTTATACAACTATGGAAGATGTTAACCAAACAAGATATGATGCAATGGAAAAATTATATCAATACCTTGTAAAAACAGCAAAAGACCCAAGCAATATAAATTATTACAAAACTCACAATGGACAAATCCAAGAACCTATAACAATGGACGATACAGTAAACCCAACAGTAGAATTAGATGGAAGTAATTATATTGTAGGACCATATAAAATAAACAAAAATAACGATTTACCATATGAATTAGAAGCAAAATTCACAGACCAAAACGGAACAGATTTAAATGGTAAATACACATTATTAAATTCAAGCAAACAAGCAGTATCAGGTGGAACAACAATAAAAGATTTAGTAGGACAAAGTTTCTACATTTCTATACCATCTTCTAACATAGATGATATATCAAAAATAAAATTTAGTTATTCTGGAGTATATAGAACATCATCAAAAGGATATTGGACAAGTACACAAAATCCAGATACTGTACAACCATTAGTAGCAGTAGTAAAACAAGAAACACCAATAAGTGGTGAAAAAGAGGTTAGTGTTGCAAAAAGAGAATTCGATTTATCTTTAAGAAAATTTATTTCTGAAGTAAATGGAAAATCAATAGATAGAGAGCCAACAGTTGATACATCAAACTTAAACAAAGTAATTGATGGAACAAAGGTAACAACAGCAACATATAATCATCCAAAGAACCCAGTAGCTGTAAAGCCTGGAGATATAGTAACATATACAATAAGAGTATATAACGAAGGCGAAATTGATGGATATGTAGGAGAAATTACAGATTATCTACCAGCAGAACTAGAATTCATAAATGATACAGCAAATTATGCAGAAGAAACAGACTTTAATGCTGGATACGGTTGGAAGATAAATCCAAGCAATAACAGAATAATAACAACAAATAAACTTGCATACTCATCACAGGCAGCAGACAGAGACCAAAATTCAAATAACTTAATTCCTGCATACAATGGAACAACATTAAGTTATAAAGAAGTAAAAGTAAAATGTAGAGTAAAAAATAGCACAGAAAGCCTAAAGAAAATTACAAACTTAGCACAAATCACACAAGAAACAGACAGCAAAGGTGGAGCTGTAACAGATAGAGACTCTACACCAAATGGAAACTTCACATTACCAACAGATACAGATTTACCAAATTATAAAGATGACGAGATAAATTCAAATAGAGAATACATACCAGGACAAGAAGATGATGATGACTTCGAAAAAGTTATTATACAAGAATTCGATTTAGCATTAAGAAAATTCATATCTGGTAAAAATAATACTTCAGTAATAGGAAGAGAACCATCTGTTGATGTAACAAATTTAGCAAATGGAACATCTACAACAGCAACATATAATCATCCAAAGAAACCTATAGATATGAACAGAGGAGACGTTGTAATATATACAATAAGAGTATATAACGAAGGTTCAATAGATGGATATGCAAACAAAATAGTAGATAAATTACCAGCAGAATTAGAATTCTTACCAGACAACGAAATAAACAAAGAATACGAGTGGCAAGTATCAGAAGATGGAAGAACAGTAACAACAGATTATCTATCAAAAGAAAAAGAAACAGAATCAAGACAAAACCTAATAAAAGCTTTTGATGGAACAACATTATCATATAAAGATGTACAAATAGCATGTAGAATAAAAGATGATGCAGAGTTTGGTAAAAAATTAACAAACTTAGCAGAGATAACAGAATCTAAAGATTCAGAAGGAAATGATGTAATAGATAGGGATTCAGAAACAAACAATGTACAAGTACCAACAGACGAAGAGTTACCAAATTACAAAGATGACGAAATAAATAACGAATATATACCAGGACAAGAAGACGATGATGACTTCGAAAAAGTAAGAGTAGTTTACTTCGACTTAGCACTAAGAAAATTCATAACAGCAGTAGACGACCAAGAAGTAACAAATAGAATTCCACAACTAAGCATTGGCGAAGATGGAAATATTCATTATGAACACACAAAAGACCCAGTAGAAGTTGAAAACGGAAATATAGTAACATACACAATAAGAATATTCAACGAAGGATTAATAGATGGATATGCAACAGAAGTTAAAGACGATATTCCAGACGGACTAAAATTCTTACCAGACAACCCTATAAACAAGGAATATAGATGGCAAGAATCAGAAGATGGTCAATCTGTAGTAACAGATTACTTATCTAAAGCACAAGAAGAAAACGATGGAGACAATCTAATAAAAGCATATAATCCAGAATTAGGAATAACAGATGGAAATCCAGATTATAGGGATGTAAAAATTGCATTCCAAGTAACAGAACCAAACACATCGGACAGAATACTAGTAAACACAGCAGAAATAAAAGATGATAGCGATAGCTCTGGAGACCCAATAGACGATATAGATTCTACTCCAGACAACAACAACGAATGGAACACAGAAGACGATTTAGATAAAGAATTTGTAAAAGTAAAATATTTCGATTTGGCATTAAAGAAATGGGTAAGCAAAGCAATAATAATAGATGAAGACGGAACACAAACAGTACAAGAAACAGGACACACAGGAGACGAAGACCCAGAAGAGCCAGCAAAAGTAGACTTAGGAAGAAGAGACATAGACAAAGTAACAGTAAAATTCGAATTCCAAATAAAAGTAACAAACGAAGGAGAAATTGCTGGATATGCTAAAGAAGTAACAGATTACATACCAGAAGGATTAAGATTTGTACAAGAAGACAACCCAGACTGGTACACAAGAGAACCATTAAATGAAAGAGAAAGAGTTGCAACAAAACAACTAGAAAACACATTATTACAACCAGGAGAAAGCGCAACAATCTCAATACTATTAACATGGATAAACGGACAAGACAACATGGGATTAAAAACAAACATAGCAGAAATAAGCCAAGATTACAATGACAGCAACACACCAGATATAGACTCAACTCCAGACAACTTCGAAGAAGGAGAAGACGACATAGACGACGCACCAGTAATGCTAACAGTAGCACTAGGAGACGCAAAACTATACATAGGAATAACAGCATTAGTAGCAGTAGCATTAGGTGGAGGAATATTCATAATAAAGAAATATGTAATCTAATGAACTTAAAAGTTTAAAACAGAGGATATTAATTTAAAATATTCTCTGTTTTTTCTTTTTATTTTGTATGTCGAATTTAGAAACTTTATACTATTATTATATCTTATAAATTTAATCGGTAAAAGTTATATCTAATCGCAATTATAACAAAATTTAAATTTCAACACTTTTTTAAATTTATTTTTAAACGCACAAAAATCCTACGGAAATCTAAACTAAACAATATTTTTAGGGCTAAAATATCAAAATATAGCAAAAAATACATGAAAATGTAATATTAGTGCAAAAAATACACAGCAATAGCTTGCGTAGACAAGATTTGCCCCATCCCGAATACATGGAAATTTCAGCTATTTAATATAAGGAAAAAAGTTGGTACAATAAACGAGATATTAAAGGAGAACATTCGGGGGGATTTTCAGCATGTTCAAGAATCAGGAAGGTGCAAAAATTAATTTAATATTGATAGCAGGAATATTGGCAATAATTGCAAGTATTCTTATTGCAGTAGTACTTGTTAACATAAACGAAACAAGCTCTTCAAAGGCATTTCTTGGCTCTGCTAGAGCAATAGCAGACGAAATCACCGGAGAAACAGACGAAGTAAACTACTTCAACTTCGAGCTAACAAATGTTGACGCAGGCACAGGAGAAGTACTTCCTAATGCTGAAATCGAATTAACATACATAGACCAAGCTGGTCAACAAGCAACAGAGAAATACACTGCAGATGAGAGCGGAAAAGTCGTATTAGAAAATTTAAGTGATGAAGTAACATACACTATAACCGAAACCAAAGCCCCAAGCGGATATATAGCAGATTCAGAAGAAAAACAATTTATTATGCATTGTGTTGATGGAAAATTCCAAATAGACATACAAAACGGAAATTTTTATGACCTAACAACAAACGAAAACATTTTAACTGCAAAGATTTTAAATACTCCTTCTTTAAAAATTAAAAAGCAAGACCCAGAAGGAGCACCTATCGAGGGTGTTAAATTCACAATTACAGACGAGCTAGGTCAAGAAGTTACAGATGGATTTGGAAATCAAGTAGGAGAAATAGAAGATATAAACGGAGAACAACTAAGAGTTGTTACAACGAACGAAAATGGAGAAATAACAGAAAATTTATTACCTGGAAAATACATATTAACAGAAGTTCAAACACCTAGTAAATATGAATTACCAGAGGATGAAAACGCAAGAAAACAAGAAATAGAAATCACACAAGAAATTAATAATCAAATAATAATAGAACAAAAAGACGTAATACCTATAAAGAATTATAGATATCTACAAGAAATTATAAATGGAATTAATTTGGATTCCTCTAAAAGTACAGATATTACAAAAGATGGAAAGAATGTTTTTGTTTCAGGAATATTGAGTGATGGAACAATTTCTGGAGAATATACGTTAAATGGTGAGGAAATAAATTTACAACTAACTGGCACCGAAACCGGAATGGGAATGGTAGTAAATAAAGAAGGAAAAGTAGAAAATCTAGTATTAATAAAAACAGATGAGGATAGTTGGAGTGTAGCAACAAATATATTGGCAACAGATAATGATGAATATGTAATTATAGGAAGTTACAATGGAACAATTAGAATTCCAGCAGAAGATACAATAAATAATGAAGAGCTTACAATATCTTCAAATGGAAAAGATGGACAATTTATTCTTAAATTCAATAATGAAGGAAAGATAGAAACATTAAAAGATGTATCATATTTAGGAATGAATAGATATACATACTTTAATGTAAAGTTAAAAGAATTGAGCAATAATATTGTACTAACATACAATTATTATGGAGAGGACATAACAATACCAGCTGAAGCAACAGAACAGAGAGCACCAATTACAGTTAAAAGTAAAGATGAATATATTATAGTTAAGTTCGACACAGATTTAAACATAGTAGATGCTGTTTCATCAATGTATATTTATGTTAAATTTTCTGAAGGTAGTAAAGAACCATTAACTACAGGAGAAACATTAGTAGGTGGAAACAATAATATTTCAGATGGAAATCTTGTATTTAACGAAGACGAAACAACATCTGGACAAAAAATAGAATTAGATAATTACAATGATGGAGTTTTAGCAAAATATGATGAAAATGGAAAAGTAGAGTGGGCAAAGAAATTAGGAACAGATAGTGGGTCTGCCGGATATTATAAAGTTATAGAGGTATCAGATGGGTATGTTGGTATAGCATATTTACAAGGAAATTTAATAATACCAAAAGAAGAAACTCAATCTGGTGAAGAAATTAGAATTGAGAATCAAAACAACGAAAATAAAACGATTTTAATAAAATATACAACAGATGGAAAAGTAAAATGGGCAGTAGAACCTTCTTTGGGCCTACATTTACATGTTGATAGTATTTTAAAAGAAATTCCAAATGGATATATAGTAAGTGGAACAGATAAAGAAAAATTTGCATATGAAAATAATTTATATGTAATGACATATGATGAATCACAATCACAAACCACAACACAAGAACAAAAAGTAGTAACAATAGAAAACAAAATAGGAAAAGGAACAGTAATAGTTCACCATTATAAAGAAAATACAACAGAAAGTTTATCAGCAGACCAAACAATTACAGGAGAAATAGGAACATACTACGAAACTGCACCAGCAATGGACATCCCAGCAGATTATAGTTTGGTAGGTATGCCAGAAAATGCAACAGGAGAGTACGCTCCAGGCACAATAGAAGTAACATATTACTACAGAATGCCAGAGGCAATAATAGAAGATAGTAATATCGCTAAAGAAAGTACATTAAGCAAAATAACAGAAAAAGACCAAGAAATACCATACAATATTACATATGCAACAGATGTAGATTTATATATGGGTGATGTGGAAATAACATTAGTAGATACACTTCCATACGAGATAGACGAAGCAAAATCTAGCCTAGATGGTGGTATATATGATGCAGAAAACAAAACAATAACTTGGAAAGAAACCATTATAGGAATAGATACATATACCGGAGGTAAAAAGCAAATAAACATAGAAAAATCAATATCTGTAGTATTTAAAGATATCGATGGTTCTAAAAAGGTTCTTACAAATAAAATAGCAGGAACTATAAAATTAACAACACAGGAAAAATCAAATGTTGTAGAAGCAACAAAAGATATCCCACAAGAATTACCAAAAGAAATAAAAGTTACAAAAATATGGGATGACAATAATAATAGAGCAAATAAACGTCCAAGCTCTGTAACAATGGTACTTACAGGAAACGAGCAAACATATAAACAAGAATTAACAAAGGCAAATGCAGTGCCAGATAATACAGAAGAAGATAGCAATACTTGGGAATACACATTTACAAATTTACCAAGATTTGATGAAAATGGCGAAGAAATAGATTATGTATTAAGCGAAGAGGTAAATGACGAAGAAAACAACAAAAACTATACATCAAGTGTTGAGCAAGACACTAAAACAATAACAAACACATTTGTACATTCAACTGAAAAAGTTTCTATACCAGTAACAAAAGTATGGGACGACAATAACAATGCTTTAGAAAAACGTCCAGCATCTGTAACAATGGTACTTACAGGAAATAACCAAGTATACAAACAAACTTTAACAAAAGAAAATGCAGACCAATTAAATGCTAATAATTGGGTATATACATTCGAAGTACCAAAATATGATGAAAATAATGATGAAATAAATTATGTATTAAGTGAAGAATTGGATAGTGTTTACTATACAAGCGAAAATAGCAATGTAGACCAAGAAAGCAAAACTGTAACAAATAAATTTGCAATTCCAACAGATACAATAGCATTACCAATTACAATAGTATGGGACGATGATGGCGATATGGCTGCTAAACGTCCAGAAACTGCAGACATATTCTTAAATGGAAGTGATGGAAGCGGTCCATATAACCAAACATTAACTTACTATAATGAAGATGAAGAAGATTACAATAAATGGGTATATACATTCAAAGATTTGCCTAAATATAATCAAGTAAATGGTGATGAAATCGTTTACACATTAACACAGGGAAAATTAGAGAGTGAATTCTATACATCAAGCGTGAACAATGAAGAAAAAACAATAACAAATAAATTTGTAATTCCAGATGAGAAAATTAGTATAACAGCTAAAAAGGAATGGAATGATAACAATAATTATGCAGGCAAACGTCCAGAAAGTGTTACTTTATTAGTTATAGGAAAAGGAATGGGAGTAGACTTTACAAAAGAGCAAACTATAACATCAGAAAATGCGATGGAAGGAGATAGTAGCACTTGGGAGTGTACTTTTACAGATTTACCAAAATATGACGATTATGGTGATGACGTAAAATATACAATAGATGAAAAAAGCAGTGGCAATGATTTTTATGTAAAAACTAATGTAAATCAACAAACAAGAACAATTACAAATACATACCAAATACCAGATATTAAGGTGGATATTCCAGTAACAAAGATTTGGGATGATGACAATAATAGCGCAGGTAAACGTCCAGAAAGTATAATATTACAAATTAAAGACGGAGAAAATGCAGCAATGGAGCATACTGTTACAGCAGCAGATGCAGTAGATGGAGATACAAATAGATGGCAATATGTATTTAGTGCTAGAAAATATGATGGTAGTGGTAACGAAATACATTACACAGTTGATGAGAGAGATTTAAATAGTAAATATTATGAAAAAGGAGAGGTAAACCAAGAGGATAGGACTATTACAAATAAATATATAAAACCTGATGGAAAAGTAACAGTACATTATTACATCCAAGAGCAAGATGGAACAGAAACTATAATGCAAGTTCCAAACACAGAAGGTAAGGGAACAGAAGATGTTGTAATAGAAGGAAAAGTAGGAACAAGTTATACAACAAAACCTGCAGAAAATGTACAACAGAATTATGAATTAATAGCAACACCAACAAATGCTAATGGTGTAATAACAGAAGAACCAACAGTAGTAACATATTATTATAAATTAAAAGATCCTATTATAGAAAATAGCAGTATAACTAAAAATAGTACTTTGGACAAAGTAACAGAGGAAGACCAAGCAGTACCATATAGTATTACTTACACAGCGAGTGTAGATACATATATAGGAGATGGCGAAGTTACTATAGTAGATACTCTTCCATATCAAATAGATGAGGAAAAATCCAACTTGGATGGCGGAAGTTATGATGCAAATTCTAAGACAATAACATGGAAAGAAGATATCGCAGGAATAAATACATTTGCAAATGACAAAAAACAAGTAAATGTAACAAAAGAAATATCTGTAGTATACAAAGATTTAGATGTAACAAAAGCAAATGTTACAAATAAAGTAGCGGGAACAATAAACTTAGAAACACCAGAAAAATCTGATACAGTAGAAACAACAAATGACATTCCAACAGAGTTCTTAAAAGATGTGAAAGTAACAAAAGTATGGGATGACAATAACAATGTAGCAAATAAACGTCCAAGTGCAGTAACAATGGTACTAACAGGAAATGGTGAAACTCACAAACAATTGTTAACTGTAGAAAATGCGCTAGAAGAAAACAGCAATACTTGGGAATATACATTTAAAAACTTAAAAAAATACGATGCACAAGGCACAGAAATTGATTACCAAGTAAGTGAGGAAACAAGTGCAGAAGAAAACAATAAATTCTATGTAGCTAGTGTAGAACAAAGCACAAAGACTGTAACCAATACATTTACAGTAACTGACGAAAAAGTATCTGTAACAGCTAAAAAATATTGGGATGACAATAATAATCATGCCGGAAAACGTCCAGATTCTGCAACATTAACAGTTACAGGAACAGGTGAAGGAGTAGAAATTACAAAAGAGCAAGAGGTTACTCTCGACAATGCAGTCGAAGGAGACCAAAATACTTGGGAATGCACATTTGGAGAATTACCAAAATATGATAATAATGGTGACGAAGTAGTTTACACTGTAAACGAAAAAGACCTAGATAGTGAATTCTATATAAAATCAAATGTGGACCAAGATACAAAAACAGTAACAAATAAATTCCAAGTTCCTGGAGAAAAAGTTAACGTACAAGTTACAAAGGTTTGGGATGACAATAATAATAGTGCCCATAAGAGACCAAAAGCAGTAACATTGCAGGTTAAAAATGGTGATGAAGTAGTTGCAGAAGAAACATACACAGGAAAGAATGTTATAGATGGAGATATAAACAGATGGCAATATGTATTTAGCGTTCCAAAATATGATGAGAACGGTAATGCAATTAACTACACAGTAGACGAAGCAGACACAGGAAGCGTTCTTTATACAAAAGAAAATACAGAAATAAGCGGAGATATGAATTCTGGTTATATAGTTACAAATAAATTTGTTGTACCAGATGAAACAATTTCCGTACCAATAAATATAGTATGGAATGATAACGGAGATATCGCTTCTAAACGTCCAAAAAGTGTAGATGTAGTTCTAAGTGGAAACGATGGAAGTAATCCACATAGAGAAACATTAACAAATAGTAACGAAGATTATGATGATTACAACAAATGGGAATATACATTTACAAATTTACCAAAATACAATCAAGAAAATGGTGATGAGATTGTATACACATTAAGTCAAGAAAATTTAAATAGTATATTCTATACATCAAGTGTGGACGATACTAACAAAACAATAACAAATACATTTAGCGTTCCAGACGAAAAAATAAGCCTAACAGCTAAAAAGGAATGGAATGATAACAATAATTATGCTGGCAAACGTCCAGAAAGTATTACTCTAACAGTTACAGGAAAAGGAATTGGAGTAGACTTTACAAAAGAACAAACAATTACATCAGAAAATTCAATGGAGGAAAACAGCAGCACTTGGGAATATACATTTAGCGATTTACAAAAATATGATGAATATGGTGACGAGGTACAATACACAATAGACGAAAAAGACACGGGCAACCAGTTCTATGTAAAAACTAATGTAAATCAACAAACAAAGACAATAACAAATACATTCCAAGTACCGGATGTTAAGATAAACATTCCAGTAACGAAGGTATGGGATGATGACAATAATAGCGCAGGCAAACGTCCAGAAAGTGTAATATTACAGGTAAAAGATGGAGAAAATCCAGCTAGAGAACAAACAGTTACAGAAGCAGATGCTGTAGATGGAGACACAAATAGATGGCAATATGTATTTAATGTTAGAAAATACGATAGCTTAGGTAACGAGATAAATTACACAGTGGATGAAAGAGATGTAAATAGTAAATATTATGTAAAAGAAGAGGTAAACCAAGCAGACAAAACAATCACAAATAAATTTGTAATTCCTGATGGACAAGTAATTGTACATTATTATATCCAAGAGGAAGATGGAACAAAGACTACAATACAAGTTCCAAACACAGAAGGAACAGGAACAGAAGATGCTGTAATAACAGATAAGGTAGGAACAAGTTATGTTACAAAACCTGCAGAAAATGTTCAGGCAAATTATGAAGTAGCCGAAATACCAGCAAATGCAGAAGGAACAATACAAGAAGACCCAATCGAAGTAACATATTACTATAAATTAAAACAACCTACTATTGAAAATAGCAGCATAGCTAAAAATAGTACTTTAGCAAAAGTAACAGACAAAGACCAAAAAATACCATACAATATTACATATACAGCAAATGTAGATACATATATTGGAGATAGCGAGGTAACAATTGTAGATACACTTCCATACGATATAGAGCAATCAAGCTCCGTATTAGATGGTGGAAGCTATAATGCAGAAGCTAAAACAATTACTTGGAGAGAAGATGTTACAGGAATAAATACATTTGCAGACGGTAAAAAACAAGTAAATATAACTAAAAATATTACTTTGGTATATAAAGATTTAGATGTTACAAAAGCAAATGTTTCTAATAAAGTAACAGGAACAATAAATTTAAAGACTCCGGAAAAAACTGACATAACAGAAGCAACAAAAGATATTCCAACAGAGTTCTTAAAAGATGTAAAAGTAACAAAAGTATGGAATGACAATAACAATATTGCAAAAAAACGTCCAACTTCTGTAACAATGGTACTTACAGGAAATGGTGAAACTCACAAACAATCATTAACTACAGAAAATGCAACAGAAGACGAAAACACTTGGGAATACACATTTGCAAACTTACAACAATATGATGCACAAGGAGCAGAGATAGATTACCAAGTAAGTGAGGAAGTAAGCTCAGAAGAAAACAATAAATTCTATGTAGCTAGCGTAGAACAAAGCACAAAGAAAATTACAAATACATTTACAGTACCGGACGAAAAAGTATCTGTAACAGCTAAAAAATATTGGGATGATAATAGCAACCATGCAAATAAACGTCCAACTTCTGCAACATTAACAGTTACAGGAACAGGAGAAGGAGTAGATATTACTAAAGAGCAAGAAGTTACTAGCAACAATGCAGTCCAAGGAGACAGCAATACTTGGGAATGCACTTTCACAGAGTTACCAAAATATGATAATTATGGTGACGAGATAGTGTACACAGTTAACGAAAAAGATTTAGATAGTGAATTCTATATAAAATCTAATGTTAACCAAGAAACAAGAACAGTAACAAACACTTTCCAAGTTCCAGGAGACAAAGTTAGTGTACAAGTTGCAAAAGTATGGGATGATAACAGCAACAAAGCAAAGAAGAGACCAAAAGCAGTTACAATACAAGTTAAAAATGGTGACGAAATAGTAGCAGAGGATACATTTACAGGTAAAAACGTTATAGATGGAGACACAAATAAATGGCAGTATGTATTCGTAGTTCCAAAATATGATGAAAACGGTGACGCAATAAATTACACTGTGGACGAGGCAGATACAGAAAGCATATTCTATACAAAAGCAAATACACAAATAAGTGGAGATATGAATTCTGGTTATATAATTACAAACAAATTTGTTGTACCGGACGAAAGAATTTCTGTACCAGTAACAAAAGTATGGGATGACAACAATAACAGTGCAAGAAAACGTCCAAGCACTGTAACAATGGTACTTACAGGAAATGGTCAAACATTTAAACAAGAATTAAACGAAACAAATGCAGTTAAAGATGATACATCAAACAGCAACACATGGAAATATACATTTACAAACCTACCAAAATACGATGAAAACGGTGACGAAATAGTATACACATTAAGCGAAGAGCTAGATAATATTTACTACACAGCTGAAAACAGCAAAGTAGAGCAAGAAACAAAGACTATTACAAATACATTTGCAGTTCCAGATGTTAGAATATCTATTCCAGTAGTAAAAATATGGAATGACAATAACAATATTGCAAATAAGAGACCAGATAATGTTGTTTTAGTCTTAACAGGAAACGATGGAAGCGAGCCACACAAAACTACATTAAGTGGACACAATGCTGACCAAAGTGATGGAAACAGATGGAATTACACATTTATAGATTTACCAAAATATAACTCAGTAAATGGTGATGAAATTGTATACACATTAAGCGAAGAATTAGACAATATCTACTACACAGCTACAAATAGTAAGGTAGACCAAGAAAGCAAGACTGTAACAAATACATTTAAGGTACCAACAGATACAATAAATGTACCAGTAGTAACAGTTTGGGATGATAATGGAGATATTGCTAAAAAACGTCCAACAAGTGTAGATTTAGTCCTAACAGGAAACGATGGAGCTAGTTCATATAGAGAAACTCTAACATCGGACAATAATGTGGATATAAGCGACCAAAATAAATGGTTATACACATTTACAGGATTACCAAAATATAACGCAATAAATGGTGACGAAATTGTATATTCATTAAGCGAAGAAAATGTAAATAGCATATTCTATGTTACAAATGTAAATCAAGAAGCAAAAACAGTAACAAATACATTTAGTGTTCCAGACGAAAAAACATCTGTAACAGCTAAAAAAGTATGGGATGACAATAACAACCATGCAGGAAAACGTCCAGACTTAGCAACATTAACACTTGTAGGAACAGGCGAAGGAGTTAATATTTCTAAGGAGCAAAACGTTACATCTGCAAATGCAGTAAGCGGAGATGCAAACACTTGGGAATATACATTTGGAGAGTTACCAGAATACGATAATTATGGTAACGAGGTAAATTACACAGTAAACGAAAAAGAAATAGATAATCAATTCTACATCAAATCCGATGTAGACCAAGCTACAAGAACAATAACAAATACATTTAAAGTACCTGGAGACAAGGTTGATGTAACAGTAACTAAGGTTTGGGATGATAACGAAAATTCTGCAAGCAAACGTCCAGGAAGTGTAACATTACAAGTTAAAGATGGAAACGAAGTAGTTGCTTCAGAAGCAGTTACCAAAACTGATGCAGTAGGCGGAGATACAAGCAGATGGAGTAGTACATTCAGCGTTCCAAAATATGATGAAAATGGTAACGAAATAAATTACACTGCAGACGAAGCGGACACAGAAAGCAAATTCTATACAGCAGAAAACAAGGTTATAGAAGGAGATATGAAGTCAGGTTATACAATTACAAATAAATTTGTAGTGCCAGACGAAAGAATTTCTATACCAGTAGCCAAAGTATGGGATGACAATAATAACAGTGCAGGCAAACGTCCAGAAAGTGTAACATTAGTACTTACAGGAAATGGACAAACATATAAACAAGAGTTAACAGAGGCAAATGCTACAGAAGATACAAATCGTTGGGAAGATACATTTAATAACTTACCAAAATTAGACAGCAATGGTGACGAAATTAATTATGTATTAAGCGAGGAGTTAGACAATATTTACTATACAAACACAAATAGTAAAGTAGACCAAGAATATAAGACTGTAACAAATACATTCAAAGTACCAACAGACACTGTAGATATACCAGTAACAAAGGTATGGAATGATAACAACAATACACCAAATAAGAGACCAGCAAGTGTAAACTTAGTCTTAACAGGAGATGATGGAAGCGATACACATAATCCATATACACATACATTAACTGTAGACAATGTTGATCCTAAAGATTCAAATAGATGGTTATACACATTTACGGGATTACCAAAATACAATCAGGTAAATGGTGACGAAATTGTTTATACACTAAGCGAAGAGGATTTAGACAATAAATTCTATACAGCAAGTTATGACCAAGCAAGCAAAACAGTTACAAATACATTTACAGTTCTAGACGAAAGAACATCTGTAACAGTTACAAAAATCTGGGATGATGACAACAACAGTGCAGGCAAACGTTCAGAAAATGTAACTTTAAAAGTATTAGGAAATGGACAAGAATATACACAGATGGTAACTTCTGCAAATGCAGTGGATGGAAACGCAAATAACTGGGAATACACATTTAATAATCTACCAAAATACGACAACAATGGTTACGAAATTGCTTACACGGTTGACGAAGCAGATTTAAATAACAAATTCTACGAAAAAGGAAATGCGGACCAATCTGCTAAAACAGTTACAAATGTAAGCAAATATGGAAGAATAATAGTACATCACTACATTATGAGCAGTGATGGAAGTCTTACAAATACTAAGGTTCCAAGCACAGATGGAGCAGAGGTACAAGACGAAATAATAGAAGGAGCTCGTGGCGAAAACTATGCTACAAACCCAGCAGAAAACATACAACAAAATTACGAATTAGCCCAAACTCCAGCAAATGCAAATGGTCAATTTATAAAAGGTGATATAGAAGTAAATTACTATTATAAATTAAAAACACCAAGCATAACAAATCAAACAATAAGCAAAACAGGAACAGACAGAATAACATCTGCGGAACAAGAAGTGGATTATGCTATAAATTACACAGCAAGCATAGCAGACTATATTGGCAATGCAGAAGTAACAATGGTAGACACACTTCCTTACGAGATAGATACAAACAAGTCAGACTTAAATGGAGGAAGTTATGATGCAAACTCTAGAACAATCACATGGAAAGAGCAAGCATCAAACATAAACAGTTATTCTGGAAACGGTTATGCAAACGTAACAAAGAATATCAAGCTTGTTTACATTGGCTTAGATATGAACCAAGAAAAGGTAAGAAATGTTGTAAAAGGAGATATCAAGTTACTTACTCCAGAAAAAACAAGCGAAGAAGTTACAGGAAGCCAAGAAGCTACGATTTATAAATCTATAGTTAGTAGCGAAATGTTGGTAGACAAAACAGAAGTCGCAGAAGGAGAAAGAGTACAGTACACATTAAGAATTAATAATGACGGAAACCTAGAAGACACAGTAGTTGTAAAAGATACATTACCAGAAGGAATGACATTCGATACAAATACTCAGGTAGAAGTTGGAAGAATTCGTACAACATATTCAGAGCAAGAATTAGCCAACGGAATAGATGTAAATGTTCCAGCAAACGGTACTGTAGAAGTTATTTTTGCAGGAATAGTAAACACCTTACCAAATGGCCAATACACTAAAGAATTAAAGAACAGTGCTACAATAAACGACAAGCCAACAAACGAAGTAACAACAACCGTTACAAAAGCAAACATAACAGCACACAAAGAAGCAGAACCAGCAAGCGGAAGTTATGTAAGAGCAGGAGACACAATAACATATAGAATAAACTTAAGAAATGAAGGAAGAAGAGACGGAACAGTAATAGTAAAAGATACAATTCCAAATGGAACAACATTTGTAGCAGGAAGCATAAAAATTGGAGCACAAAGTTATCCAGAAATGACAGCAGACAACCTAAGCCAAGGAATAAATATAACAGTTGGAACTGGCGTTGAAGGAGCAATAGAGTTTAAAGTAACTGTAAACAGATTAGCTGACGGAACAAAGATTAAAAATACAGCTTTTCTAGAAAAAAACGGACAAAACGAAAAAGTTCCAGAAGAGCCAGAACATACATATATAGAGCCAAAAGCAGAACAGCATATTTCTAAAACAGGAACAACAAAGATAGATAGTTTAGACCAAGAAATAACATACAACATAAGCTATAACGCAGAAATAAGAGACTATGAAGGAAATGCAAAAGTCAAATTAGTAGATACATTGCCATTTGCAATAGATACTACTAAATCAGACTTAAATGGCGGAATATATGATGAAACAGCCAACACAATAACTTGGGAAGAACCAGTAGACAATGTACAAATGTCAGACGCAAAAGAGGTTACAGTAAGCAAGCAAATAAAAGTTGTTTACAAAGGAATAGGTCAAGAAACACTAGCAATACAAAATGTTGTAGCAGGACACGTAGAATACGAAACACCAAAAATTTCAAGTGACGAAGTTACAGCAAGTTGGACTACTACAACAGGATTTACAGTAAATATCCCAGTAAGCAAAGTGTGGGAGGACGATAGCAACAAATTAAACCAACGTCCTACAAAAATAACATTTAAGCTAACCGGAAGCGATGGTAGCGAATATACAAAAGAACTAGCAAAACCAGGAACATCAGGATACAAAACAACACAGGATAGTTCTAATCCAAATAAATGGAACGATATATTCACAGACCTACCAAAATATGATGCAAACGGTAAAGAAATAGAATACAAATTAACAGAGCTTAAAGCAGATATGAAGTATTATGACGCAAGTGTAGATAGCTTAGGCACAACAGTTACAAACACTAATAAATACGGAAAAGTAACAGTACATTATTACATAATGCAAACAGACGGAACACTAAGTACTTCAAGAGTTCCAGGGGTTGATGGAGCAGAGGTGCCAGACGCAGTAATAGAAGGCAAAGAAGGCGACCAATACACAACCGAAGAGGCAAGCAATGTAAACGAAAAATATGAGTTAGTCGAATCTGCAACAGCAGGTAGCACTACTGGAACAATAGAAAAATACAATGAAGCTAAACCACAAGAAGTAATATATTATTACAGACTAAAACCAGCAAAAGTAATAATACATTATGTAGAAAAAGACAATGACTCAAACGACAGCAACAATCAAGTTTTAAGTGCTGATGAGCAAATAAATGGATATGTGGATGATAGTTACAACACAAACACAGACCATCGCAAAGAAACAATTTCTAAAGATGGAAAAACATATACATTGGTAAGTGACAGTGGAAACACACAAGGCAATATGACATTACAAGACACAAATGTAACATATTATTATCTACAAAACACAAAAGCCACAGTAAGATATGTGGAAAGAGATCCAGAAACAGGAAATATAGTAAAAGACTTAGAAACACCAACAACAAAAGAAGGACTAGTCGGAGACGACTTTGTAACATATCCAAAGAGTTTTGATAAATACAGATTAGCAGAAAGTCCAACACAAACAACAATCAAAATGACAAAAGAAGAACAAACAATAATTTACTATTACGAACTCATAAGAACTGGATTAATAGAAAATCACATAGACGAAAAGACAGGAAGAATTATATATACAGAACAATACAATTTACCAATAGGACAAAGCTATAGCATACCAAGTAGAACATTTACAGGATATGACTTAGTAGAAAACAAACTTCCAAGTAACGCAAGCGGTACAATGGGAGAAGATGTAGTAACAGTAAACTATTATTACATCAAAAAAGCAGTTCTAGAAGTAAACTACATAGATAGAGCGACAGGCAATCCATTAACAGACAAGGTAGTTGATAGCACAAAACACGAAGGTGATAGTTACACTACAGAGCAAAAGAGTTTCGCAGAATATGACTTAGTAGAAGCGCCAACAAATGCAAGCGGAACAATGCAAGTAGAAACAGATTCACAAGGAAATATAACAAACAACAAAACAGTGGTAACATACTATTATGCTAAGAAATCTGCCGGAGTAGAGGAACATCACATTGATATAGCAACAGGAGAAGAGCTAGAAGAGGCAACACTACACGAAGGACATGTGGGAGACGAATACAACATCCCATCAAAGAACTTCTTAGGATATGCAGTAGCAACAACGGATAAGGAAGGAAACAATATACTTCCAGAAAACGCAACAGGAACAATGAAAGAAAAAGAAAAGATAATAGTAAACTACTATTATTATCAACCTGCAAAAGTAATAGTACATTATGTGGACAAAGACACTGGAAAAGAAATAGAAGAAACAAATCCGGAAACTGGTGAATTACAAAATAGCCAAATAGTAATAGAAGGAGCAAAAGACGACCCATACGAGACAACAGCAAAAGAATTCAAGTATTATGTATTAAGCGAAAGTCCAAAAGAGCCAAATGGCTTAATGAAGGTAGAAATAACAAAGGACGAAAGCGGAAAAGACGTAGTTAACAATACAATTGAATTATATTATTATTACGAAGCTAAGCCATTTAACATAGGAGTAGAACACGAAATAACAGGAATAATTGTAAATGGCGTAAGGAGAGCACCAACAAATGGAAATCTAGAAAAATTAGATATCTACAGAAAGAGTACGGAGAACACAAGTGTACAAATAGAATATAAGGTAAAAGTAATTAACTCTAGCGAAGTAGACGGAACAGCAATAATAGAAGACAAGCTACCAGAAGGAATGACATTAGCAAATAATGATGGAACATGGGAAGTAAGAGATACAGCAAGCCCTGCGGTTGGCAGCGACGATAGAGCTGGCAATGGCGGAGCTGGAAACAGTGGAAATAGTGGTACAGTACTAAGAAAGGTAATACCAGAAGTAGCAGCCGGAGAAACAAAAGAATACACAGTATTATTAAACTGGAACACATCTGGAGACAATATGGGAGAAAAGACTAATGAAGTAACATTAGTAGAAGCAGATAGTATACCAGGCTTTGCAGATAGCAATGATAAAGATAATACTTCTAAAACAACTGTAATAATCGGTGTAGAAACCGGTGAATTCCCAGTAGGATTACTAATAGCATTAGCAGTACTAGTAGTCTTAGAAAGTGTTACATTAAGATATGCGGTTGTTGTAACAAAGAGACAAAAGAAAACAAACACAAAAGTGCAAAAGAAAGCTAAGAAAAAATAACAAATAAATCTTCTTAGGAAAGTGCACAAAAGAAAAAATAAATAATTATGTACCTAAAAAGTGGAAGACTATTCAAAATTAAAGATAGTTTTTCACTTGCTTTATGTGAGCTTAAACTTTATAAATCTACGGAAAATAAGATGTAAGGGAAATATATAATCTGTTTTAATATTTTTGTAATATAATTTTTAATTACAATAACTTTGATAAATAAGATTTTTACAATATGTAACAAAAATAATATATAAATTGTCGAAAAATAGCATCCGTAAAGAGATAGAGGAATGTTTCAGAAATATGAAACATCCCTCTATTTACTTATTTTAGAGTAGAATTTAAAATTAATATAATAATTATTTATAGAGAAGTAGGTGCAAAATTATGGGGAAAAAAGACGAGAAAAACAAGAATGTGAACAATGCAAAGAAGTCTGAAAACCTTGAGAGTCTAAGAGAGGAAGAGAACTATACTTTAAAGAACAGAAAAAAAGATAAAAATAGCGATAGATTTACAGGTATAGCAAGTTTAATAAGTAAATTCCAAAACAAAAATGTTGGCTCAAAGAATCGAATAGTAACAAGTGCGGTTGCAATAGTTGTAATAATTGCAATTATCGCAATAATAGCTTTATTGGTTGTAAATAACATACGTAAAGCTAATATGCTAAAATCAAATCCAGAGCTAGCAAGAGCAATGACATATGACGAAGTAAAAGACGGGGAAAATATCGTTGAAGGAACAGATGGCAACGTTAAATTCGACGCCTTCTTTTTGCGTGACTTAAACGGAGATGGCTATGCAGAGAGCATAAGGGGAACGAGTAAGGAAATAGGACAAGAAGATACCTTGTATATGGAACTAAATGTAGACACAGCAGGGTATCTTAAAGATGCAAAAATTACGATAAATGATGGAAACTTCTATTTCCAAACAGCCCTACCAAAAGATGATGAGTTAAAAGATAACTACGTTGGAAGTAATGTAAGAGAGATAGAATTTAATGATTTAAACAATGGAACACAAAAATTATTAACAGGAATAGTAAGAAGTGGCGACTATTCTTATTCATCACGCGAAAATGCGGCGATAGGAAATAATATAAATAACTACAGCAAAGTAGATAGTGTAACTTTAACAGGAACATATGTAAACGAGAGTAACCAAGAAGTCCAAATAACAAAAACAGTTAATTTTAATATAGATTGGTATGGAACAACAAGAGCACAAATAACAAATACATATTTAGATTATGATGATATAGAGAATAGATTGGACGAAGAAAATGGAAAAATAACATTGGATTTCTCTATAAGAACAAGTGAAACAGATAATGAATTAATATTAAAGAGCAATCATGTAGAAGCACAAATACCACAATTAAATGGATATGACCCATTAGAGGTAGTATACACAGGAAGTAATGCTACTTCTAATTATGATGCAGAAACAAAAACACTAACAATAGATAGAGAAGCAGTAGTAGGAGAAGATGGAATAGTAACAACAGGACTATCAAGAAGTAACTCATATAGCGTAAGAGTAACATATCCAATAGAAGCATATCAAAGCTTAGGAGAAGAAACAGTAACAATAAAAATACCAGTAATCACATATTATGAAGGGTATAATAACCCAAATGAAGAATTTACAAATCCATATAAATCAAACACAGCAACAGCAACAATAGTAGCAAGCTATAGAAAAATGCAAGGTGAATCAGCAAGATTTGATATAACAGTAGGAAAATATATATCTTATCCAAGTTATAGATATATAGTATCAAAACAAAAACCATTAAGAATATATAATGGAGTAAGTGCGGAAGAAACAGAAGATACATACCAAGTAAGATGGGATGCATATACAGGAACAGATGGAGCATCTACAGGACTTGTAATGAAAGAGACAGAAAATGATAAAGCACAAGTAGTAGACAACTTTATAAAAACAGATTCAAATAAAGAAAGTATGGAGAATGTAACTACAAATATAGGAATAGCATTTTCTGGAGCAGATAGCATATTAAAAGAAGATGGATGGATAAAAGTATATGATGAAGAAACAGGAGATTTATTAGTAACATTTACAAAATCTGATTGGAACAAGTATACAGCAAGCAATCCATATAAATATGAACTACCAGTAAAACATATAAGAATAGAAACAAGCGAGACAAATGCAAATAGTTATTTAACAGTATATAACATAAAAGAATTGGATGACGAATATATAACAACAAACTATACAAGAGAAGCATTTGATAATTTACAATATATTCAATCAAACTTAGTAGGATACTTAGGTGGAAACTATGTAAATACAGATACACACCAAGCACATTATGAAGCACCATATTCTATAGCAGATATAGGAATAAGTAATAATACAATATCAACACAAACAACTGAGAGAAATGAAAAGTTAACAATAACAGCAAGATACAACGAAGCAAATAATCAAGTAGGATGGGTGGATGGAAGTTTTATTGTTAAACTACCAGAAGAAATAATTGATGCCCAAATTAATAATGTACAAATAAACAATAATAATGTAAGTATTACAAGTTATGAGTTAATAGACCAAGATGGTATCAAATTAATAAAAATAAATACAAAAAATGATGATACAACACCACAAACATATAGCATAACAGTTGATGTAGACATAACACCTGATCCAAGAGTAGCAACAATAAGTAGAAATATAGAGTTATATGCATCAAATGAAGAAGTAAGCGATTATTATTACAGTGCAGAAGATATATATGATGTAAATGATAATTTAAATACAACAGAACAAGTAAACCATGATACTATAAGTTTAAGCATGGTATCACCAAATAGCTTATTAACAAACCAAGTAGGAAGCAATTATGATGACAAAGGAAGCCAAGTAATATCACCACAAGTTGCAGATGTAAGACCAAGTTATGCAGTAGTAGAAAACGAAGAAAGAGAAGTAACAATAGGAGTACAAATGCGTAACAATTATGGAAGTACAATAAGCGAAATACAAATATTAGGTAAAATACCATTCGAAGGAAATACATATGTATTAAGCGGAGGAGATTTAGCTTCAGAGTTTACAACAAAGATGAAGGATACTGGAATAGAAGTACCAGCAGAATTACAACAATATGTAACAGTATATTATTCAGAAAATGAAAAGCCAAATAGAGATTTAAGCAAGGCAGAAAATGGATGGAAAACAGCAGACCAAGTAACAAATTGGGATAATGTAAAAACATTCTTAATAGACCTTGGAGACTATGTAATGCCAACAGGAGCAGAATATGTATTTAACTACACAGTAAAGATACCAAATGGTGTAGAGTTTAACAAAGTAGCATATAGTCATCATGGAATATACTTTAGTTTAGATACAGATCAAGGTAAATATAGAACACAAGTAGAACCAAACAAATTAGGATTTAGAATAGCAGAAAAATATAACTTAGAATTAACAAAATATCAAACTGGAAAGGACAAAGTAATTCCTGGTGCAACATACAGTTTTACAGATGAAGAAACAGGAGAAAGCAAAACAGCTGTAACAAATGAACAAGGAGTACTTACAATAAATAACCTATATGCAGAAAAAGCATATACAATACAAGAAATAAAGACACCAAATAACTATGAATTAAATTCAGATGTTATTAGGTTTATTGGTCATGTCGACGAAAATGGAACTTTAACAATAGAAAAAACAAGTGGAACAACGAAAGAAGACATGCAAGTTATCAAAAATGAAGGAGAAGATTATAAAGTAACTGTTAAGGTAGAGGATGAAGTAAAAGCAAGTATAAAAATACATAAAACAGAGCAAGGAACATCAAATGTTTTACAAAATGTAAAATATAAATTAACAGGATACAATCTACCAGAAGATGGTAAAGTATTAACAACAGATGAAAATGGAGAGGTAACAGTAACTGGATTAACTATAAATCAATACTATACTCTAGAAGAAATAAAAGCAGAAGGGTATTATTTGGCAAGTCAAGTAAGATTTAGAATAAGAAATAATAGTGGAAATTATAGCATACAAACATCTTCAGGAACAATAGCAAGTCAAAGCACAACAGAAGAAGACAGCATACCAACAATTACAATGAATATAGAAGATGAAAAAATACCAAGATATAGTCTAGAAATATTAAAAATAAAGAAAACAATAGATACAGAAGTAAGTAATGATGCAACAACAAGCCAAGATACAACAAATTCTGCAAATTCAGAAGTTACACCATTAAGAGGAGCAAAATTCAAACTATATAAGGGTACAGAAGTAATAGGAGAATATACGACAAATACAAATGGAACAGTAACAATAAATGATTTATACCAATATATAGAAGGAAGAGATGAAGAAGCAGTTTACACATTAAAAGAAGTATTGGCGCCAGAGGGTTATGCAAAAGTAAAAGATATAACATTTAAAGTAGATGGAACAAATGGAAGTTTAGAATTTATTAACACAGAGGGAACAAGCGAGAACTATACAGTTGATGGTAATACAGTAAAACTAACAATAGAAGATAGCCCTTCATTTAGATTAATAAAGAAAGATGCGGAAACAGGAGAGCTTTTAGCTAATGTTAAATTTGCAATATATAATATAGATGAAGGAGAAGTACCAGCAACAAACAGCAAAGGAGAAATATTAGGAACCAAAGAAACAATAAATGGAAGAGAATACTACACATTAACGACAAATACACAAGGAGAAATAATAGCAGATTTAACAGAAGGATTTTACAAAGCAATAGAGCTAGAAGCACCAGAAAAATATGACACAAGTGAAGTTTATTATTTTGGAATAGGAGCTTCTAGAGAAGGAAATAGCAAACCAACAGAAATGAAGTTAACATTTGCAGATTCGTTTGGGGGAAGAAATAGCTATTATGATGATGCTGAAATTAAAACAACAACAACAACCTCTGACGGTGCAATAGTTGTAGGTGGAAATTTTGGCGGAACAATCCAAATAGGAGATGAAACACTAACATGTACAGAGACAGCTTCTGACCAAGCTGATGATAACAATGATGGATTAATAATAAAATATAGAACAACAGGTAAAGTAGAATGGATAAAACAAATAGGAGGAAATCTTGAAGATAAAATTACTTCAGTTACAGGGACAAGTGATGGTGGTATTATAGCAGGCGGATATTTCGCAAGTGATAGTATCCAAGTAGGAGATTATGTATTAACTAATAATAGTACTGTTATTTCATATCATGCATATGATGGCCTAATAATAAAATACAGTAGCACAGGCGAAGTAGAATGGGCAACTTCAATAGGAGGAAGTGATAGAGATTATATAAACTCAGTAGCAGAGGCAACTGATGGAGGTTATATAGCAGGCGGATATTTCGCAAGTGATAGTATCCAAGTAGGAAATGAAACATTAACTAATACTAATACTACAACATATCCATATACTTTTGATGGCCTAATAATAAAATATAGTAGCACAGGCGAAGTAGACTGGGCAAAGAATATAGGAGGAAGTAGTTCTGATTATATATATTCAGTAGCAGAAACAAGTGATGGAGGAATTCTAGCAGGAGGATATTTCTATAGTGATAGTATCCAAGTAGGAAATGAAGAATTAACAAGTAATGGAAATAATGATGGATTAATAATAAAATACAATAGAGAAGGAGAAGTAGAATGGGCTGATTCGTTTGGAGGAAATTCTCTTGATTATATCGAATCAGCAGTAGAAACAAGTGATGGAGGCTATATAGCAGGAGGATATTTCTCAAGTAGTACAATCCAAGTAGGAGATTATGTATTAACTAATAATAGTACTGTTTCATATCGTCCATATGATGGCCTAATAATAAAATATAGTTCAGAAGGAGAAGTAGAATGGGCAAAGAATATAGGAGGAAGTGGAGATGATGAAATTACATCAGTAGCTTCAACGAGTGATGGAGGGTATATAGTAGGAGGATATTTCTATAGTGATAGTATCCAAGTAGGAAATGAAGAATTAACAAGTAATGGAAATAATGATGGATTAATAATAAAATACAATAGAGAAGGAGAAGTAGAATGGGCTGATTCGTTTGGAGGAAATTCTCTTGATTATATCAATTCAGTAGCAGAAACCAATGATGGAGTCTATATAGCAGGAGGATATTTCTATAGTGATAGTATCCAAGTAGGAAATAAAAGATTAACAAATAACGGATATAGTTCTGCAATGATTTTGAAATATGAAGAAATAAATATTCCTAGTGTTACAAATGCTGAATTAATTGGAGACAGTGAAGATGATCATATGAACTCAGTAACTACAACAAGTGATGGAGGCTATATAGTAGGAGGAGATTTCACTGGAACAATTCAAGTAGGAAGTGAAACATTAACAAGTAATGGATATTCTGATGGTCTAATAATAAAATATAATTTGGAAAATGAAATTGAATGGATACAATCATTTGGAGGAACTGGTACTGATCATGTTAGTTCAATAGCGTCAACAAGTGATGGAGGTTATATTGTAGGAGGAAGTTTTTCTGGAACAATTCAAATAGGAAATGAAACATTTAGAGATATTTATGGTACTGGAAGTGGATTAATAATAAAATATAGTAATTCTGGAGAAGTGGAATGGGCAAAATCGTTTGGAGGAAGTTATCAAGATTCTATAAATTCAGTAGCTACAACAAGTGATGGAGGATATATAGTAGGAGGATATTTCAGTAGTACAATCCAAGTAGGAAATGAAACATTAACAAATAATGGAAGTTATGGTTCTGATGGTCTAATAATAAAATACAGTAGTAGTGGCGATGTAGAATGGGCAAAGAATATAGGAGGAAGTAGTGATGACAGTATACGATCAGTAGCAGAAGCAAGTGATGGAGGATATATAGTAGGAGGATATTTCTATAGTGATAGTATCCAAGTAGGAGATGTAACAATAACAAATTCTAATAGTGGATGGCCTGATGGACTAATAATAAAATATAGTAATTCTGGCGAAGTAGAATGGGCAAAATCATTTGGAGGAAGTAGTTATGACCAAATTACTTCAGTAGCTTCAACCAGTGATGGAGGTGCCATTGCAGGAGGATATTTCAATATTGATAGTATCCAAGTAGGAAATGAAACATTAACAAATAATGGTGGATATGATGGTCTAATAATAAAATATAGTAGTACAGGCGAAGTAGAATGGGCAAAAAACATAGGAGGAAGTAGTAGTGATTATATCAATTCAGTAGCAATAACCAATGATGGAGACTATATAGTAGGAGGACATTTTAATGGAAATCTTGAAATAGAAAATGAAGAATTAGCAGCAACAGAAGCTGATGGATTTTTAATAAAATTATTTGGTGATGGAGAAATTGAATGGATTAGACAAATTAAAGGTGGTAAGGATGAAGAAGTTAATTCTGTAGTACAGCTTGATAATGGTGAATATGTAGTAAGTGGGTATTCTTCTAGTAGTACAATACAAGCAGGCGATAAAATATTAACTAATAAAGGAGGTACGGATGGATTTATTATTAAATATGGCAAACAAGAAATAGAATTACCTAACCCAGTTGTTACAAATGTAAAATCAGTTGGAAACAATTATTATTCCTCTGCCGAGATTACTTCAGTAGTATCAACAAGTGATGGAGGCTATATAACAGGAGGATATTTCGGTGATACAATCCAAGTAGAAAATGAAACATTAAGAAGTAATGGAACTATAGATGGTCTAATAGTGAAATATAATGCCGGAAGAGAAGTAGAATGGGCAAAGAATATAGGAGGAAGTTGGGATGACCAAATTAACTCAGTAGCAGAAACCAGTGATGGAGGCTATATAATAGGAGGATATTTCCAAAGTAGTACAATCGAAGCAGGAAATATAACATTAACAAATAATGGTTCAACATCATATTCTGATGGCCTAATAATAAAATATAGTAGTTCAGGCGAAATAGAATGGGCAAAATCATTTGGAGGAGATAGAAATGATAGAGTAACTTCTGTAGCACAGACCAATGATGGAGGCTATATAGCAGGAGGATATTTCCAAAGTAGTACAATTACAGTAGGAAATAAAGTAATAACAAATAATAGTACTTCTACATCTTATTCTGATGCTATAATAATAAAATATAATGCGTTTGGAGAGATAGAATGGGCAGAATCATTTGGAGGAAGTATTAGTGACTCAGTAAATTCAGTAGCTTCAACAAGTGATGGAGGTTTCCTAGCAGGAGGAGATTTCCAAAGTACAATCCAAGTAGAAAATGAAACATTAACAAGTAATGGAAGTACTGACTGTCTAATAATAAAATATAGTAGCACGGGTAAAGTAGAATGGGCAAAAAATATAGGAGGAAGTAGTAGTGATTATATCAATTCAGTAGCAGCAACAGAAGATGGAGGCTATATAGCAGGAGGAGATTTCTATAGTAAAACAATCCAAGTAGGAAATGAAACATTAACAAGTAATGGAAGTGGTGATGGTCTAATAATAAAATACAGTAGTAGTGGCGAAGTAGAATGGGCAAAGAATATAGGAGGAAGTCATGATGATTATATTTATTCAGTAGCAGAAACAAGTGATGGAGGTGTCATTGCAGGCGGACTTTTAAATGGTATGGTAAGAATTCAGGCAGGTAAGCAAGAATTAAAAGGAAACGGAGAAAATGACGCTTTAATAATAAAATACAATGAAGAAGGCGAAGTAGAATGGGCAAAATCATTTGGAGGAAGTAGTGATGATGAAATTTTATCAGTAACAGAAACAAATGATGGCAAAGTAGTAGCAGGAGGATATTTTGAAAGTGATACCATAGAAGTTGATGGACATACTTTAGAAAATCAAGCAAGTTCTGATGGCATGATACTTGAAGTTGTAAATCAAGTAGGAGTTCCAGAAGTTCAAGAATTAGTTATTGAAAATAATTTAAAACAATTCAAAATCACAACTGATGTAAATGAAGTAGATGGAATAAAAGGTGGAAGTATATCTGGGGAAGATATGGATCCATATGAAACGGTAAAATATGGAGATAATAGTATACAAAAGATAGTAATGACACCGGACGAGAACTATGAAATAATAGGAATAACGGTAAATGGAGAAGAATGGCAATTTAAAGAATCAGAAGATGGAATATATACAATGCCACAATTTACAAATATGACAGAAGATAAACATGTGGTTGTAACGTATGCTTTAAAGGATAATAAGATAACAATTAATAAAGTAGACAGTGAAGATAATAATACAAAAATAGCAGGAGCGACATTTAAGTTGGACCAACTAGATGAGAGAACAAATCCGGACAACGAAGAAATAATGGGAGATATAGTAGCTAATGGAACAGAATATATAGGTGTAAATAAAGAAAAAGGAGAAGTAACAGGAGTATTAGGCGATTTAACTAATAATGGAACGTATTACTTTGTACAAAATGAAGATGGAACATTAACGCCAACAAATAGTAAAACATACCAAACAGCAAATGGAGGAAGTGCTGGAATTCAAAATGTAACAGCGAACTCATACATACCAATAAACTTAAGCAATAAATCTGGACAATATGTAGTAGTAGTAAATGCAAGTGTATCAAGTGAAAGTGCTGATTATGGATATGCAACAATAAATCAAACTACAACAGCACCAACATATAGTAATAGTACAGGAAGATTTATGTATATATCAGGAACATCAAGTAGTGTAACAACAGCAAAAGATTATACATCAAGTGTATTACAAGGTGGACAAACATATTACTTACACTTAGGATATAGAAAAGATAGTAGTATAGATACAGGAAATGACCAAGTAGTAATAAATAGTATAAAAGTGTATGAAGCAAGTAGTACATCATATAACTTTGTAGATAATAGTAAAGATGGATATGAATCAAATAACCAAGGACAAAACAGTACAACAGCAAATTCATATATACCAATTGATTTAACAAATTATACAGGAAAATATGATTTAACAGTAAATGCAGAAATAGCAAGTGAAAACAATGATTATGGATATGCAACAGTAACAAGTAGTACAAGTGCACCATCATATAGTACAAATAATAGTAGTTCTGTAAGATTTATATATATATCAGGTGAGCAAAAAGCCCAAGATTATACAACAGTTTTACAGGGTGGACAAATGTATTACTTACACTTTGGATATTACAAGAACTCATCAACAAGTAGCGGAGATGATAAATTTACAATAAATAGTGTAAAACTTAGTCTAAACGGTTCAGAGCTATATCATACAGAAGTAACAACAAATAGTGAAGGACAAGCAATAACACAGATACCATTCGGAAGATATCAAATAACAGAGATAGTAGCACCAGAAGGATATGTATTAAACACAGAACCAACAATAGTAGAATTTAGAGCAGATGGAAATCATGAATTTACAATTGAAAATGATAAAGCAGCAAAGGTAATAGTTCACCACTACTTAAAAGATAGTAATGGAGCATACACAACAACACCAGTTGCAGATGACGAAACATTAGAAGGAAAAGTAGGAGATGCATATACTACAAGTCCAAAACTAGATTTAGAGCAGTATGAACTAGAAAAAGATACAAATGGTAACTATGTAATACCTTCAAATGCAACAGGAAAATATACTTCACAAACAATAGAAGTAACATATTATTATGAAGTAAAAGAAGTACCACTAATAGTACATCACTACATAGATGGAACAACAACACCAGTACCATTAAAATCTGGAGAAGTTGCACAAGATGTAACAGATAGTGGAAAAGAAGGCGAAGAGTACACAACTAATGCAATAGAAGATAGCCTATTAAGCGATAATTACGAATTAGTAGAAACTCCATCAAATGCAACTGGAAAATATACAGCACCAGAAGTAGTCGTAACATATTACTACAAGAAAGTTTCAAGACAAGTAGTAATTAATAAATACGACGAAGATGGAAAAACACCACTTGCAGGAGTTAAGTTTAATATTGCATTAAAGACAAGTCCAAATAATATTATTGGAACATACACAACAGACTCAAAAGGTCAAATTACAAATAACTTAGAATCTGGAGAATATATTGCAACAGAGGTAGAAGTACCAGAAGGTTACGATTTACCAGAAAATCCAACAGCAGAATTTAGTGTAACAAAAGCAAACGATGTAGTTACAGTAAATATTACAAATACAAAAACAAAAGGAACAGTAATTACACATTACTATATCGAAGGAACAACAGATAAAGTACCATTAGAAGGTGGAGGAGTTGCAGAAGATGTGGTACAAACAGGAAATGTTGGAGATATCTACGCAACGAAAGAAGCAGATAATGTTAGTAGTGTTTGTGAATTAATAGGTACACCAGATAATGCAAGTGGAGCAATAACAGAAGGAACAACAGAAGTTATTTACTATTACAGATTAAAAGACACAAGTGTATTAGTTCATCACTATATTGATGGAACAGAAACACAAGTACCTTCTAAAGATGGTGGAGTGGTAGAAGACGAATTAATTCAAGGAAAGGCAACTGATCCATATAATACAAGCCCATCTTCAAATGTAGCACAAAACTATGAAGTTGTAGCAGAAAAAATGCCAGCAAATGCAAATGGTACAATGACTATAGACCAAATAGTTGTAACATACTATTACAAGCTTAAAGACCCTACTATTGAACAAAGTAAGATTGATAAAAATAGTACATTAGCAAAAGTAACGGAAAAAGACCAAGCAGTGCCATATACAATTACATACTCAGCAAATGTAGATATATATATTGGAGATGCAGAGGTAACAATAGTAGATTATCTTCCATATGAAATTGTAGAAGAAAGCTCTAGCCTAGATGGTGGAAGCTATGATGCAAATTCTAAAACTATTACATGGACAGAAAGTATTACAGGAATAAATACATTTACAAATACAAATAATCAAATAAATATAACGAAAAATATTAGTTTAGTATATAAAGACTTAGATGTAACACAACAAAATGTATCTAACAGAGTAACAGGAACAATAAACTTAAAAACACCGGAAAAAACAGATACAGTAGAAGATACAAAAGATATACCAACAGAGTTCTTAGTAAATGTACCTGTAACAAAGGTATGGGATGATAACAATAACAGTGCAGGAAAACGTCCAACTGAAGTAACAATGGTATTAACAAGTAGTGATGCAAACGATACAAATAGTCCATATAAACATACATTAACTAATACAGAAAATGTAGATGCACAAGATAGTAATAAATGGACATATACATTTGCAGATTTACCAAAATACGACGCAAATGGTAACGAAATTGTATATACATTAAGCGAGGAATTAAGCAATATTTACTACACAGCTGAAAATAGCAATGTAGAGCAAGATATGAAGACAATAACAAACACATTTAAAGTTCCAACAGATACAATAGATGTACCAGTAGTAAAAGTTTGGGCAGATAATGGAAATGTTGCAAACAAGAGACCAGCAAGTGTAGACTTCGTATTAAATGGAAACGATGGAAGTGGTCTATACAGACATACATTAACAATAGATAATGTAGATTCACAAGATAGTAATAAGTGGGCATATACATTTCCAAACTTACCAAAATACAACTCTTTAAATGGTGATGAAATTACATACACATTAAGTGAGGAAAATGTAAATAGCAATTTCTATGTTGCAAGCGTAGACCAAGGAAGCAAGACAGTAACAAATACATTTAGTGTACCGGATGATAAGACACAAGTTACAGCTAAGAAATACTGGGATGACAATAGCAATGCTAACAATAGACGTCCAACGAGTGCTGTGTTAACTTTAACTGGAAAAGGACAAGGAGTTGATATCTCTAAGGAGCAAGAAGTAACAATTTCGAATGCAGTCCAAGGCGACGACAACACTTGGGAATACACATTTGCAGATTTACCAAAATATGATGATTATGGTAACGAGGTAGTTTACACAATAAACGAGAAAGATTTAAATAATGATTTCTATATTAAATCTAACGTAGACCAAGACACAAGAACAGTTACAAATACATTCCAAGTTCCAGGAGACAAGATAGATGTAACAGTTACAAAGGTTTGGGATGATAATGGTAATAGTGCAAACAAAAGACCAACAAGTGTAACATTACAAGTTAAGAATGGAGACAGTGTAGTAGCTTCTGAAGCAGTAACAGAAGCAGATAGCGTTGATGGAGATACAAACAAATGGAGTCATACATTTAGTGTTCCAAAATATGACGCACAAGGACAAGAAATAAACTACACAGCTGATGAGTTAGAAACAGGAAGCATATTCTATACAGTAGAAAACAAGGTTATAGAAGGAAATATGACTTCTGGATTTACTATTACAAATAAATTTGTAGTACCAGATGAAAGAATTTCTGTACCAGTAACAAAAGTATGGGATGACAATGAAAACTTAGCCGGAAAACGTCCAAGTTCAGTAACATTAGTATTAAAAGGAAATGGACAAACATATAAGCAAGAATTAACATCAGAAATAAATGCAGATTCTTCAAATAGCAATAATTGGAGATATACATTCGATAATTTACCAAAATACGACGCAAATGGTGATGAAATAAATTATGTACTAAGTGAAGAATTAGATAACATTTACTACACAAGTGTAAACAGTAAGGTAGACCAAAATTCTAAGACAATTACAAATAAATTCGTAGTTCCTAACGATACAATTTCAGTACCTGTTGTAAAGGTATGGAATGATAATGGAAACGCAGCAGGTAAGAGACCAGATAATGTAACATTAGTATTAACAGGAAATGACCAAAATGATGGAAGAAATCCATATAAACACACATTAACTGCTGAAGAAAATGTGGATAATGCTGATAGCAATCGTTGGGTTTACACATTCACAGGATTACCAAAATACAATTCTGTAAATGGTGACGAAATTGTTTATACATTAAGCGAAGAAGATATGGATAGTAAGTTCTATACAAGTAGTGTAGATGATTCAAGTAAGACTGTAACAAATACATTTGGAGTTCCAGACGAAAAAACATCTGTAACAGTAACAAAGATTTGGGACGATAGAGACAATATGGCAAATAAACGTCCAGGTTCTGTAACAATGATACTTACAGGAACAGGAGAAGGAGTAAACAGCTCATATGAGCAAGTGTTAACAGCTGAAGCAAACGCAGACCCTTCAAACGCAAACAATTGGGTATACACATTTAATGACTTACCAAAATTAGATAATTACGGTAACGAGATAAAATATACGGTTGATGAGGAAGATTTAGGAAATAAATTCTATTCAAAAGGAACTGTAGACCAAGATGCGATGACTGTAACAAACGTAAGTGAATACGGAAAAGTAATAGTACATCATTACATTATGGAATCAGATGGAACAACAACTACAACTAGAGTTCCAAGCACGGACGGAACAGAAATTCCAGACCAAACAATAGAAGGAGCTCAAGGAGAAGAATACACAACAAACCCAGAAGAAAATATTCAGGCCAACTATGAATTAGTGACTGAAAAATTACCAGCAAATGCTTCAGGAACAATAACAGAAAATGATACAGAAGTAATCTACTATTACAGATTAAAAACACCTACAGTAACAAATAATGTAACAAAATCAGGTACAGACAGAATTACATCTGCAAACCAAGAAGTAAGCTACACTGTAACTTACACAGCAAATGTAACAGACTACATGGGAGATGCAGAAGTAACAATAGTAGATACTTTGCCATATGCAATAGACGAGGCAAGGTCAAACTTGGATGGTGGAACATATAATTCTACAAGCAAGACTATAACTTGGACAGAAAATGTATCAGACTTAGATAGCTACAATGGTAAAGGTTCAGTAAATATTACAAAGAACATTAAAGTTGTTTACACTGGTTTAGATATGAACCAAGAAAAGATAACAAATAATGTTAAAGGACATATTAAGTTACTAACTCCAGAGAAAACAAGCGACGAAACAACAAACAGTTTTGATACAACAATATACAAAGCAATAATAAGCGCAGAAAAATTAGTTGATAAGCAAGAAGCTGCAGAAGGAGAAAAAGTAACATATACAGTAAGAATTACAAATAGTGGTAACCTAGGCGCAACAGTAACTCTAAGAGATACCTTACCAGAAGGTATGAGCTTTGATAGTAACACACAAATAATGGTAGGAGACTTAGGAACAGTTTACACAGAACAAAACTTAAAGAATGGAATACAAGTAGAAGTACCGGAATTCGGAAGTGTAGATGTAACATTTGCAGGAATTGTAGACTCATTGCCAGATGGAGAATATACAAAAGAATTAAAGAACACAGCTACAATAGATAACGAGCCAACAAACGAAGTTACAACTACAGTAACAAAAGCAAATATTACAGCACATAAAGAATCAGACCCAGTAAGTGGAAGTAAAGTTAGAGAAGGTGACACAATTACTTACAGAATTAGAGTAAGAAATGATGGAACAAGAGCAGGTACAGTACTTGTAAAAGATACAGTGCCAACAGGAACAACATTTGTAGAAGGTTCAATAAAAGTTGGAGATGTTGCAGACAGTAACAAGACAGCTACAGATTTACAAAACGGAATAAATGTTACTTTAGGAATTGGCGAAGAAAAAGTTGTTGAGTTCAAAGTAACTGTTAACCAAATAATAGACGGAACAACAATTAAGAATACAGCCTACATCAACGATGGAGAGCAAGATAAGAAAGTTCCAGAAGAGCCAGAGCATACATATGTAGAGCCAAAAGATGAGCAAGATATATCTAAGACAGGAACATCTACAATAGATAGCCTAGACGAAGAAATATCATACAACATAAATTACACAGCACAAATATCAGATTATGAAGGAAATGCAAAGGTAGTATTGGTAGACCAATTACCATATACAATTGACGAAGGTAAATCTGAATTAGATGGCGGAACATACGATGCAGATAGAAAGACAATTACTTGGGAACAAGAAGTAAATGATATACAAATGACAACAACAAAAGAAGTACAGATAAGTAAAGCAATAAAAGTTGTATACACAGGAATAAGCCAAGATACAGTAAGTATCGAGAACGTTGTAAAAGGACATATTGAATACGAAACACCTGAAAGAACAAGTGAAGAAGTAACAGCAAATTGGACAACTACAACAGGATTCGTTATAAATATTCCAGTAAGCAAAGTTTGGGATGATAGCGACAATAAACTAGGACAACGTCCAACAAGAGTGATATTTAAGTTATCCGGAAGTGATGGTAGTGTAAGAACATTGGAAGTAGCAAAACCAGGAACTGCTAACACCACGACAACGCAGGATAGCAACAATCCAAATAAATGGAACGATATATTCAAAGACTTACCAAAATATGATTCTTCTAATAATGAAATAGTTTACACATTAACAGAAGAAGAAAAGACTGAAGGCGACTTAAAATACTACGACACTTCAATTGGAAACGAAAGCAAGACAGTTACAAATACTAATAAATACGGAAAAGTAACAGTTCATCATTACATCATGAAACCAGATGGAACAACTACAACAGATAAAGTTCCAGATGCTGATGGAAGCGAAGTTCCAGACGAAGTAATAGAAGGTAAAGAAGGAGACCCATATACAACAGAACCAGCGGATAACATTAACGAAAAATATGAGTTAGTCGAAGAAAAATTACCAGAAAATGCAGATGGAACAATTGAAAAATATGATGAAGAAAAACCACAAGAAGTAATATATTATTACAGATTAAAACCAGCTAAAGTAATAATTCATTACTTAGAGAAAGATGATGACTCAGACGATTCAAACAACTTAGTATTAGCAACAAATGAGCAAATCGATGGACATGTAGATGATGCATATAATACAAATGATGAACATAAGAAAGATACAATTTCTTACAACGGTAAGACATATACATTAGTAAGCGATAGTGGAAACACTACTGGCACAATGACAGTAGAAGACACAAACGTAACTTATTATTACTTACAAAACACAAAAGCAACAGTAAGATATGTAGCAAGAGATCCAGTAACACACAAAGAAATTAAAGACTTAGAAGCTCCTTATACTAAGGAAGGACTAGTCGGAGATGAATTTGTAACAAACTCAAAAGACTTCGTAGGATACAAATTAGTAGAAAGCCCAGAAAAGACAACAATTAGAATGACAAAAGACGAGCAGACATTAATTTACTACTACGAGCCAGTATACACAGGATTGCTAGAAAACCACATAGATGACAAGACAGGAAAAATCTTATATACAGAAGAACATAGTGTTCAAGTAGGAGAAAGTTACGACATACCAAGCAAGAATTTTGAAGGATATGATTTAGTAACAAGCAAGCTTCCAAGCAACGCAAGCGGAGTAATGGGAGAATATTTAGTAACAGTTAATTACTATTACATTAAAAAAGCAGTATTAGAAGTACACTACATAGATAAAACAACAGGTGAAAAATTAACTAATCCGGTAATAGATGATACAAAACACGAAGGCGACAGTTACACAACAGAACAAAAGACATTTGAAAACTACGACTTAGTAGAAGTACCATCAAATGCAGAAGGAACTCTAACAGTAGAAACAGATGAGTATGGTAATATAACAAACAACAAGACAGTAGTAACATACTACTATGTAAAGAAATCTGCAGGAGTTGAAGAACATCATATAGATATCCAAACAGGTGAAGAATTAGAACCACCAACAATGCATGAAGGACATGTAGGAGACCCATATGATATTAAATCTAAAGACTTCTTAAGCTACCAAGTAGCTACAACAGATAAAGATGGAAACAGTGTATTACCAACAAATGCACAAGGTACAATGACAGAAGACAAATTAGTAGTAACATATTACTATTATCAACCAGCAAAAGTAATAGTACACTATGTAGATAAGACAACTGGAAAAGAAATAGAAGAAATAAATCCAGAAACCGGAGAATTGCAATCATCACAAGTAGTAATAGATGGAACAAAAGACGACCCATACAAGACAACAGCTAAAGAATTTGATTATTATAAATTAGTCGAAATTCCGGAAGAACCAAATGGAACTATGAAAGTAGAAATAACCAAGGATGAAAACGGAAACGACGTAGTTAACAATACAATAGATGTTTACTATTACTACGAACCAAAACCATTTAACATCGGAGTAGAAAAGGAAATAACTGGAATAATAGTAAATGGTAATAGAAGATCCGCAACAAACGGAAAACTAGAAAAAGTTGATATCTACAGAAAGAGCACAGAAAATACAAGTGTACAAGTAGAATACAAGATAAAAGTTATGAACACTGGAGAGGTAAAAGGTAGAGCAATAATAGAAGATAAAATACCAGAAGGAATGAGCTTAGCAAATAACGATGGTACTTGGGAAGTAAATAACGGAACTATAACGAAGGTAATACCAGAGATAGGAGCCGGAGAAACAAAAGAATACACAGTATTATTAAACTGGAATACATCTGGAAACAATATGGGTAACAAGATTAATGAAGTATCATTAATACAAACAGACAATGTACCAGGATTCAAAGATAATAACGATAAAGATAATACAGACCAAGCAACAGTATCAATAAGCGTAGAAACTGGTGAGCTTCCAGTAGGATTACTAATAGCTTTAGTAGGATTAGTAGCCCTAGAAAGCGTAACCTTAAGATACGCAGTAGTTCTAACAAAAAGACAAAAGAAAAGTAACACAAAAGTGCAAAAGAAAACAAATAAGAAATAACAGAAGATAATACAGAGTAAAAATACTAAAGAAGTCAACAAGTAAAACATAATATATAAGTACTAAAGAAAATTAAAATAAAGATACAAAAGATAAAATAAATAATTATGCACCTATTTAAGAAGGAAACTATAAAAAATAGTTTCCTTCTTTTTACTGGCGCTTTTAGCTTGAAAAAACCACTGGTTCTACCAGTGGTGGGTAAAAAACTTTAGTATATAAAAAAACTCCTGA
>CALXKK010000007.1 GCA_944388935.1 uncultured Clostridia bacterium | reverse complement strand
ATATTATACTAGAATTTTGTCAAAATTTAAATTCTACTTTTTCTCTCATACTAGAATTTAGTTTTTTTATTAAGGTTTTGCATAAAAATTATAAAAACATATTTTAAAATGTGGATAAATGTGGTATAATGGTGGTACCATGAATGTGGAGGATGTTAAATGATTTTCAAAGATTATTACAAAATACTTAATTTAGAATCTAGCAAGATAACTCCTCAAGAACTGAAAATTGCATACAGGGAAGCTGCAAAGAAATATCATCCAGATATTAATATTCAAGATAAATTTGCAGAAGAACGTTTTAAAGATATAAATGAAGCATACAGAGTGTTATCTAATCCTAGTTCTAAACGAAAGTACGATAGGTTATGGAACAATAATGTAGGAAAGAAGAAAAAATACGAAGAAAGCCAAAGGAAGAATGGCTCAAAATTTTCCGAATTTTTCACAATGTTTTTTGGAAATATTGTTGGTGAGGAAGAAAAAGCTGACAATAAAGTAAAGAAAAAAATCCCAATAAGAGGAGAGAATGTAGAAACAGAAATAAATATGTCAATAGAGGAAACATATTATGGTGCTCAAAAGAAAATTTCTCTTAGGACTCTGAAAGGAAAAATGAAGACTTTTGTAGTAAAAGTCCCAGCAGGTATTAGGAATCAAGAAAAAATTAGATTGATTGGCCAGGGAAAAGCTGGAATAAATGGTGGTAAAAACGGAGATTTATTTATAAAAGTAAATATTCAGAATAGTAAAAGGTTTAGATTGGAAGGAATAGATTTATACACAGACTTACGACTAGCCCCATGGGAAGCTGCCTTAGGCACAAGAGCTACTATAGAAACAATAGATGATACTGCTTCTGTCTATGTACCAAAAGGAATTGAAAGTGGCGAGAAAGTTAGAATACAAGGAAAAGGTTACAAAGATGGAAAGGGTGGAAGAGGAGACCTAATAGCTGAAGTTAAAATAATAGTTCCAAAAGAATTATCAAGTGAAGAAGAAAAGCTATATAAACAGTTAGAACAGGTATCTAATTTTAATCCAAGAAAAAGAGCTAATTAACATAATAAGTATATATTATTGACAAAGGCTCTTAAATCAGGTATAATTAAACATAGTAGTGTTACAAAAGACAAACTATGTATATAGAAAATCGTAGAAGTGTGGGGTGTATAAATTATGTACAGTTGGGAAGGAAAACATTTTAGTATAATGGATCCAAATAACGTAAGTACAGTAGTATATCAAATAAATGAAACTTTAAAAGATGATTTAAAAAATTCACCAAAATATACAGTAACAAGATTAGACTACACAGAAGAAATTTATGGGGACAAGAAGAAAAAAACATTTTACATAGATGATCCTTCTGATGATAAAGACGAGCTTGTTATTTTATCATTTGGTAAAGATAGAGTTGTAATTAATATGGCTATATTACAAGGCGATAAAATAACTATATCTAAAAAACCAACACCTTTAAAGTTTAATACTTTGTATTCCGATACAGAACAAGAATACAAAGAATTTAAATATACACCAAGTTTTAAAAGACAGATTTCTATTATAGACCCAGAGACAACAGAAGAAGTAAAACCTATGGTATACTTCGACGAAGAGGCCAACGAAGTTAGAGGCAAATGTAAATTAAAAGCAAATAAACCTTATTTCGCTTTCGAAATAAAAGATAAAAAAGATTAAAGGAGAGGGGAGTTCTAATGAACAAAGCTGACAAAAAAACTTGTAATTCACTAGTATTTGAGGATGAAGCAAAGGTAGTTACTTTTGCAGCGTTTACTACAGATAATGTAAAAGATTTTCCTTTAGATTTAGGAGAGGTTGGTACTAACAAAGTTGTTGCACCAGAAAATGCAACAGAAGCAAAACAACTTGCTAGCCAGGCTGAAAAATTAAAAGGCCAAGGAGTAAGGGTTAAAACTAAAGAAGATGCAGAAAAGAGAATTAGAAATGGTAGAAATGTAGCTAAATCAAGAACTGCAGCCAAAAGTGGAAAAGCAAAAAGCGAAGGTACCACAAGATAAAATCACAAAAGATAGGGATGAAATAAATGAATTATAAGGCTGAATCAATGCTTCGAAATGCAAGAAGCAAGATTATAATATTTGGAATATTATGGTTAGTAATTATTATCCTAGGGGTAGCTCCATTCTCAGCTTCTATAACAGAAGCAATGCAAGGCGGAGCATTTGATTTCGAGATTTTTCTAGAAAGACTAGGTGCATATATCACTAGCCCTTTTTCGAGTTTTGGAGTTTTATTTTCTGTAGCATATATAGGAACATTTGGTAAAAGTATTTTATACTTTACAATATTCTTTTTATTAGCAGCTACAGTTGGAATTTTTAAAGCTGCTCCTAAGAACGAATATACAGATATAGAGCATGGTTCAAGTGGATGGGCAGAACATGGAGAACAATACAAAGTATTAAGTAGAAAAAATGGAATTTTATTAGCAGAAAACAATTACCTACCACTAAATAAAATGGGTAATATAAATGTTTTGGTTGTCGGTGGTTCAGGTTCTGGTAAATCTGCATCATATTCTATACCGAATGCATATCAATGTTTAGGTTCATATATATTTACAGACCCTAAAGGTGAATTATACGACAGAACAGCAGGATACCTAAAATCAAGAGGATATAAGGTAAAAGTATTAAATTTAGTTAATCCAGAGTGTAGTGATGGGTACAACCCATTAGCACATATAAGAAACGAAATAGATGTTGATATTATCGCAAATACCATTGTTAAAGGACAAACTGGAGAAAAAGCATCAGACCCATTCTGGGATGATATGGCAGAAATACTATTAAAAGCCCTAATTTGGTATTTAATATCTACAAGACCACCGGAGGAACAAAACTTAGCAAGTTGTGCAGAATTAGTTAGAGCTGCAAACGATAGTGGTGGTACAAGTTTGTTGGGAGATTTAATTAATCAATTAGATTACACTCACCCAGCTAGAAAGAACTATAAATCTATCGAGATAGCGCCAGAAAAAACAAGAGGTTCTATTTTGAGTACATTACAATCTAGATTAGGTAAGTTTGATAGTAAGGATATAGCAGAATTAACCTCTACAGATACAATAAACTTCGAGGAGATTGGACAAGAAAAAACAGCTGTATATGTTGTTTCTTCTGATACACATACAACATATAATTTCTTGCTTACAATATTCTTCTCTCAAATGATACAACAATTATATGATTATGCAGACAAAGCTGGTGGAAAGCTACCAATGAAAACATTCTTCATACTAGATGAGTTTGCTAATATTGGACAAATACCAGACTTTGATAAAAAGATATCTACATCAAGAAGTAGAGGAATTTCATTTAGTGTTATTTTGCAGAACTTAGACCAATTAGAGGCAGTTTACGAGAAATCTTACGAAACAATAATTGGTAACTGTGATACGCATATTTTCTTAGGAAGTAACTCTACAAAGACTTTGGAATATTTCTCTAAAGCTTTAGGAGAGAAGACTATCTCAAGAGATAGCCATTCAACAAACCGTGATAAGAGCGGTTGGAAATCTGGTTCTAGTGATTCTGACCAAATACTTGGAAGAGCATTGCTTACACCGGATGAATTAAGAAGATTTGATAATGATAAATGTATTATATTTGTTAAAGGTGTAAGACCTATTCAGGCTAACAAGTACTACTATTTCAAAAAGTCAATGGGTAGAGAAATGGAAAGATTAGAGATAAGTCATAATGATGCAGAAGTAGGAGAAAGAGGAGAATGGAGAATATTTAATCCAGCTAATCCTTATGCAGGTAGTGAAGACACTAAAACACAAGATTTAAATGTAGAATCTTTAGACGATTTGTTTGATGATACACCAAGTACAAATTCGGGCTTAGATAATACAACTAATACAGCACCAAAAACATCAGGAGAAAATACAAATACTACAACATCAATTGCAGGTGCAAATGTAGGAACAAACACAGCTACGAAGGCTGAACCTAAACCAATGGAGATCCCATTAGAAGATAATGATGAGGAAGTAAATAACGCAGATTTGGAAAAAGCACTAGAAGCAAAATTTGATGAGCTATTTGGTGTGGATGATGATGAATAAAAATATTTAAGAGGATAGAATTAAGCTTCTATTCTCTTTTAAATTTTGGGGGAACTTTAGAAATGGTCTGAACTTGGATACTTTGGAAAGGGGGTAAAAAGTAAATTTTTCCATATTGTATAAATGGTCGAAATATAGTATAATATAGGTGCGTTTCAAGTTTGTTAGTTTAGATAAATTATAAAGGCAAAATAAAAGATTCTTATCACATTTTAACTATTAAAGGAGAAAAAATTGGAAACAACAGATTTAAAAATAGTAGAAAATAAAAAACACTTAAGTGTAGGAATGATATTAGGAATAGTTTTAATAAGTTTTATAGTAATATTTTTTATCTTATTTCTTGGAATAACAATGTATATTTCTTCAAGTGATAAAATTATACCAGGCATATACATAAAAGGTGTTGAGGTATCTGGATTAACTAAGGAGCAAGCTAAGCAGAAAGTAAATGATGAATTCAGCAAAGTATTGCCAGACTATTTAACAGTGGTACATGGTGATTATGAAACTCAATTAAACCTAGAAGATTTAGGAGCAAATTTTAATATAGAAGAGGCTGTAGACAGAGCATACAATCTTGGTAGGGACAGTAATATTTTAAAAAATATGGGTACAATAATCAAGAATTTAGTTTCTCTAGAAGATTTAGGACTTAATGTAACATTAAACACTGACCAATGTACAACGATACTTAATGATATATCAACGAAATTACCAGATGCAATTGTACAAAGTAGCTATTATGTTGACGGTAAAACATTAGTTATTACAAAAGGAAAAACAGGAAATATAGTAGATGTAACACCATCAATAGAAAATATTAAAAATAAGCTTGCAGATTTATCATTTGTAAGTAGTAAAATAGAACTTGCAACTGTTTCAAAAGATCCAGATGCAATAGATATAGATAAAATACACAGTGAAATATACAAAGAACCTGTTGATGCATACTACACAACAGATCCATTTGTGGTACATCCACACGAAAACGGAGTAGACTTTAATATTTCTGTAGACGAAGCAAAAGCAATGTTGAATGAAGATAAAGATGAGTACGACATACCATTAAAATATACTTCACCAAGTGTAACTACAAATATGATTGGAACAGAAGCATTCCCAGATTTGATTTCTAACTTTTCAACAAAATACAATGCTCGTGATAAAGACAGAACTACAAATCTAAAGTTAGCAGCAGAAAAGATAAATGGAACAGTATTAATGCCTGGCGAGACATTCTCTTATAACACAGTTGTAGGAGAAAGAACAATTGCAGCAGGATACAAAGAAGCGCCAATTTATCAAAATGGGGAAGTTGTAGATGGCTTAGGTGGAGGTATTTGCCAAATTTCTACAACACTATATAACGCTGTACTATATGCAAATTTAGAAATAGTAGAAAGAAGGAATCATCAATTTGTACCTTCTTATGCAAATGCAGGAAGAGATGCAACAGTTGTGTATGGCTCAATAGATTTTAAATTTAAAAACACAAGAAATTATCCAGTAAAAATACTTTGCACTGTAAGTGGTGGAGTTGCAAAATGTGAGATATATGGACTAAAAGAAAATCCAGATTATGATGTAGAGATAACATCACAAGTAACAGAGAAGACTTCTACAAGCATAAAATCTGCTACTTATAAAACAGTAAGACAAAATGGACAAGTAATAAGTTCAGAAAGAATAAGTAGAGATACATATAAAAGACATTAGGGATGGAGGGACGGTTCTTAAAATCCCTGTTTTTAAAACAGGGATTTTAAAGCAGTCCATTTAAGGGAAAAAAAGACCGTCCCCAAATCTCTGAAGGAGGAAAAGATGTATTTAATTGCAGGATTAGGAAATCCAGAAGGCGAATATTCTAACACAAGGCATAATATGGGCTTCGATACAATAAATCATTTAAGTGAGAAACTTAATATAACTGTATCCAAGGAAAAATTTAAGGGCCTATATGGTGATGGAATAATAAATAATGAAAAAGTAATTTTATTAAAACCACAAACATATATGAATTTAAGCGGAGAATCAATTATAAAATATAAAGAATTCTACAAAATACCATCAGAAAATATAATTGTTATATATGATGATATAGATGTGGATTTAGGCAAAATAAAAATTAGAAAAAAGGGTGGACCAGGAAGTCATAATGGAATGAAATCAGTAGTGGAAGAGCTACAGACAGAAGATTTTCCACGTATAAGAGTTGGTATTGGTAAACCTATGTTTAAGGAAATGATGATTGCATATGTAATCCAGAAAATTCAAGGTGAAGAAAGAGATATTTTAAATGAGTCTACAAAAAAAGCGGCAGATGCAGTATGTGATATTATAACTTATGGCATAGATAAAGCAATGAATATGTACAACTAGGTAGGATGTATGAGAAATTTATAGTGTTTGAATTGGAAGGATTGAATATGCAGGAAATACGAATAAAAGTCAGTCAAAATGAAAAAATTATAACTTTACTAGATAACTATCATATAGTAGAAAAATACGTTGTTAATTCTTGTGAAAGTATAGAGAACAACATTTACATCGGTGTAATAAAAAATATTGTTCCAGGCATAAATGCAGCTTTTGTAGATATAGGTAAAGAAAAAAATGCTTTCATACATTTCGATGATTTATACAAAACAAATGAAGAGATAAAATTGAACGAAAAAATCTTGGTACAGGTACAAAAAAATCCAATAAATCAAAAAGGTGCAAAGCTAACAACAAACGTAAAGCTAACAGGAAGGTATGTTGTTTTAATGCCTAAAGCAGATTTTGTTACTGCATCTAGAAAGATAATGGATGAGGCAAAAAAAGAGGCACTAAAAGATATAGTGCAAAGAAATCTTCCACAAGGATTTGGTGCAATTATTAGGACAAGTTGTGTTTTAGCAAATGAGCAGGAAATTCTTGATGACATTAAAAGATTGTTAAAAAAATGGGAGATTATAACGGAGACAATAGCAAAAAAACAAGCACAAGCTCCTTGCCTAGTTGATGAAAACAACAATATTATAAAATCATTAATATTAGGAACAACAGATGTTAAAGAAATTATAACTAACAGCAAAGATGAAAACGAAAAGATATTAGAATTTTTAAAAGAATATAATTTAGAAAATAAAATAACCGTAACATATGAAGAGGATGTGTTCGAGAAATATTCTATTCTAAAGGAATTAGAAGGACTAGAAAACAATAAAGTTTGGTTAAATTGTGGAGGTTATATTGTAATAGATAAAACCGAAGCGTTAACAGCAATAGATGTTAACTCTGGCAAGTGTGTTGGCAAATATAATTTGGCAGAAACTGTTTTAAAAGTAAATAAGGAAGCAACAAAAGAGATTGCCAAACAAATTAGATTACGTGATATAGGCGGAATAATTGTAGTTGATTATATAGATATGTCAGAAGAATCTAGCAAGGATGAAATAATAAATCTTTTTCAAGAAGAGGTAAAGAAAGATAGGGCAAAAGTACAAATAGAAGGCTTTACGAAGTTAAATTTGTTAGAACTTACAAGAAAGAAAATGTATTAAAAGATGTAAGCATAACAAAAGCGAAAATAATGTCGAATTTTGTAAGATTACTTTAGATGTAAAAAGATATAGAAAAGAAAGGAGTAATAATGAAAGTAGGTTTTGTATCATTAGGGTGTTCAAAAAATTTGGTAGATACAGAAATAGCTATAGGAATTTTAAAAGAACACGGAATGGAAATTGTAAATAATCCAGAAGATGCAGAAATGATTATTGTTAATACTTGTGGATTTATAGACCCAGCAAAAGAAGAAGCAATAAACACAATTCTAAAGATGGCAGAATATAAAAAGAAAAAATGTAAATATCTAGTTGCAATGGGGTGTTTAGTGCAAAGATACACTGATGAATTGAAAAAATCTATGCCAGAGGTTGATTTGTGGATACGATTAGATAAATATGAAGATTTTTACACAGAAATCGAGAATTTAATTAATAAAAAAGCTGAGGATAATACTAAATACGGAAAACTTACAAGTTATCCAAAAGAGCCACTACCATTACCTACAAAAGAGCAATTTTTCGAAAGGGAAATATCAACCGGAGAAAACTTTGCTTATTTAAAAATAGGTGAGGGATGTAGCAATAGATGTACATATTGTGCAATTCCATTTATTAGAGGACCATTTATAAGTAGACCAGAAGAAGATATTGTAGAAGAGGCAAAATTACTTGCTAAAAAAGGAATTAAAGAGATAATAGTTATAGCTCAGGATACTACTAAATATGGTTTGGACTTGTATGGTGAGCCACGCTTAGCGCACTTACTAAAAGAACTTTGCAAAATAGATGGAATAGAGTGGATTAGATTTTTGTATTCATACCCAGAAGGAATAGATGATGAATTAATAAAAGTGGTTAAGGAAGAAGATAAGATTTGTAAATATTTTGATATTCCAATACAGCATATTTCAAACTCTGTGCTTAAAAGAATGAATAGGAAAACTAATAAACAAAATATAGAAGATGTTATAAACAAAATAAGAACTAACATACCAAATGTAATAATTAGAACAACAGTAATGGTTGGATTCCCAGGGGAAACAAAAGAAGATTTTAACGAGCTTTATGAGTTTTTAAAGAAAGCTAAATTCGAAAATTTAGGAGCATTTACATATTCAAAAGAAGAGGGAACGCCAGCTGCAAGGTTGAAGGAACAAGTTCATCCAATGACTAAGAAATCTAGATATAATAAGATAATGCAATTGCAACAAGAAATTTCTAAAGAAAATCTAGAAAAGCTAATAGGAAAAGAAATTAAAGTATTAGTTGAAGGAATAACTTTTGATGAGAAATATTATGTTGGTAGAAGCCAATACCAAGTTCCAGATATTGATGGAATTACATATATAAAAAATGAAAAAGAATTAGAACTTGGTAGTTTTGTGGATTGTGTTATAACGGATTCAAGAGAATATGATTTAATAACAGAGATAAAAAAATAATTAGTAAGATTGCAAAATTAAAACGAAAATAAAGCTTGGTATATATAATACCAAGCTTTTAAAATGGTGTAATTACACTTAAAATTTGTTAAATAAAATTGTGAATTGCGACCATTATGTATTAGTAATTTTCTGGATTTATTTCGAAGAATGATTGAGGATGGTTGCAAACTGGGCAAACTGATGGAGCTTCTGTTCCAACAACGATATGCCCACAGTTTCTACATTTCCAAACAACAATGCTTCCTTTTTTGAAAACTTCTCCGTCTTTTAAATTTTCTAATAATTTTCTATATCTTTCTTCATGGTGTTTTTCTACTTCACCAATAGCTCTGAATTTTGCAGCTATTTCTTTAAATCCTTCTTCTTCTGCATCTTCGGCAAATCTTTTATACATATCTGTCCATTCGTAATTTTCTCCAGCAGCTGCATCTGCTAAGTTTTGCATTGTATCACCAATACCATTTAAATATTTAAAATGGATTTTTGCATGTTCTTTTTCATTTTCTGCTGTTTCCAAAAATAATGCTGCTATTTGTTCATAACCTTCTTTTTTAGCAACGCTTGCAAAATATGTGTATTTATTTCTAGCTTCTGATTCACCTGCGAAAGCAGCTTTTAAATTGGCTTCAGTTTTAGATCCTTTTAATTCCATAATATACCTCCCATTTTTTAACTTGTATTAATAATATATCAATAAAATGGACAAGTCAAGGTATGAAAAATAAATTATAATGTCGAAAAATCTGCAATTGAATTATATCAATAAAAATAAGCTTAAAAACTTGTTAAATTTTTCTTTTAATTATATAATTAAGAAAAAATAAAAAGGGTGACTTAAATGGACGTGGCACAAAAGACTAGAGAAGCATATGCAGAACTAGATGAATTTATAGAATTGCTTGATGAAAGTGATAAAAACAAAATACCTAGTAATGTAAGAGCTTTTTTTAAGAATGAAAAAGATAAGAATTATATAAATCATATAGATAGAGATATTCCTATTGATAAGCAAAATTTGAGGGAAGAAACATTAGCATTAATTGCATTATTATATTTAAGATATATATGCACAGATGAGAAAGAGAAGGATAGGCTTAGAAATATATATAATGAAAATGAAAGAAAATATCAAGAATATATAAAGGAAAAATATGACCCAGAAAAAGCTTTGGAAAGGAAAAATGAACAAACCAATAATTCTGATGAAAAAATAGAGGATGGTGTTGATAAAGCAACAGAAGAAAAAGCATTAGTAATACATAAAGAATCTTTAATCAAAAGGATTATAAATAAAATAAAGAAATTTTTAAAAAGATGAACTTTAGGGACGGACCTTAAAAGTTCATTTTTTATGTGAACTTTTAAAATACAGGCACTCAAATTGACATAAAATGTAAGAAGTGATAAAATAATATTTGTATCATTCAACAATAGAATATGGAGGTTTACCCGTATGGGAAAACTGAAAACAGCCGGTATGAGGACAATCCAAGCATCACGGAAGGACTACAAAGGCTACATTAATTGTATGTACAAAACCGATTACAGCATTGCTGTTGGAAGGAGAAGTGGTAAATGGTCTGCTAAGTCTATTGTTTTCAATCAAGCACCTACTTACGAACAATTCGTAAGTTGCATAGGCACCATAAAGCAACTAATGGAACAAGGAAGGTACGACTTTGTTTATGAGAATGCAGAAGGTAATGTCGTTGCCTATACCAAGTTATACGTTGTTAAAGAGCAGGACGTTATGGTCATTGAGACTCTCATTGTAGACAGGAACTTCCAACTACAAGGGTATGGAAGTCGTTTTTATTCTGAGATTGAGCAGTTTGCTAAGGACTTGGGGATTCACAATATTATACTAAGGGCGTTCGGATTTGGTGCCAGTGTTTTTTGGAGAAAGATGGGATTTACTGGAACAGCGATTTGCAAGAAGATAGTGTGATACCTGAGTAGAGCTAGTTACAACTACCAAGTATCTTGGTATAGATAAGGAATTTTCCATGAGAGAACTTGAACCAACGAGAAAAGATTACGATGCCTATGTGCAGTGCTTTCATCGGACGGACTATAGCTACGAAGTTGGAAAGCAGAGTGGCATACGCAAGGAATCATATCTTTTCGAGCCAATGCCTACATTTGAGCAGTACTGTAGAGCTTTCGAGATGAATCGGAGCTTTAGCAGGCAATTTAAAACGTATCGCATTGTCTATGAGAACGAAGACCAGCAAGTTGTTGCTATGGCTGAAGTTGAGGAAAAAGGCAAGACGCTTGCTCTTAACGAGTTCGTTGTAGACAGAAACTGCCAATTTCGTGAATATGGAACCAAATTCTACGAAGAGATAGAGCAAGAAGCTAGACATAGGGGCTTTCGAGAGATAAAACTATATAGTAATTTCGCAGGTTCTATTATGTTCTGGCTCAAGATGGGCTTTGTAGATACAGGGATTTTCATAAAGAAACTCTAGAACCACGGTTGAGGAGGCTTGGATACGTATTGGTTGTAACACAGGAGAAGAGATATGCTACAAATGCAGATATCTCTTCTCCTGTAAACTTTTGGGACTAACCTTAGCTATGCATATAAAAATTTTACGTTAACAAATGAACTTTTTACCTCCGTCCCTAAAGTTCAAATATTAAGTTAACTAAATTATAAATTTGAGTTGTAATAAAACATATAATGATTCCACACATAGTAGGAAGTAGGAAAGAAACTATAGTCCATTTAAGACTTTTTGTTTCTTTTTTTATTGTAAGCAAAGTAGTGCCACATGGAAAATGAAGCAATGTAAATATCATTACATTAATTGCGGTAAGTAAGGTCCAGCCATTAGAGATTAAAATATTTCCAATTACATTTACATTTTCTATATCTATTAATGCTTTGTTTTTTAAATATCCCATCAAAATTATAGGTAGAACAATTTCATTTGCAGGAATTCCCAAAATAAATCCAGTTAAAATATATCCGTCCAATCCTATCAATCTAGCGAAAGGATTTAAGAAATTAGCTATAATATCTAAAATTGATGAACTGCCTATGCAAATATTAGAAAATAGCCAAATTACTATACCTGCAGGTGCTGCTATAGAAATTGCTTTGCCTAGAACAAATAGTGTTCTATCTAACAATGAACGTACTAAGATTTTGCCAATTTGCGGTGTCCTGTATGGAGGTAATTCCAAAGTGAACGATGATGGAAGACCTTTTAATATTGTTTTTGATAATATTTTTGATATTAATAATGTAAGTAGAATGCCAAGCAAAACTACTAGCATAACAACTAAAGCAGCAACTAATCCGGAGAAAATTCCAGCAACAGAGCCAGAAATGAATATTGTTGCAACTGTGATTAGAAACGGAAATCTTCCATTACAAGGCACAAAGCAGTTTGTTAGGATTGCTATTAGTTTTTCTCTCGGAGAATTTATAATTCTAGTTCCTACAACAGCTGCAGCATTACAGCCAAATCCCATGCACATGGGAGTGACAATGTTGTAGTTTTATAATAATTAATGTATAATAGATGCGACGGAAAAGGAGGAAAAAATGAATAGAGAAACAATTTTTATAAGCGGAATTCATGGAGTAGGAAAAAGTACAATTTGCGATAAATTAAGCAATAAGTATGGCATTGCAAGATATACTTGTAGTGACCTAATAAGAAAGATAAATGATAAATTATTAAGGGAAAATGATAAGAGAGTACATAATATTAATAAGACGCAAGAAGCTCTAATTCTTGGTGTAGAAGAATTTGTAAAAGAAGATAAAATTATATTAGATGGACATTTTTGCCTATTAGATGATAGTGGAAAAGTCGAAAGAATACCTGAATTTGTATTTGAAAAATTAGAGTTATCAATGATTATAGTTTTATACAGAGATGCAAAAGATATTGAAAAATCTTTACTTTCAAGAGATCAAATAAAGTATAATTATAATTTACTTAATAATTTCCAAGAAGAAGAAATTAAGTACGCTAAAGAAATAGCTTCTAAACTAAATATACCATTTATTAAATTTGATGTGAATAATAGTGCTGAAGAATTATATGAATGGATAAATGATAATATATAAAAAACATTGACTTTTGTAATCTTATCTACTATAATAATTATAGAAGATGAGCAACCACAAAATGTGGTGTCCATTATTTAAAGATAAAAATTTAAAACGCATCTCTAATGGCCTGCAGAGATGTGTTTTTTGTTGTCCATTTTCTTAAGTGCAACTATTAAAGCCACAAATAAGGCAATAGCGACAACTGTTACTATTGCAAGTTCAAAAAATAATATGTATATAAAAAATAAGTAAACTTGTTCTAATAACATAAGTATCGCCTCCTCTCTATTGTAGGATATGCGATACACCACATTCTGCTATGCTCATCTTAGTAAAAGATTATATAGAATTTAAGAGTAAAAATCAAGCAAATAGTTAAATTTTTAAAATTTAATTTAACAATTATTTAAAGTACGATAAAACACACTTCTTATTAAATTTGATGTAAATAATAGTGACGAAGAATTGCATGAATGGATAAATAATAATCTAAATTGCTAAAAAAATAACAGCCAAAGTAAAATATCTTTTTACTTTGGCTGTTTAATAATTATTATGTATTAATAACTTTTGCTTGCTTCAATTAAATAAACTTTATAATCATCGAATTGTACTTCTTTATATTTTGAATCTTTTGGATAGTCAACGTTTATGTATGCTGTTCCGTTTGCTGCTGTTGTTGAGTTTGTATAACCATTTTCACATCCAACAATAGTACCATTTTGATAATATGCTACTAAAACGTTTACGCTTTCTAAAGATACATCATTATTGTTATTTACTTGTACAGAAATTTGTTTTCCAGTATTATTTCCAGTTATTTCGAAATTATCTACTACGGTATTTTCAGACATCCAGTCACCAGATAATTCGACTTCAAATTCATAATTAGGATATTGTGAAAAATCTTTATCATATCCCCAAGCATAATTTACAATTTCTGAATTTGCAGGAATTCCAAAATATTGAGCATAGCTTTGTGCTTTTTCCATAAAGTTTCCGTCAGCGTCTTTAAATATTGTGTTGACAGTATCAATATAAACAGCTTGACTATTGTTATTCTTTATTTTAAAAGCAAAGCTACCATCTTTTGTCATTCCTAAAGCTTCAACTGTAACATTTTTCTGTAATTCATCATTACTTGTAGTTTCTTGTTTTCCTGTTTCAATATTAGTAGATGTAGTAGAACTTGTACTATTAAAAGTGTTAGAGATATTTTGTAAAGTCATTATTACTAATATTATTGTTATCACACTTAGTATAATACCAGCAGTACTTTTCCCTTTTTCTGTTTTTTTAACTAATGATATTATTCCTAAGATTAAACCTACTATAGCAGTAATGATTGAAAGAATCCATATGAAAGGAACAAAAGCTAAAATTATAGAGATTATCCCTAAAATTAATGAAGCTATTCCCATTTTTTATACCCCCCTTTTTATTTTTAATATATATGCATTATATATTAAATGACATTTTTTTACAATATTTTTAAAAAATAAAAAGTAAAGTAATATAACACATCCCTCTTTAATATAAATTTAAAGAGGTTATTTTTATGGACGAAAAGATGAAGTTAAAAATAGAAGTTGTTATAAACAAATTACTATATAAGAAAAACATAATAGAAAAAGACATTTACGAGGGAACAGCTAGAAAACTAGATAAATTAATATTTTCAAAGAATAAAGAAAATCAACAAAATAAATTATTAGGAAAATAAAAAATTATTTTTTCTATTCAAGAATATAAACTAATAGGGAACAGGAAGTGATTAGTTTGACTTTGTTCGAAATGAAGCAAGAGTTTTCCTATGGCAAAACTATCTTCGATTTACCATTAAGAGTTGCGTATTATGCTAGAGTTTCAACTGAAAAAGAAGAGCAAATTAATTCACTAGAAAACCAAGTATCGTTTTTTGAAAATTATATAAGAAAAAATGCAAATTGGACATTCGTTAATGGCTATATTGACGAAGGAATAAGTGGAACGACGTCATTAAAAAGAGAGAATTTTATGAAAATGGTAGATGACGCAAAACAAAAAAAGTTTGATTTAATCATATCTAAAGAAGTTTCAAGGTTTTCACGTGATACAATTGACAGTTTGGTTTATACAAGAAAGCTCCTTGAATATGATGTATGTGTTTATTTCTTATCAGATAATATTATAACTGCTTCAAATGACGGTGAGCTAAGACTTACAATAATGTCTAGTATGGCGCAGGATGAGGTTCGAAAGATATCTGAAAGAACGAAGTTTGGGTTTAAGCGTGCTATCGAAAAAGGAACAGTTTTGGGAACGGACAACATTTGGGGTTATAAAAAGGATAAGGGAAGACTTGTAATAGATGAAGAAGAGGCGCCTTTAGTAAAAATGATTTTTTATACATATGCCAATAACAGCAAGATAGGACTTAAGAAATTATCTACAAAACTTGCAAGTCAAGGATTTTATAATCACAATAATAAACCATTCCATCAAAATACGCTAAAGAGAATTATTCAAAATCCTAAGTATAAAGGATATTATACCGGTGGATTATCTACAGTTATAGATTATCGTACAAAAAGGCGAAACTTTTATGCGCAAAAGGAGTGGATAACATATAAAGATAATGTTAAAGTTCCACCAATTGTGTCGGAAGAATTATGGGAAAAAGCTAATTCTAAGCTATTACATAGGAGCAAATTGATGGGGTCAAATAAAAAATATCAGACAAGATATCCTTTGTCCGGTAAAATTTATTGCAACAAGCATAAATGCAGCTATATAAGAAAAATTAGACATTATAAATCTCATCAAGATGTTGTATATTGGTATTGTAGTGAATTTCATAAAACAGGAAGGAAGACTTGTTATCCAGCATATATTGAGGAGCAAGAAATATACGATGTAGCAATTAACAAATTAAATCAATACCAAGTGGATAAAGAAGAAATTTGTAATGAATTATTAACCTTTTATAGACAGACTATGGAACGAGCAGAGGGGATGGAGCAAAAATTAGAAGAAGAGCTAAATAAACTTATAAAAAAGAAAGATAAACTTTTAGACTTAGCCTTAGATGGTGTGCTTAGTAAAGAAGAGCTAGAAAGAAAAAATGAGGAACTGACAAGTAAAATTGCAGAATTGGAAGAAACAATAAAAAAAGAAACCAAGAAAAAATTAGAAAAATCAAAAGGGAGTGAGGAAGAATATCTAAACATATTAAAGAAGAATATACTTAAAGAATTGAATATTTCTTTGGATAATGTGGATGAATACATAGAAGAGTTGATCGAGAAGATTATTGTAAAAGAAAATAAACAACAAAAATATGAGTTTGAAATTATTTTAAAATAAAGGCTATTATCGAAATTATAAAATTTGTCCGATGAGCGGAACTAGATCAAAGTTAAAAATAGGGATTTAAGGCAGAACCTCAAATCCCTATTAATTATTTTTTCTTATGCAATAATACAATTGATATAAAACATATAACTGTAACTACTAAAACTCCAACAACAATTTTAATTTCTGTATTATTTTTTGATAAATTATTGTTTTCAGAATTTTCAATTATTTCTTCTTCATTTGTTTCTTCTAACTCTGGAACAATAATTTCATTTAATTCAGAAGTGTTTATAAAATCTTCTTCGTCAGTTTCTGTTGGTGCAGTTGCAAATACTGGTTCTTCTTCTATTACAGGGACTGCAATACTATCAGAATTTGCATTATTGTTCTTAGAAGAATTATCATTTGTACTATTACTAGAAGAACCTTCTAGTATCTCGTCTTTTGTAGGAGGTGCTACACCATTACCAGTAGGAGGGACAATATCATCTCCACTAGGAGGTAGAACTACATCTTCATCTCCATCTTCTTCTGGGGTAGGAGGTAAAACTTCGTCCTCATCTCCGTCTTCTTCTGGGTCAGGAGGTGGAACTTCGTCCTCATCCTCGCCATCATCTGAACCAGGAGGCAACTCTACATCTGAATCATCCTCTCCATCATCTACCTCAGGTGGTAAATTTGTATCATCATCTTCCTCTTTATCTGGAGGTAGGTCAGTATCTGGATTACCTCCATTTCCAGGAGGTGTAACCGGAGGAATGCCATCATCGCCATCTTCACCTTCATCTGGAACAGGAGGTGTAACCGGTGGAGTAATTTCGTTATCATCTTCGTCATCTGGATCCGCAATTATTTTAATTTGCAGTGTTTTGCTGCTAACATTATTGTCAGAATCCTTTACCTTGTATGTTACATCGTAAGTATCAGGCTTTTGATTATCAAATTTAGTATTTATAGTTGTACTATTTTTATTAATCTCGATATTGCCATCTTCGTTGTCGGTTGCTTTAATCAAACTGTATAAATTTACATTTGTTCCAACTTCATATTCTAAATTGCTAGCTATAACAGTGATTTTTGGAACGCCTCCACGCCTAATTTTGTTAATTAAATCTGTGTAAGGAATTTTATCTTCATCTCTTAATTGCTCGTATGCATTTATAATAACAGTTTTTTCAGCAAAATTGATATTCTTATTACTTAGTTCCTTTTCTGTTACGCGTGATGCATAATCTTCGATAATGCTCACTAAATAATCCTTTAAATTATTATAAGCTAATTCATCAGCATCTTCTTCATTCATATCCTCACGTAGCAGTCCGTTATCAATTACTGTATATGTTGTAGTAGAGCCAATTGCTCCGTATTCTGGCACCACGTTATTTAATAAAGTGGTGTAAGCCACAACTTTAGTTGAATATTTATCAGGATATGTAATTTCTATTTTATATCCAGGTTTTAAGTCAATCTCGTGAGTGCCTCTGTCGAAATCAAAATAGCCACCAACTGTATTATATTGTTCAACAAGACTTCCTTCAGAATTGTATATTTTAACAAATTCATTGCCACTCATCATAGATTGGTTAGGATAAGAAACTTGAGCTTTTGTGTAATTGTCTTTAAATACTAATTGATAAGCGATGGTGTCAAAGTTATATCCTAATAATCGTATTTTTAAATAATTATCATATGGTGTTTCTTCAAGGTTCTCGTAGGTATAAGTGTATGTGTTATTTGCATCCTGTTTTACTTGGATATATAAATGTTTTTGTGAGTATCCATATAAAATAGGCATTTGCAAGTAATATGTTCCAATAGGGACATCTGACAATTCTAAAGTAAAATCATCAATTGCATATGAGTTTATTATATCTTTGCCATTCTTTAAAAGAGCAATTTTTCCTTGTAATTCTGATATATCATCAATTTCAATATCTACTGTAGCATTTGAATTTATGCCATATTTTTTAAGCACATCATTTGATACCAAAGAATATTTTCTATCAATTCCTTCGCCACTCATTATTTGGCTTAAATCATTTGAATTTGCCATATCACCTAAAATGTTTATTAAAGGATAATTTGATTCATAAACTTTAGATTTTACTTCATCTGAAATATTCAGTCCCCACGCATCCATATAAGGAAGAATATTTACATTATGAATATCCGCAATGGCTTCTACATAGGCATCTTGATTGGTCATTGTTCTACCATTATTTAATTGTTCACGATACCATGAAAACATTTTTGCATAAGTTGTTGGACCTTCAAAACTATCAAATAAATTGATTATTACATATAATCTTGCAGGTTCGTCTATTTCTAAAAAGTTTTTACCAGAAAGTCTTTCGGCGTTTCTGCTTTCTTCAATTACCGGAAGTTCTCCAAGCCAGTTACCAGGTTTATCATATATGCTTTTATCTGTTTGAATATAATATCCTAAAATATTATTAGAAACTTCGCCTAATTGCATTTCTCCTTTTCCAAGTGAACCTTGGTATCCATGCGCTAATTCGTGCAAGCCACCCCAGTTCATTTCGAAGAATGAGCGCATGCTTGCATTATTAACACCAACATGGTCGCCAGCATAATATGCAGCACCAACCCCATTAGCATTAGCTTTTATAACATATTTTGTTCTAACATTTTGGTCTGTAATTTTTACAGGATTAAAGTCCAAACCAATATACTCATCCATTTTCTCTATAACTTTTTGATAGTATTCTAAAAATTTATCAAGAGATGCAAAGCCATTTGCATAGTAGTTTGTCATATAACTTATATCTGTTAGAGGAACTACCAATAAAAGAGTTTCACTTTCTATTACAGAATAGCTATTTTGGCTCTTAATCCACTCTTGTCTGTAATTTTCCTCATTATCTAAATAATGATAGTAGTTCAAACTTGGGATTGTTTCGTCATATTCTAATTCTATTTTGTATGTTTTATTGATTTCTGTATTAGCTCTAGATAAAACTGGAGTTCTTATTAATGGAACAGAGTCATACCCAAAATTATCTTTAATGTTTTGAATAGTAACCCAATCGCCTGATTGTGGAATAGTAGTAGAGCTTTCGGTATTAGAGTCATTGTTCATAAAGTCTACTCTCAGATTTACTTCTGATGATAATATACGTGCTTTTATGCTTTGGTTAGCGCCAAGAAATACTCCAAAAAGTTGGCGGTCTCCATAGTTACATCTATAAAATTCTGCCAAGTCCATATTCCAAACAGATGGTGTTGTATATAAAGTTCTTTCCACTGTAATTTTTGCATCTGGCTCATCTGTTACAATTACTGGAACTACTAAAGAAGATGTATTTTTATGAGAATCAGTTACTGTATATGTTATTTCATAAGTATTTACTTCGTTTACATTAACTTCTCCAGAATATTTAATTTCAGGAGTTAAATCGCCATCTTCAAAGTCCATTGCAAACACTCTAAACCTAGAATCCAGAGCATCAAATTCAGCGATAAGACCTTGTTTTATAGTTATTTTTGTACTTCCATAAAAAACGGGAGCATTAGTTTTACTCCAATAGCTCTCTGAATTTCTTTTTCCATTTTTTGTTTTGTTTGTTGATGTGGCATAAGATATGTTGCTAAATACGTTTAATACTAATTGTAAAATCAGAGTTATAGTGATTAAAAGTGAAATTTTCTTTTTCATTTTTATATCAAACCCCTTTACAATAAGATAACTTAGTAGACTTCGCTTACATATAGCTATGGACACGAAATCAAAGATTTCGACCATAGCTTAATTCTAACATGCTTGTACCAAGGGTTTCAACAAGAATATATTGGGAAAATTGGTAAAATGTTTGACAAGGAGTAAAAAAGTAGAAAAGCCCGTAAAACTTTTCTACTTTCGACTATGAACTTTTAAGGTCCGTCCCTTGTGTTCATGAATTAATTTCGTCTATAATTTCTTTGCCAGTCATTTCACAAGGAATATTTATTCTCTTAATAAAATTTTTGTCTAATGTTTTAAAATTATTTACTCCTAAATCGTATACTTGGAAGTCTATACCGTTATTCTTTAAAGTCCTAACAGTGTCTTTAGTGTATGCACCATAGGGATATGCAAATACCTTTAGTTTTTGCTTTCCTAAATGCTTTTCTATTTGTTTATATGATTCTTTTACATCATCACGAAGTTCTCTAACAGGAAGTTTGTCATAAAAGACATGTTTTGTGCTATGGCTAAATATTTCTACGAGTCCGCTTTTCTGCATTTCTAGGCAATTATCCCAGCTTAAATATTTTATACCATCAATTTCTTTACCAATTTTATCAGTTATTATAAAGATGGAGGCCTTTACATTGTATTTCTTTAAAATAGGGTAGACGTATTGGTAATTGCTATAATATCCATCATCCAAAGTTATAATTATTGGTTTACTTGGAAGTTTCTTTTTGCCATTATAGGCATCATTTAAATCTTTCATAGATATTATTGTGTACCCATTTTCTAAAAATGTTTTAACGTTTTCTTCGAACCCCTCTGGAGTATTAATATAATTAAAATTATCAGGATCAGCTTCAGGAACAGCCTCTACAAAATTATGATAAAGCAATACTGGAATTTTTACGTCAGCTCTTTTGTTATGCTTAGAATGAGTAAAAAAACAAGCTAAAACCACGGCAATAAGGACGCAACATACCAAAATAATTATTCTTTTTTTATTCAATTTAACACACCTCAATTTATCATATTCATTTTAGACATTATTTGATACTTATCACCATTTTTAAATGAAGATTTGGCATAAGGTTCTAAAATTTGATTGGAGGCATAAAAGCTCCACATTTATCACCATTTTTAGACAAGTTTCATAAGATAGATTGAGGTGATAATAATGTTTTTAGTATCAATAATGTTTGCATTATTAGCTCTTATCTTTTCAATATGTATAAATGTTAATTGGATTAATGATATAGCTTGCTATTTTGGATATTTCTTAGCAATTTATCTGGTAACATTTGTAGCTATAATTCCTGGATTCAATTATGTGTTTAATATAATCAGTCTGTTATTTAATAAGAAGGAAAAGAAGCCATGTGTTAAGAAAGAAGAGGATGTCACGGTTTTAATACCAGTATATAATGCAAAAGAATCAATAATAGAAACTCTAGAATCAATTAAAAAACAAAAATATTGTGGGAAAATTTTCGTAAATGTTATAGATGATGGCTCTACAGATGGAACTTTAGAACTACTAAAATCAATGGATTTAGACGAAAATATAACTCTTATTGAAACAAAGCATGAGGGAAAAGCAAAAGCGCTTAATAGAGGGTTGCAAAAAGTAAAAACAGAATATACCATTACAATAGATAGTGATACTGTTTTGCATGAGCTCGCAATACGAAATATTATGAATAAATTAAGAAATTCAAATGAAAAAACCGCAGCTACAGCTGGATGTTTATTTGTAAAAAATGCAAAGAAAAGCTTTATTACTAAATTGCAAGAATGGGATTACACATTAGGAATATTTGGAGTTAAATATATTCAAGGTAATTATAATTCAACATTGGTTGCACAAGGTGCCTTTAGTGCTTACAAAACTAGGAATCTAAAAGAAATAGGCGGATGGGAAAGTTGTGTAGGAGAAGATATAGTTTTAACTTGGCAGTTATTAAGTAAGGGATATGAAACAAATTTTGCTAAAAATGCAATTGCATACACAGAAGTACCAGAAAAATTTAGAGCACTAGGTAAACAAAGAAGAAGATGGGCAAGAGGAATGATAGAAGCATTCAAAAAAGTAAAAGTATTTACTTCTAAGAAAATGAAGTTTAAATCTAAATTCTTAATGTTTTTAAATATATTTTTCCCTTTTATAGATTTGGCAGTTCTTATATTTATTCCACTTGGTCTAATATTACTGCTTTTGGGTAAACCGCTATTAATAGGCTGGATATCTTTACTTGTAATTCCATTTGGATTACTTCTTTGTTTAATAATTGAAATTAGAAGAAACAATATGTTAAAAGAAATTGATTGTAAATTAGAAAGAAGAAGCATATGGGCATTTATTGTTTATGTTTTAGTATATGCATTTATTTTAGCACCATATTGTTTGACGGGATATTTGCTAGAGTTGTTTAATTGTAAAAAGAAATGGTAGATTTACCACATTGTCACTCCCATGCACATGGTAAGTGCCTGTTTGCCAGAAGTACAAGCACATTTAAAGCATCTATCCAAATTAAATGCAATTCGTGGCAAAAATCCTAAATCTTCCAAAATGGTAAACAGTGGGAAGAATATAGCCATAGGCGGAAGCATAACAGAAACAATCCAAGTAACAGTTTGATATATTCCATTTACAAGAAGTCCTGTAAGCCACTCTGGAGAATGTACATATTCAAAGAAGATTAAAATTTTTTCTTTTAAAAATCCAAAAAATTCAGACAATAGTTGTGAAGGATAATTAGCACCAACAATTGTTATCCAAAACAGCAAGCATAAAAATAGAAGCATTATTGGTATTCCGAATTTTTTAGAGGTTAGTATTTTATCAATTTTTATAGTGTTTTTAGTATAATTAACATCTTTATATGTACATACTTTTTTAGTAACATATTCACATTGCTTTAGAATACTAGAGAGCAATAAATTTTCTATGTTGTCTTGCTTTACATCATTTCTAGAAAGTAAGCACGATATTTCATCTAATTTGGCATTTATATTAGGAGTATCTAAAATTAGTTTAAAATTATGAGAGATGGATGAAATTAGTTTTTCATTATTACAAATAAGTTTTAGAGCAATCCATCTAGAAATTGGATATGGCGCGCTTATTTCTGATGAAATAAGTGATATTGCATCTTCTATAATTGGTAAGTATTTTATTAATTTAGGAGAAGGTTCTATTTTACGAGAACAAACCTTAAGTATTACATTTTTCAAGTTATTTAAAGTTTTCTTTTTCTTTCCAATAGCGCCCACTACAGGGACTCCTAATAAATTTGATAATTTTTTAAAATCTATAGTTATTCCTTTTTTCTTAGCTTCATCCAATAAATTTACGCACACCACAATATTAGAAGTAATTTCCATTACTTGAAAAACAAGATTCAAATTTCTTTCTAAAGCGGTTGCATCAACAACTATTACAACAGCATCTAATTTATTAAAACATATGTAATTTCTAGCAATTTCTTCTTCTTCAGAATTAGACATAAGTGAATATGTACCAGGAATATCTACAAGTGCAAAATGAGTATTATTAAACTTATAATACCCTTGGCAGTTACTAACTGTTTTCCCCGTCCAATTTCCAGTATGTTGTTTCATTCCAGTTAAACTATTAAAAATCGTAGATTTGCCAACATTAGGGTTACCAACAAGAGCAACTTTATAAGAAAGCATAAAATCACCTCTGTATTAAATAATATGAAAAGAACAAACTTCGGGTTACTTAAATTAACAATGCAAAACTTTATCTGTTCCAACAGTAATTTTATTAGTATCATCACTCCTAAGAGCGATTATTGTTCCTCTAATTAAATATGCGGTAGGGTCTTTAAAAGGACTTCTAAAAACAGGAGTAATATTGGAGTCTTCTATAATTCCCAAATCAAACAAACGTCTTTGTATATTTTTATCACAATTTATATTTAGAATTTTGGCAGTCATACCTATTGGTAAGTCTGATAAAGCGCAAAAATTCATATAAAATCACCACCAGTAAACATAATCTATTAATATATAATATGCAGAAATTATGAGTATTGACAAATACAAATTATAATATAAAATAAGGTAAGTAGCTTCGCCAAATGTGCAATCGCACAGGCATAAGTACATTAACCAAACTAAAAAAGGAGAGATTATGATGCAAAAAAGAACAAGAGGATTCGAAATAGCAAAAGGTTGGGAAGATAAAGATATTCACATACCAGTTAGAAAAACAAAAAATGCAGCAGCATATGATGTAGAAGCTGCAGAAGATGTTGTTATACCAGCATACAAACCGGGAATAAAACCAACATTAATACCAACAGGATTAAAAGCATATTGCCAAGATGATGAATGGTTTATGTTAGTAAATAGAAGCAGTGGACCAAAAAAAGGATTTGTTATGGCAAATAGTATTGGTGTAGTTGATGCAGATTACTATGGAAACGAATCAAACGATGGACATTTTTATTTTCAATATTTTAATTTCTTAGACCATGACTTAGAAGTAAAAAAAGGAGATGTAATAGGACAAGTTATATTCCAAAAATTCTTAACAACAGATGATGATGCAGCAGAAGGTACAAGAGTTGGAGGATTTGGTTCTACAGATAAAAAATAATAAAAGCTTAAAACTCAGCAATGCTAACGGATTCAAGGATTTTAAGTTGCAAATACAATTACCAAAAGTTTTGACTTTTGGTAATTTTTGTGGTATAATTAGGTTGTTGATAGTTTTTTAATAGACATTGAAAGGAGTGACTTGCATGTTTAATGTAGGCGATAAAGTTGTTTACCCTATGCACGGGGCAGGAGTAATAGATGCAATAGAAGAGAAGGACATTTTAGGGACAAAACAAGCATACTATATACTAAAGATGCCAGGAGAAGTAAAGGTAATGGTACCAACAGCAAAAGCAGAAGAGATTGGGGTAAGAAGCATTATAGATAAAGATAGTGCCGAAAAAGTATTCAGAGTATTAGAGTCAGATGAAACAGAAATGTCTATGAATTGGAATAAACGTTATAGAGACAACATGGAAAAAATGAAAAGTGGTGATATATACAAAATAGCCGATGTTGTTAGAAATTTAAGTTTTAAGCAAAAAGAAAAAGGATTATCTACAGGTGAAAAGAAGATGTTAAACAATGCTAAACAAATTCTAGTAAGCGAACTTGTACTTACAGAACATTCTACACAAGATGAAATAGAAAAAATGGTAGATAGCAAAATTTCAACATCTTATGAAGAATATAGAGTAGATTCAAATGTTACTGCATCAGATATAAGCAGTGATATAGTTAGCAAATTCATACCATTTAATTCAGATGAAGTAAATAAAAAAGCATCTAATGATTAAATACTAAAAAGAAAGAAAGTCAAATTTCTTTCTTTTCTTTATATTATTAAAAGATAAAATGTAATTGGTGTATTTAAATTAAATATGTAAACACACCAATTATATTTTAGTAGTTTTGTAGACATAAAAGAAGGATTTATTGTAAAGTTGTCGAATATGTATTTATAGGAGAATTTTGCGATACTATGCTAAAAAATGCCAAAAATATTTACAAAATAAGGAAAATGGCATAATGCAGAATTCCTTGTAAAAGAAAGGTAGGAAAATGTTACGATATAGTGATGAACTAATTGATGAAATAAAAAACAATAATGATATTGTAGACGTTGTATCACAATATGTACCGTTAAAAAGAAGTGGACGAAACTATTTTGGTTTATGTCCATTTCATAACGAAAAGTCGCCTTCTTTTGCAGTTTCACCAGATAAACAAATATTTCATTGTTTTGGTTGTGGAGTTGGAGGCAATGTAATTCATTTTATAAGCAAAATAGAAGGAGTAAACTTTAGAGAAAGCCTAGAATTACTTGCAGAAAGAGCAAATATAACATTACCAAAACTAGAGAGTATAGGTGATAATAAAACTCAAGAACTAAAAGATAAAATATATAAGATAAATAAAGAAGCAGCTTATTTTTATCACGAGAATTTGTACAAGCCTACATCTAAAATCGCACAACAATACGTAAAAAAGAGAAAATTAAATAATGCTACATTAAAAGAATTCTTAATTGGATATTCTGGTAATTTTAATGAATTATATAATTTTCTAAAAAGCAAAGGATTTTCAGATGAGGCGATTTTAGCGTCAGATTTAGTAAACAGAAATGAAAGAGGTCAATACATAGATAGATTTAGGCACAGGTTAATGTTCCCAATACAAGATGTAAGGGGAAGATTTATTGCCTTTGGAGGAAGAGTTTTAGACGACTCAAAACCAAAATATATTAATTCGCCAGAAAATTTAGTATATAGCAAAGGTAGACATCTTTTCGGCTTGTACAATGCTAAAAAAGGTGATACTAAAAAAATACTAATAGTTGAAGGATATATGGATACAATATCTTTACATCAAAGAGGAATAACCAATGTGGTAGCATCTTTAGGTACAGCGATGACAGAAGCACAAGGAAGGCTCTTAAGAAGAAGTTCGGAGCAAGTTATATTAGGTTATGATGCGGATGGTGCTGGACAAGAAGCTATTATGAGAGGATTAGACATCTTAAAAAATTTAGGTTGTGATGTTAGGGTTCTACAAATCTCTGGAGCAAAAGATCCGGATGAGTATGTAACTAAATATGGACCAGAAAGACTTAAGAAATGCATAGATAATGCAATATCTTTAGTAGAGTTTAAAGTTAAAGTCTTGAAGCGAACATTAAATCTTGATAATACAGCAGATAAAATTAAATTTTTAAATGAAGTTGCAAAAATACTATCAAGAGTAGAAAACAGTATGGAGCAAGAGATATATATAGAAAAAATTTCTAAAGATTATGACATTTCAAAAGAGGCATTATATTCAGAAATTAAAAAAATATTATATCCAAAAAATGTTAGCTCAAAAATATTAGAAAAAAGAAATATTCAGTATAACAGACCAAAAAAAGAAGATACTAAAATTAGTGAGGCAAGATTAAATAGGGAAAATACAATTATTGCTATGCTACTTATGTCAAATGCAAAAGTGTATTCCAAAATAAAGAATAAAATAAAGCCAGAAGATTTTAAATCTGAAATAAATAGAAAAATTATGGAAAAGATTTATGCTGAATACGAAAAAGGAGCTACAGAAATCTATGATGTTTTAAATTTGTTTGATGACGAAGAAATTGTTAATCATATAACAGAAATTATGGCTAAAGATTATGGCATTACAGATATAAACAAAGGAATTGATGATATTTTAAATACATATGAAAGAGAAAACTTGAAAGAAAAAAGAGATGAAATATTAAAATCTTTAGAAGATTCTGAACTTGATAATGAAAGTAAATTAATGCTTGAAAGAGAGTTGAATGATATAATTATTAAACTCGCAAAATAGCTAGGAGGTTATAATGAAAAAAATAGAAGAACAAGAAGAAAAATCAAAGAAAACATTACAAGAAGAAAAAACTGAAAAGAAAGAAAAAGTTGAAAAAACATCAAAAACAGATAAATCATCAAAGACTGAAAAAGCAGTAAAAGAAGGAAAAACTGAGAAGAAAACAAAAAAAGCAGCTAAGCCAGAAGAGACAGCAGAAGAAAATGAAGAGCAAATAGATAATAAAGATGCTCAAGAAATAGAAAAAGCAGAAACAGAGAAAAAAGTAAAAAGAATTTTAGAATTTGCTAAGAAAAACAAGAAAATTACTTATGGTGATTTGGCAGCAGAATTAGACGATTTATCAGCAGAGCAAATGGACAGAGTATTTGATGCTCTAGAAAAAATGGGCGTTGATATTGGCAAAGATGACGACGAAGAAGGTCCAGATGAAGAGGATTTACAAGAAGTAGAGGATTTACAATTAGACGAAATAGATGTTGCTGGATACGAAAGTAGTAATATAGATGACCCAGTTAGAATGTATTTAAGAGAAATAGGAAAAATTCCACTTTTGACTTACGAAGAAGAGTTAGATTTAGCAAAGAAAGTACTAGAAGGTGACGAGGAAGCTAAACAAAAACTAGCAGAATCAAACTTAAGATTAGTTGTAAGTATTGCTAAAAAATATGTTGGAAGAGGAATGCTATTCTTAGATCTAATCCAAGAAGGAAATATGGGACTTATAAAAGCTGTTGAGAAGTTCGATTATACTAAAGGATTTAAATTTAGTACTTATGCAACTTGGTGGATAAGACAAGCTATTACAAGAGCAATAGCTGACCAAGCTAGAACTATAAGAATTCCAGTTCATATGGTAGAAACAATTAATAAATTAATTCGTACTTCTAGACATTTGTTACAACAATTAGGTAGAGAGCCAACGCAAGAAGAAATTGCACAAGAAATGGAAATGCCAGTTGAAAAGGTTATGGAAATCCAAAAAATTGCACAAGACCCAGTTTCTTTGGAAACACCTATTGGCGAAGAAGATGACAGCCATTTAGGAGACTTTATAAAAGATGAAGATTCACCAGAACCACAAGATTCTGCAGCATATACATTATTAAAAGAACAACTTGAAGAGGTTATGAGCACTTTAACACCAAGAGAAGCAAAGGTTTTAAAACTAAGATTTGGTTTGGAAGATGGAAAGGCTCGTACTTTGGAGGAAGTTGGAAAAGAGTTTAAAGTAACTCGTGAAAGAATTAGACAGATAGAAGCAAAAGCTCTAAGAAAACTAAGACATCCAAGTAGAAGTAAAAAATTAAAAGATTATATGAGCTAATATTATTTAAAATTGTAAGTATTAGTGAAAAATATTAAGTTATATATAAAATAGCATTTAAAATTATGTAAACGCCTTAAAAGTATTGACTTTAAGGCGTTTTTGTGCTAAAATAGTAAATAGTTATGAAATAATATTAAAGAGAGGTGAAAATCTTAGATACGTCTAAGATATAAATATGAAAAGTAGAGCAATAGAATCAGAAAAAAGAAATATATTTGGAATAATAAAAGAATCTGTTTTTGGAAGTGTAGCAGACTTTTTTAAAACTTTATCTAGCACAGAAGCAGATGATATAGAGAACGAAGTAGAATCTCCAGAAACAAAAGCTGAAGTTTCAAAAATGGAAAGAACTACTTTTGATAGTGATGATGTTGTAGAGGTAGAAGCTGGTAAAACAGCAAATTTTGGAGGACTAAATGCTTATAAAAGAAAAGTAGATGTAGGCAAAGCAGTAAGAACACATGAAGAAAAAGTAAAACAAAAAAATCAAGAAGAAATAAATAGAGCTCCAGAAAAAGAAGGAAGCGCTAGAACAAGAGGAGCAAGATAAAATGGTATTGAAAAATACCATTTTTTTGTGTCGAATTTTTTGTTTTCTTGCAACATTTTGTATCTTTATTTTTTATAAATTAGATTCAATAAACTAAAAAATTGTTGATTAAAAAATGTGAAACAAATTAGACAATTTCGGATGAAGTTGTTTCACATTTGTTCCAAATTAGTTCAATATTAAATTTAATAAAAAAAAAGCTCCCTTTCAAAGGGAGTATAAATTGGTAGCGAAGATGTGATTCGAACACATGACCCTTCGGGTATGAACCGAATGCTCTAGCCAACTGAGCTACTTCGCCATTTGCTGTAACAGGTATTATTATATTATCAGTTAGCCAATTTGTCAATAGAAAAGATAAAATTAAAGTAAAAACCTTATTCATAGGAGGGTTAATAATGAAAGAAATAACATATAGAATTTATGCAGATGAGTCTGTTAGTAATGGTAAGTATTATAGTAATTTTTATGGCGGTGCTTTAATAAAAGTAGCTGACATACAAGATATAGAAACTGATTTAAATAATAAAAAAAGAGAATTAAATTTAAATGGAGAAATAAAGTGGACTAAAGTTACAGAAAATTATTTGAATAAATATATAGAAATTATAAATTTGTTTTTTATATTTATTAAAGAGAAAAAAATAAAAGTAAGAATAATGTTTGCTCAGAATGCTTATGTATCAGATGGATTAACAAAAAAACAAACAGATAATGAATATAGTATATTATATTATTATTTTTTAAAAGATGCTTTTGGTATAAAATATAGTAATCCTACACCTTATAAAACGAAAGTAAATTTTTCTTTTTATCTTGATGATTTACCATGTTCAAATGAGCAAAAAAACATTTTCAAAAAAAGCTTATTTAGAAATAATATTGGATTTAAACAAAATAATATAGAAATAACGGAAGTTGTTGAAATTGATTCTAAGAAGCATGTAATTCAGCAATGTATGGATATAATATTAGGTTCTATGAATTTTAAATTAAATGATTTTGATAAAATTAAAGACGAAGAAACTGGAAGAAGATCTAAAAGGACAAGGGCTAAAGAAAAATTATATAAAGTAATTAATAAAAATATAAGAGAAATACGAAACAATTTTAATGTAGGTATTACTACAGGTATTAATGGAGATATATCAAATTATTGGAAACATCCTTATAGACATTGGAATTTTATTTCTTCATATTCACATTTTGACGAAACATTAACAAAGAAAGGAAGCAAAAAAAGAAATAAAAAATAAGGCTCCATTAATCCTAGACCGCGAATAAATCGTAGCCGTTAAAACGGATTAACAGAGCCTTTATATAAAATATCAAAAGATATTTATTAACTATTTTATACAATTGCTTTATATATTATACATTCAAAAAGTCTAAAAGTCAAGAAGCAAAAAAAGCGACTAACATAAAGTTAGCCTTAAAATTTAATACTGTTTTAATGTGTCTTCTATAACGTAAGAAACTGGTAGCACATCATCATTATCAATATTAATCTTAAAATTAACATTATTATTAGTATCTTTAAATACTGAAATAGTAACTGTACCTACATACATTCCTATCATCTCCCTTTTCATTAGTGTCAAAATATATAATAACAAATAGAAAATGAAAAGTCTGTCGAAAGATGTCGAAAACCAAAAATTTTTTTATTTTTTTTCAAATATCATAAATTTAAAAATAATAAAAGTCTTAGAATATAGTTAAATAGCTAAATTCCACGTTTGGGTCTTCTGAAAAATTTTTAAAATTTTTTTAAAAATATCGAAAAAATTTTCAGAAAAATTAATTATTTGTATCACAATTGTTATTAAAAACAGAAATACTTGCTAGAGTATCACCTAATTGTGTAAAAAACACAGCCAAAATTTCTATATCGCTTTGTGATTTATCTTTTGCAATGGTACAAGCAAGTATAGAAATAAAAAGAACAAATTCACAAGAAGAATCCATAATAAAAAACCTCCATTCCGTTGCGTCACTTGTTACTAAAAACCTCCCAGTATATAATATTAATTAAAATAGTTTAAGTACCAAAATCAAACAAAAAAACAATTGTTAAAAAGCTAAAAATATGATAACATAACAAGAAGAATTAAGATGAACTTAGGGGACGGAGTTAAAAAGTTCAGCGGATTAACATAAAATTTGAACTTTTAAGGTCCGTCCCTAAAGTTCAAAAGGAGAGGAAAATGCCAGATTTTGTACATTTACATATACACAGCGAATTTAGTTTGTTGGATGGAGCAAATAGAATTAAAGATTTGCCGGTTAGGGCGAAAGAACTTGGTATGAAAGCAATGGCAATAACAGACCATGGAGTTATGTATGGTGTTATTGACTTTTATAAAGCATGCAAAAAAGAGGGGATTAAACCTATTATTGGGTGCGAAGTGTATGTGGCTTCTAGAACGAGATTTGACAAGGAGCCTCAGGATAAGAAGTATTATCACTTAATTTTGCTTGCTAAGGATAACCAAGGCTATAAAAATTTAAGTAAGTTGGTTTCTTTGGGCTTTATAGATGGATATTATTATAAGCCTCGTATTGACCGCGAGCTTTTAGAGAAGTACCACGAAGGGTTAATTTGCCTTAGTGGTTGTTTGGCTGGTAATGTTAGCCAAGAGATATTAAATGGAAATATTGAGGAAGCTGAGAATGTAGCAAAGTGGCATCAGAGTGTCTTTGGCGATGACTATTATTTGGAAATCCAAAATAATGGTGTTAAAGAACAAGTAATGGTAAACCAAAAGCTTATCCAAATAGCAAGAAGATTAAATATTCCGATTGTAGCTACAAATGATGCGCATTATCTAAAGAAAGAAGATGCATACAATCACGAAGTTTTGCTTTGTATACAAACTGGAAAAAGAATGACTGACGAAGACAGAATGAGATTTGACACAGACGAGTTATATGTTAAATCTCCAGAAGAGATGGCTGACTATTTTAAAAATTTCCCAGATGCAATAGAAAACACTGTTAAAATAGCAGAAAAATGTAATGTAGAATTCGAATTTGGACACACAATCTTACCTAATTATGATGTGCCACCACAATATGCAACTCATTATGATTATTTTAAACATTTATGTGACGAAGGAATTAAAAAGAGATATGGAGAAAATCCTTCACAAGAGATATTGGACAGAGCAGCATACGAGCTTAAGATTATTTCACAAATGGGATATGTGGATTACTATTTAATAGTCTGGGATTATATAAATTATGCAAAATCCAATGGAATATCTGTTGGACCAGGACGTGGTTCTGGTGCAGGTTCTATTTTAGCGTATGCAATTGGAATAACGGATATAGACCCAATGAAGTATAATTTGCTTTTCGAAAGATTCTTAAATCCGGAAAGAATTAGCATGCCAGATTTTGATGTAGACTTTGACTACGAAAGAAGAGGCGAAGTAATAGATTATGTAGAAAGAAAATATGGCAAGGACCACGTTTCTCAGATTATTACTTTTGGGACAATGTCTGCAAGAATGGTAATTCGTGATGTTGGTAGAGCTCTAGATATGCCTTATGCAGAGTGCGATAAATTAGCAAAAATGATACCAAACGAATTACATATCACAATAAAAAAAGCAATGGAGCAAAATAAGGAGCTAAGAGATTTATACGAGCAAGATGATGAAATACATAAAATGCTAGATATAGCAATGGCACTAGAGGGAATGCCAAGACAGGCTTCCACACATGCTTGTGGAATAGTTATAACAAAAGAGCCAGTAGTTTCTTATGTTCCTCTATATGTAAGAGATGGGCAAATATCAACACAATATATAATGACAACTTTGGAAGAATTAGGCCTTTTAAAAATGGACTTCTTAGGTTTAAGAACACTTACAGTTATACAGGATGCAATAAATTTGGTTAAAGAAAACAGGGGAATAGATGTCGAATTCGATAAAGACATGAACGACCCTAATGTATACAAATTGTGGCAAAACGGAGAATCTGTTGGAATATTCCAGTTTGAGAGTCAAGGTATGACAAACTTTATGAAGGAACTAAAGCCAGACTGTTTGGAAGACATAATAGCTGGAGTTTCATTATACAGACCTGGACCAATGGACCAAATACCAAGGTATATTAAAAACAAAAAAGATCCGGAGCACGCAGAATATACGCATCCATCATTAATACCAATATTAAAGGTAACATATGGATGTATGGTTTACCAAGAGCAAGTTATGCAAATCGTTCGTGACCTAGCAGGTTACTCTTTAGGTAGAGCAGACTTGGTAAGACGTGCAATGGGTAAGAAAAAGCTAGATGTAATGGCAAAAGAAAGAGAAATATTCATCCATGGTCAAGTGGACGAGAATGGAAATGTAGTTGTACCTGGATGTATAAGAAATGGAATAGACCAAGAATCAGCAAACAGGATATTCGACGAAATGGCAGAATTTGCCAAATATGCATTCAACAAAAGCCACGCAGCTTGTTATGCGGTAGTATCATATAGAACAGCATATCTAAAAGCATATTACCCAGCAGAATTCATGGCAGCAACACTAAACAGCTTCTTAGGAAACCTAGACAAAATACCAATGTACATAGACGAATGCAGAAGACTAAAAATAGATATTCTAAAACCAGACATAAACAAGAGCTACACTAAATTTACAGTTGATGATGGAAAAATAAGATTTGGACTTGGAAGTATAAAGAATGTAGGAATTGGAGCAGTAAACGCAATCGTAAAAGAAAGGGATGAAAATGGCCCATTCGAAAGTTTTACAGATTTCTGTGAAAGAATTCAAAATGAAACTGTAAACAAAAAGTGTATAGAAAGTTTAATAAGAGCTGGTGCATTTGATAGTTTTGAACAAACAAGAGCAACTTTGCTTGCATCTTTTGAAAGTATATTGGACGGAATCCAAGAAACACAAAAAAAGAGTTATGCAGGACAAGTTACAATGTTCGATATAGCAGCACCGGAAGAAAATATGGATGAACTAAAATATTCATATAACGAGCAAAAGGAATTTTCTGAAAGAGATTTACTTTCTATGGAAAAAGAAATGCTTGGAATATACATTTCCGGACATCCACTAGAAAAACTAAGAAAACAAATAGAACAACAGACAAATGTAAGCTCAATAAAACTAAAAGAATTAGCAAACTTACAAAGCACAGTTTTAGACGAAGGTGAATATGTCGCAAGAAAGAACGAATACAAAGATGGTCAATTTGTAAAATACGCTGGAATAATTACAAGCGTAAAGAAAAAGTACACAAAAAATAACACAATAATGGCATTTGTAACAGTGGAAGACTTATATGGCACAGTAGAAATAATAGTATTCGAAAATTGCTATAATGACTCATCAAAATATCTAGTAGAAGAAAACATAGTAATGGTAGAAGGTCGCTTAAGCCTTAGGGAGGACGAAGAACCAAAGATTGTTGCAAGAACAATAAAACCATTTGGAGAAGACAAACAAAGAATCCTAACAATAGATATAAACGGAATGGAAGAGCCAGAAAAAGACAAACTAAGAGGATTAATACGATTCTTCCATGGAGAAAGAAACAACATGCCTGTCCAAATAATGGAAGACGGGGACCTAAAACCATGTGGAGCAATATATTTAACAGACGACATATTAAAGGAATTCCAGGAAACCGTAGGAAAAGAAAGAATTGAACTTTAGGGACGGACCATAGATATGCATATAGCCCACTCTAACGAAATTTAAATTTTCTAGAGGGGCTTAAAAAGTTCAAATTTTATGTTAATACTTGTAGATTCCTACGGAGAAAAGCAAAATCAGGCATAATTTGGAAAAAATTAGAAGGTTTTAGTAATTTTACAAAATTCTGTATAAAACAATAATAAAAATGTAATTTAAATTTAATATAAAAACATCAATGCAATGTCCGTAAGCCAAAAACGAAAAAACACTGTAAACACTGAAAAACAAGTATTTACAGCGTTTTTTTCTACTTATATAATTATAAGGTATTATAATAACTAAAATTTTGTAAAAGAAAGGAGGTCAAAATGAGAAATAACAACAAACATGGAAAACACACCACTTTGAAAATAAAAAGCAATTTTTCAAAGAAAAAAGGTCGAGCAAAATCTGGATTAAAAATTATACTTAGTATGGCAATGCCATTAATAGTAATAGCTATGTTTTTAGTGTGCTATATTATGCTTTATGAAAATGTATTTATATATGAAAGTCAAAGCACAAATAAAAGCCAAATCATAGATTTCGGAGCTTCAACATCTGAAGACGGTTACAAAAAAACATCAGAATTAACTGATGAAGATAAAAAAGATGAATATCAAAAGAATTATCAAGAAACCACACAAGATGATGGGAGTTATTTAAGGAAAAGTTCTGAATGGACAGATAAAGACAATGGTGAAGCTCTAATTACAATAACAGGAGCTCAATTCCAACAGCTAGAAGAAACCACATGTTTATATGTTGCGACATTATGTTATTCACATGGATTAACTGAAAACATAGTAGTAAAAAATATTAAAACGTTAATAAATTATTATGATCGTGTTGATTTCATTGGAATTGTTAACACCGGTCAAAATGGAATTACTGATTGTCATTCTTTTACAAGAGATTCTACAGAAGATGAAATTAGAACTTACATTAGAACAGTTAGAGCAAATGCACATAACGAGTATCCACATTATTTGTATAGTATACCACCTGCTATAGAGGAATATCTATTTGGCAATAAGGGTGATGAATATATTAGTGAAGATAATTTAATAAATGACCCAACAGCTATATATGTATCATGTGATGCAATATATCAACATAATATTGGACATTCTGATACTTGGGGAATAGATTATGCAACTGAAAAATATTTTAATTTTATAGCTGAACATTTTGAGGGACGTTATTTTTCTATGGCGCAAACATCAAAACAAGATGAAAATCCTACTTTAATTGTAAGATATTCAACAACAGCATCTTATAATACCACCCTAATGAATGGCATAATTGGTATTTTTAATCCCGAAAACTATGGTCAGGCAGATTTAGCATTAAGTCAGGAGAGCTTAGATAAATGGGAAAACAGTACGACAGAATCAATTAATTTACCATTTGCAGACAAGAAATATGCAGCTCAATATAGCTATAATAAGGACTTTGAAGAAGCCGGAGTAACAATAATTACAAACTGTAATATTACAGATACAGTTCAGGATTATTACGAAATTACAAATGTTGAGGCAACTAGTAGTTCAAATACTTTACAAACTAAAGTTGATGGACAAAAGGTTTCGGTTGAAGATGCTAAATATGCTTGTGGCGATGAAATTGTTATTAAGATATATGTTAAGTTGAGAAATGATACTGTTGTAAACTTTGACGATTTTAAGGACACTAATGTTGGTAGTGCAACATTAAATTGTAATTTGAATAAGCTAACTGTTGAACCGCCTAAATTAGAGCCAACAACTAGTAATTATATAGTAAATTACTTAGAAAAAGGTACTAATGAACCAATTAGTAGCACAAAATTAGAACAAAATGTTGCTATAAACACAGTAGTTAAAGCTACTGATGAAGCAATAGAGATAGGTGGATATAAATATGATAGTGCAGATAAAGAAACCTTAACAATAGGAGAAGGAGAAAATGTACTTAATTTGTATTATAACAAGAGAACAGATTTAAGCTATAAAGTAAACTACCTCGAAAAGGGTACAAATAATGTAATAAGTAATCAAAAAGTAGTAGGCGGACAAACATTTGAAGATGTAATTACATCAGCAAATGAGATTATATCAATATATGGATATAATTACGATAGTGCAGACAAAGACACATTAATAATAGGAGAAGGAGAAAATGTAATTAATTTATACTATACAAAGAAAGACACAAGTATACTGGTACATCATTACTTAGAAAACACTACAGATAAAGTACCATCAAAAGAAGAGGGGAAAGTAGTAGAGGATGAGATAATACCAGGAAAAGTAAATGATGAATATAGTACAAATCAATCAGCAGATGTGGCAAGTAATTACGAGTTGGTTGCAACTCCAACGAATGCAACAGGAACGATGACAGAAGAACAAATAGTAGTAACCTATTATTATAGACTAAAAGAACCATTGATAAATTCACAAACAATAACTAAAACTGCAACATCAAAAATTGAAAATTTAACAGATGAAATAACTTATAATATTTCATATAAAGTAAATTTAGCAGATTATATAGGTCAAGCAGAAGTAACATTGGTGGATACATTACCATATGCAATAGATGCTGATAAATCAGATTTTTCGGGTGGAACATATGAGCCTAGTAATAATACTATTACATGGGTGGAAACAATAGATGATATAAATAGTTATAACAACAATAATAATGATATAACTATAAACAAAACGATAAAAGTAGTATATAAAGGATTATATAGATCTACTATAAATATTCAAAACAGAGTAACTGGATATATAAAGACTAAAACACCTGAGAAAGAATTCGAAAGAGTATCTGCAACTGCAGAAACAATAACACAAAACACTGTTAAAATACAAGTAAGCAAAGTTTGGGAAGATGATGGCAACAAGTTTAATAAAAGACCAGCGAATGTTATATTTAAATTAACAGGAAGTGATGGAAGTACACACACATTAGAGATGGCAAGCCCTGGAACACCAGGAACCACAACAACACAGGATTCATCTAATCCAAATAAATGGAACGATATATTCACAAATTTACCAAAATATGATGAATATGGACAAGAAATTGTTTATACATTAACAGAAGAGGAAAATACTGTAGGCGACTTAAAATATTATGATTCGGTAGTAGATGATGTAAGTAAAACTGTAACTAATACTGTTAATTATGGAAAAGTTACAGTACATTATTACATTATGAATACTGATGGAACACTAACAACAAAAAAAGTTCCAAACAGTAAGGGAGAAGAAATTCAAGATGAAGTAATAGAAGGAAAAGCAGGTACATCATATACTACATCGCAAGCTACAGACGTAAGCAATAAATACGAATTAGTTAAAGATGCAACGGTTGGCGAAACAAATGGAACAATAAAGAAATATGATGAAGCTAACCCACAAGAAGTAATTTATTATTATAGGTTAAAACCATCCAAAGTTATAGTAAATTATGTAGAACAAGGAACAGACAAGGTGTTAGCAGATTCGCAACAAATAACTGGATATGTAGATGATTTGTATGATGCAAAAACAAATTACGAAAAAGAAACCATAGAAATAGATGGTAAAACATATTCATTAGTTAGAGACAGTAAAAATACACAAGGCATAATGACAGTAGAAGATACAAATGTTACATATTACTATTTACAAAATACATGGGTAACAATAAGGTATGTGGAAAGAGATCCAGATACGCATAAAATAGTAAAAGACCTAGAAGAGCCAACTATAAAAAATGGATTAGTTGGAGATGAGGTTGTAACATATGCAAAAGCATTTACTGGTTACAAATTAGTAGAAAGTCCAGTAAAAACAACAATTAATTTAACAAAAGAAGAGCAAACATTAATTTATTATTATGAACCTGTGTATACAGGTCTAACAGAAAACCATATAGATGAAATAACAGGAAGAGTATTATTCACAGAAGAACATCAAGTTCAAGTAGGACTAGACTATGACATACCAAACAAAGAATTTGAAGGATATGAACTAGTTAAAAGCAAACTCCCAGATAACTCTAAAGGAACAATGGGAGAAGAAGCGGTAACAGTTAATTACTATTACATAAAAAAAGCAGTATTAGAAGTAAATTATATAGATGAGTATACGAAAAAGCCTATAGCAAATAAAGTAGTAGACAGCACAAAACATGAAGGCGATACATACTCAACAGAAGCAAAGACATTTGAAAACTACGATTTAGTAGAAGTACCAGCAAATGCTAGCGGTACAATGAAAGTAGAAACAGATGATAATGGAACTATAACAAACAATAAAACAGTAGTAAACTATTACTATAAAGAAAAAGCAGTAGTAGAAGAGCATCACATAGATATTGTAACTGGAATAGACTTAGAGGAGCCAACAATCTACAATGGACATGTTGGAGACAAATACAGTACAACATCAAAAGAATTCTTTAGTTACGAATTGATAACAGAAGATAAAGATGGAAACAATAAATTACCATCAAATGCAAGCGGAACAATAACAGGAGCAAAAGTAATAGTAAATTACTATTATAATCAACCAGCAAAAGTAATAGTACACTATGTAGACAAAAATACAGGAAGAGAATTACAAGAGCTAAACGATGAAACTGGAGAAATGCAAAAAGCTACAGTTATCATTGAAGGATACAAAGGTGACAGTTACGAAACGTTTGCAAAAGAATTTGAGTATTATACATTAGCCGAAAGTCCGGTAGAGCCAAATGGTAAGATGAAAGCAGAAATTTCTAAGGACGCAAACGGAAATGATATTGTAAATAATACAATAGAATTATATTATTACTACCAAGGCAAACCATTTAACATCGGGGTGGAAAAAGAAATTACAGCTATTATAGTTAATGGAGAAAGAAGAAAAGCAACAAATGGTTCGGTAGAAAAAGAAGAAATCTACAGAAAAGACACGGAAAATACAAGTGTACAAGTAGAATATAAAATCAAGGTAATAAACAATGGCGAGATTGCTGGAAAAGCAATAATAGAAGATAAATTACCTGAAGGAATGACACTTGCAAATAGTGATGGAACTTGGGAAGTAATCTTTGCAGACGAAAATGGAGCAAATAGTAATGTAACTCTTAGAAAGGTAATATCAGAAATTGATGTTGGAGAAACCAAGGAATATACATTATTATTAAACTGGGAGCAAGCTGGCGAAAATATGGGAGAGAAGACTAATATAGTAAAATTAGTAGAAACAGCTAATGTACCAGGATTTGTAGATAATAATGCTAGTGATAATGAATCAAAAGCAACAGCAATAATAACTGTAGAAACAGGTGGTGCTATAATAGGCATAACAGGCTTATTTATGATTCTAGTTGTCTTAATAGGACTTGGTGGAATATTAAAACATGAACTTGTTAGTATAGGAAAACGTGGTTCTTGTAAAATTTCCTCAAAAAATGCGTATAAATTTGGTAAAAAGGGTACAGGAAAACATAGTTTAGATAAAAATACAAAAAAAGGAAAACACTAAAAAAGGTATTTCGCCAAGACTCTCTTTGAAGTTATTGAGAAATACATGCCACTCGATTTGCTCGGGCGGACATAGAAAACTACGGAAAATTAAGTGATAGAGAAAAATAAGGTTTAAAAAAAGAATTTTTAGAAATGTACCAACCAAAAATGTAACAAAAATAAAATATAAAATGTCGGAAAAGAGCATCCGTAAAGAGATAGAGCATTGTTTCACTTTTGTGAGGCAATGCTCTATTTACTTATTTTAATTAAGTAGTTACAATAAAAATAATAAATTATTATGAGAAAAAGAGGGTGCATACGAGATGAAAGAAAGAAAAGATAGCAGTAAAAATGTAAAGCCTGAAAGCCTTGATACTGTACACACACACACACACACACACACACACACACACACACAGGTAGTCTAAGCCAAAATAAGAAAATAATAATAGGTGTTGGAATTCTAGTAGTAATAATGATTCTACTAGGAATTTTTGCGCTTGTTTTTTCTTTGAATAAAAATAAAAGCGAAAGGTTAAGTGGAAGCCAAGACGAATATAATGCAGAAGGAATTGTGAACGGAGATAAAGGATATATTTCTTCTGCACAAATAATTCAAACTAAAACAGGAACAGGACCATTTGATGAAAATGATGATCCAGGAAATGATAGTTCGGAAGATAACAATATAGTACGTTCATTTGACCAAGTAACATGGACAGTAAACTTAACAATGGCATTAAAAAGTGGAATTGCTGATACAAATTTAAAAGGTGGAGTAATAAATGTAAATGTAACACTTCCTGAAGCGTGTGCTAATGTAATGAAGTGGGACACAAGTTCTATGCAATGGTTAGAGAATGGACAAGTAAGTAGTGATGGAAGAATATTAACAGGGCAATATACAATGAATGACCAAGCAGTAACTATTCCTGGAAACCAATCTTTAGTATTTGTATTACAAGTATATGGAGCGGGAAATGAAGCAGAAATAGTACCAACATTTACATTTGATTTGGAAGGAAATGCAGATAACGAAAAAGTTAATATTAATGGAGAAAAAGTAATAGTAAGTGCAACAGGTAAGTATAATATACAATTATCTGATAATACATATTACTTATCAGATAAAACAACAGTTGATTATGGTGAAGGAAACACATCAGGAAGAATGTATGGATATGGTTTTGCAGTACAATTATATAATGATAATGAATCAAAAGGACTAAAAGGACTAGAATATCCTAAAGGAAAAATATCATTTGATATAGATTTAAAACTTGAAAGAAGCAAATTTGGATCAAGTGAATTAGAAGATATAACAGAAGAATGTACACCAATATTATGGAATTATAGAGTAAATAATGATACCGGTAGTTATGGCGCAGGAAATATCGAAGACAGGGATATGTATTATAGTAGTAGATATTCATTATTTGCTTATAATTTGCCACTAGGAGTTCTTTCAGAATACAGAAATTTTTCAACATATAATTCAGGAAATATAAATATTATTCAAGATAAAAATCATTTGAATATAACAATAAGCAATTATGATTTTGATGGTAACTTCCCTTTGTATAGATATGGTAACAATCAAAAAGTATATACAGAAAATATTGGAACATTTAGTGTTGGGTACATGCAAATATTTGTTCCCGATACAGAAGCAAGTACGATGGAAGATAGAAATTATTATTTAACAGTTTCAGATAATAATATGAATATATCAACTTTAACAGATATAAATATTAATAATCAAATGAAAATAAGTGATGATTTAATAACAACACAACATATAATATATAAAACGGGTACATATAGTAATTTAATCTATGTTTTTGACGAAAATTTGCAAAGAGGTTCCGTAGAATCGGATTATGGAATGGGAGATGGCAAAATTTCCATAGGAAGTAAAATGTTTGTACAAGCAAAATTTCTATTAAGTTCTTCTAATGATTTTGATATATATACAGCTAATAAATTTGTGAAATTTGATGGGGAAGCATTTGAACCAATTTATCTTGATAATGGAGATAAATATAAAATAAGCAGTATGGATGGAAAAGCAACTTTTAGAATGTGGTATGTAACAAAAAAAGATGGAACAAATTGGATAAGTCAAACAGAAATGAATAATGCAAATATAGAAGATATGGATATATATGATAACATAGAGGATATACCAGAAAACAAACTGTGCATAGGAGTTTATTTTGAAACTATTAGTGGATATATTGCTAGATCTTCAGGAAATAATAATATAGTTGATTTTCTATTGAAAATAAAAGATACAGCCACAATAGGAAAAACCTATGGAATAACTCAACGAACACAAATGTGGAAGGACACATTGGATAGAAGTATATATACAATTACAAATAAAGATGTGCAGTGGCCAACGCCAACATGGGATTCAGGAAATAGAAATTATATAAAGACAGAGTATGATGAGAATGGCAATATAGTATCAGGAACTCATAGTGGAGGATGTGATTGGGGAAATACAGTATTAGTAGTAGGAACAAATCTTCATGGAGACATAAAAGCAATTGATAGTTATAATGCAGATAAAATAAATTATGATTTAGGTAAAAATGAGAATATAGTTACATATAGTGTAGAACCAAAATTAGATGCAAATAGTAATTTAAGTTCACAAATAAGTAATGTAACAATAAAAGCTGAAGTAACAATACCTAAAGGATTAGAGTATTTACCAGGAAGTAGTAAAAGAGGTGGAAATACTTATACAGAACCAGAAATAACAAATAATAATGATGGCAGTACAACACTAGTATGGTACATATATGGAGTTACGAGTGGACAAGTAATAGCACCTATTACATTTGATGCTAATATAGATAATGAAACAGCAAATGGAACACAATACGAAGCAAAATTTGTGATTTCCGAACAAATTGGTAATGACGGAATAAGTAAAATAGGTAATAGTGCCATAAACTTTAGAACATCAACAGTAGCAATAAATGTAACTAATCTTGAAAGCAATAGATTATATAAAGAAGTAGAAACACCAATAATAGAAAAAAATGGTCAAATAAAATATAGAGTTGTTTATTCTAATGGTACAGATACCACACTTCCAGATTTTCAGTTATTAGATATATTGCCATATAATAGTGACAATAGAGGTACTAATTTTGATGGGACGTATACTATAGGAAACATTAATGTTAACCAGACTATTAGTGGTGCAACACAATTCAATAGTAATCTAACTTTATACACAACGAATTCAACAACAGTAAGAGATATGGATGCGAAAAATACTGGAATTGGAACAGATAGTATCTGGACTTCAAAACCAATTGGTTCAACTCTAAACGAAACTGCAACAGGTTTTGCTATTAAGGGTCAGTTAGCTGGTAGAGCTAGATTAGAGATAGAAATAACATTAAATACAAATGGAAATTCTGCAGAAAATGTATATGCCAATAATACGATGGCTCAAATAAGTACTAGTGCTGACCAACTTCAAACAGGTACAGTTAAAGCCCAAGTAGTAAGTAGAAAGATACAAGGAAAAGTATGGAATGATTCTAATAGAAATGGTGTAATTGATGACGGAGAAACTTATGCAGAAGGGGTTACATTAAAGCTATTAAATGGTACAACTAATTTAGTAATAACAACAACTACAACTAATTCAAATGGTGAGTATGAGTTTAATAACCTTGATAAAGGAACATATAAAGTAGAAGTAGTAGTAGACGATTTACATGAATTGACAGATAAAGGTGTAGGATCAAATATAGAAATAAATAGTAAATTTAATACAGATACAAAACAAACAGATGAAATAACAAGATTAAATAATATGACAGCTCCAGAAATGATAGAAGAAAATGTGAATGCCGGAATAAGAACAATTCAATTTTATATAAACACAAAAGTAGAGGGAACAGGAGGAAACATAAGCGGAGAAGGAGAAGACGTATACGAGAGCGTAGATAAAGGACAAGATAGTAAGAAAGATATAGTAGCAACACCGGATAAAGGATTTAGGGTAGATACAATAACTGTAAATGGAGAACCAATACAATTTACAGAAGAGGAAGACCATTCAGTAATATTAGATAAATTTATAAATATGCAAGAAGATAAAGAAGTAATAGTAACATTTAAGGATGTAAGGACAAGTGTATTAGTACATCATTATAAAGAAAATACAACAGAGAAATTAAGTGAAGATGTATTAATAAATGGAGAAATAGGAGACAATTATACAACACAAGTTGCAAGCGATATACCACAAAATTATAAAGTAGTAAGTATCGATGGAAATGCAACAGGCACAATGACTCCAGAGCAAATAGTTGTAACATATTATTATAACCTAAAAGAGCCAACTATAACATCACAAAATATAACCAAAAATGCAACACCTACAATAGAAAATCTAACAGATGAAATAACATATAATATTTTATATAAAGTAAGTTTAGTTGATTACATAGGCGATGCAGAAGTAACAATAGTGGATACGTTGCCATATGCAATAGATACTGAAAGGTCAGATATTGCAAGTGGAACGTATAATCCACAAAATAATACTATTACATGGGTAGAAAATATAAAAGACATCAATAGTTATGAAAATAAAAATAGTGATATAACAATAAATAAAACTATAAAAGTAGTATATACAGGAATAAGCCAAGGTACTACAAATATAGAAAACAGAGTAACTGGAAATATTAAGACAAAAACACCAGAAAAAGAATTTGAAGAAGTAGAAGCAACAGCTGATACAACAACAGAATTCATAGTAAATATTCCAGTAAGCAAAATTTGGGATGATGCTGATAACAAATTAAACCAAAGACCAACAAGAGTTGTATTTAAATTAACAGGTAGTGATGGAAGTGAAAGAACATTAGAGCTTGCAAAACCAGGAACAGTAGGAACTACAACAACTCAGGATAGTAACAATCCAAATAAATGGAATGATATATTTAAAAACTTACCAAAATATGATTCTTCAAATAACGAAATAGTTTATACATTAACAGAAGAAGAAAAGACAGAAGGAGATTTAAAATATTACGATATTAGTATAGATGATGAAAACAATACAGTTACAAATACTAATAAATATGGAAAAGTAACAGTACACCACTACATTATGAACCCAGATGGAAGTACAACAGAGACACGAGTTCCAGATACAAATGGAACAGAAATTTCGGATGAGATAATAGAAGGTAAAGAAGGAGACCCATATAGTTCAGAGCCAGCAGATAATATTAACGAAAAATATGAGTTAGTCCAAGAAAAATTACCTGAAAACGCAGATGGAATAATAGAAAAATACAACGAAGAGCAACCACAAGAAGTAATCTATTATTACAGATTAAAACCAGCTAAAGTAATAATACATTACTTAGAGAAAGACGAGGATTCAGACGATAGCAACAATTTAGTACTATCTGTAAATGAGCAAATTAATGGATACGTAGACGACAGCTACAACACAGATACAAATCACAAAAAAGATACAATTACTTACAATGGTAAGACTTATACATTGGTAAGCGATAGTGGAAACACTATGGGAACGATGACAGTGGCAAATACAAATGTAACATACTATTACTTACAAAATACAAAAGCAACAGTAAGATATGTGGCAAGAGATCCAGTAACACACGAAGAAATCAAAGACTTAGAGCCACCAACAACTAAGGAAGGACTAGTTGGAGATGATTTCGTAACAAATGAAAAAGCGTTTATAGGATACAAATTAGTTGAAGCACCAGAAAACAAAACAATCAAAATGACAAAAGAGGAACAAACATTAATTTACTACTATGAACCAGTGTATACGGGCTTAGTAGAAAACCACATAGATGATGTAACGGGAGCAGTATTAGATACACAAACACATCAAGTTCAAGTAGGAACAAAATACGACATACCAAGCAAGAATTTTGCAGGATATGATTTAGTAGAGACAAAACTTCCAAGTAACGCTACAGGTACAATGGGAGAAGAACTTGTAACAGTAAATTACTATTACATCAAGAAAGCTGTGTTGGAAGTAAACTACATAGATAAGTTAACTGGAGAGCCTTTAACTGAACAAATTGTGGACAATACAAAACACGAAGGTGACAATTACACAACAGAACAAAAGAGTTTTGAAAACTACGATTTAATAGAAGTACCAACAAATGCAAGTGGAACAATGCAAGTTGAAACTGATGAGTTTGGTAATATTACAAACAATAAGACAGTGGTAACGTACTACTATGTAAGAAAAGCAATTGTAGAAGAACATCATATAGACATAGCAACAGGAAAAGACATAGAAGAGCCAACAATATACAATGGACATGTTGGAGATAACTACAGTACAACTTCTAAGGAATTCTTGAGTTACCAATTAGTAACGCAAGATAAAGATGGAAACAATATGTTACCAGAAAACGCAACAGGAACAATGACAGCTAATAAAATAATAGTAAATTATTACTATAATCAACCAGCAAAAGTAATAGTTCACTATGTAGATAAAACAACTGGAAAAGAACTAGAGGAAACAAATCCAGAAACAGGCGAATTGCAATCATCACAAGTAGTAATAGATGGAGTAAAAGACGACCCATACGAGACAACCACAAAAGAATTCGAATATTACAAACTAGTCGAAATTCCAGCAGAGCCAAACGGAAAGATGAAAGTCGAAATAACCAAGGACGAAAACGGAAACGACGTAGTAAATAATACAATAGATGTTTACTATTATTATGAGCCAAAACCATTTAACATCGGAGTAGAAAAAGAAATTACAGGAATAATTGTAAATGGTGAGAGAAGAAATGCTACAAACGGAAAACTAGAAAAAGTTGATATCTATAGAAAGAGTACAGAAAATACAAGTGTACAAGTAGAATACAAGATAAAAGTTAAGAACACTGGAGAGGTAGAAGGAAGAGCAATAATAGAGGATATTTTACCAGAAGGAATGAGCTTAGCAAACAACAACGGAACTTGGGAAGTAAATAACGGAACCTTAACGAAGGTAATTCCAGAAATAGGAGCCGGAGAAACAAAAGAATACACAGTATTATTAAACTGGAGAACATCTGGAGACAATATGGGTAACAAGGTTAATGAAGTATCATTAATACAAACAGACAATGTACCAGGATTCAAAGATAACAATGATAAAGATAATACAGACCAAGCAACAGTATCAATAAGCGTAGAAACTGGTGAACTTCCAGTAGGATTACTAATAGCTCTAGTAGGATTAGTAGCCCTAGAAAGTGTAACCTTAAGATATGCAGTAGTTCTAACAAAGAAACAAAAGAAAAATAATACAAAAGTCAACAAGTAAAAACATATATATATAATTACCAAAGAAAAATAAAATTAAGATACAAAAGAAAAAATAAATAATTATGTACCTATTAAGAAGGAAACTATAAAAAATAGTTTCCTTCTTTTCACTATAAAAGTATAAATTAAACTGCAAAAAAGCTCGAACTATGTCGATGAAAAATGCTTGAAAACGATGTAAAAATATAGTATATATAAATAATATTAAGGGGTTAGAACCTAGATTTTTTATTGACATTTAATTTAGAAGAGTATATACTATGTATATACAAGGAGTGATAAATATGACTACTACTATTAGAAAATGGGGGAATAGTCAAGGAATACGAATTCCAAAATCAATATTGGATAGTGTTAATTGGAGCGAAAATGAGGAAATAAAAATTATGGTAGAAAATGGTAAATTAATTTTAGAAAAAGCAAAAGAAAATAAAAGAAAAAATATAAAAGAATTATTTGAAGACTATAAAGGTGATTATAAGCCAGAAGAGATTGATTGGGGAGAACCACAAGGAGATGAAATATGGTAGAACAAGGAACTATAATAAAAATTAATTTTAATCCACAATCTGGACATGAACAAGCAGGATATAGGCCAGCTGTAGTTATAAGTAATAATATATTTAATGAAAAAACTAATTTATCTATAGTTTGTCCAATAACGAATACAAACAATCATTTTCCATTACATATTCCTTTGGATAATCGCACCAAAACTACAGGAGTAATATTATGTGAGCATATAAGAGCTTTAGATTTAAATAGTAGAACTTTTCAAAAGATTGAAGAGTTGCCAAGAGATATATTAAAAAATGTTATTGATGTTGTTTATGCTGAAATTGAAAAAATTTAATTTTAGAAAGTAACAAATAAAAAGGAAATATGATTTCTCATATTTCCTTTAATGTTATATTTCTATAACCATTCATGGTATTTCTTAATAAATCTGTGTTTTGCAAATTGTGCGATTATACAGTATACAATTGGCGTTATGAATATTAGTGCCATATATCTTAATGGAATTGCTACTAATCCTATTGCTTCTCCAAGTGGTGTGAATGGAACTAATATTGCAACTAGTGAAACTATTATAGAAGACATATATACTGGTTTTGCTGCGTTACTTTGTAGAAATGGTACCTTACCTGTTCTTATAATGTGCATTCCAAATAAGTTAGATATTATTCCATAAGAGAACCATATTGTTTGGAATAATGCTGCATCCGGTGTTCTTAATTTAAATACAAACCATAATGTTGCAAACACAATTAAATCGAAACAAGAACTTAATGGTCCCATGTGTATCATAAATCTCTTAATTGCTTTTATACTCCATTTTCTAGGCTTCTTTAAAGCTTCTGGGTCTACATTATCAAATGGTAATGTTAATTGACCAATATCGTATAATAAACTTTGTACAAGTAATTGTATAGGTGTTATAGGGAAGAATGGTAGTAAAATACTTGCTATTAAAACTGATATAACTTCACCGAAGTTAAAGCTTACAGCTAATTTAATATATTTTAATAAGTTAGAAAATGTTTTTCTACCTTCTGTAACACCATCTAGCAAAACATTTAAATCTTTTTCTAGTAATATGATGTCTGCTGTTTCTTTTGCGATATCAACAGCTGTATCTACAGAAACACCAACATCTGAGTTTGTAAGTGAAGGAGTATCATTTATTCCGTCACCCATATATCCAACTACATTTCCACTTTGTTTTAATAAACGAATAATTCTGGCTTTTTGAATTGGTGATAATTTTGCAAAAACGTTATTTTTCTTTCTTAATAATCTTATTACAGCATTATCTGCTAATTTGTCTATTTCGCTTCCTAGAATGATTTTATTTGTTTTTATACCAACTTTTTTGCATATACATCCGGTTACTTCTGCATTATCTCCAGTTAGAACTATAACTCTAATTCCTGCCTCACGCATACGTTTTATTGCTACTGCTGCAGATTCTTTTGGTGGATCTAAGAATCCTATAAATCCTACTAGAATCATGTTAGATTCATCGCTAAGAGCAAAGTTTGCTTTTCCTGTTACATCTTTCTCGCAAACAGCTATAACTCTTAAACCTTCTTTATTTAAATCTGTAGAAATTTTTAATATATTTTTCTTTATAGCAGGTGTAATGCTAGAGATTTGGTCCTTATATGATACTTTGGTACATATATTTAGGATTTCTTCTACAGCACCTTTTGTAATCATTTTTAAATGACTTTGCTTATCTGTAACTATAACTGATAGCATTCTTCTTGTGAAATCGAAAGGAATTTCGTCAACAACTGCGTAATCGTTTTTTAAGTGCTCTAAACCATTTTCTAATGCACGAGATATTACAGCTTTATCTATATTTCCATCCAATCCAGTTTGATGGTATGAATTTAAAAATGCATCTTCTAATACGCCAATATCTTCGTCACCATTAATGTCCAAATATTTTTCCAAAACAATTTTGTCTTCTGTTAAAGTTCCTGTTTTGTCTGTACAAAAGACATTCATGGAACCAAAGCTTTCTACAGAATCAAGCTTTTTGACGATGGTCTTTTTCTTAGACATTCGCACAGCACCTTTAGATAAACAAGATGAAAGAATTACAGGTAGTAGTAAAGGTGTAATTCCTATTGCTATTGCAACAGAGAATGTGAAAGCTGTTAACAAATCGTGTTTCCAAACATTAACTATAAATGTTACTGGAATCATAATAAGCATAAATCTTGTTAATAATTTACTAATATTTTCTATTCCTTTTTGGAATTCTGTTTTTGGCTTTCCAGTTGTAATTGAGTGTGCAACTTTACCAAAATAAGTATCATCAGCTACTTTTGTAACTACACATTTTGCAGAACCACTTACTACATTTGTGCCCATAAAACAAATATTGTCTAAGTCTGTTATGCTCTCTAAATCATCTATGGATTCCATTTCGGTATCAGGTGTTTTCTTAATAGAATCAGATTCACCTGTTATAGAAGATTGACCAACGAATAAGTCTTTTGCTTCTAATACTCTTAAATCAGCTGGAACCATATCGCCAGCAGATAATTTAACAATATCACCTACAGTGAATTCTTTAAAAGGAATTTTTATTTTTTCTCCGTTTCTAATAACTGTTCCTTTTGTTTGAACGAGTTCTTTTAATTTTTCAGCTGCTTGGTTAGAACGGTATTCCTCGAAGAATTCTAGGAATGTACTAACTAAAACTAAACAAATAATAACAATTATATTTGCCGGGTTAGGATTTGCAGGTAATACAATATCTGTATAAATTAATACCAATGATATACCTAACAAAATTGCATTAAATGGACTAAATAAACTTTCTAAAAAGTAATTATACCAATGCTTTGGCTTTGCTCCTTTTATTTCGTTAGGACCATATTTCTTTTGATTTTCTGCAACTTGTGCATTATTTAATCCATTAATATTTACATGATGTTTAGATATGAAATCTTTTGTGTTTGTGAGTGATAAATCACCATATTCTTTTTTTACGTCAAATTCTTCCATCTTTTGTGCCACTTTAAAGCCTCCCTTTATTATTTATCTAAAAGTATTTTGCAAATATCTCTAGTTGAGTATTTTTTTGCAAGTAATTTTGCGTTTATTTTCATTTGTTTAAATTTTTCTGGATTATTAAGTAATGAGTGCAAAGCATCACTAATATTGCTATTAGATTTTATCCAAATTCCAACTCCTTTTTTCTCAAGAAATTCTGCGTTTTGGAATTCTTGCCCAGGAATTGGGTTAATTACTATAATAGGTAGTCCAGAAGCTAAACTTTCTGATGTTGTAAGACCTCCAGGCTTTGTTGCAACTAAGTCTGAAACACTCATAAGTTCTGGTACACTGTTTGTATATTCCATAATTTTAATGTCTTCGGTTTTGTTCGAATTATTTGCAAGTTCTTCGAATTTATCTTTCATCTTTTGATTTTTACCTGAAATTGCAACGATTTGGATGTTGTCAAAATCGTTTAAAAGTGAACTTAGAACTTTTAAAGTTTTGTTTTTACCAAGTCCAAATTCTCCGCCACCAAAGAAAAGTATTGTTTTTTTATTTTCTTTTAATCCAAATTCTTTTAGAATTTTAGCTCTATCAAAATGCATTAAAAATTTATTAGATAGAGGAATCCCTGTTACATATATTTTTTCTGCAGGTACTTTTCTTTTTATTAAATCTTCTTTCATTTTATTATGTGCAACAAAGAAGTAATCGATACGTTTTTTTCCAACAAGCCATTGGTCATGTGGAGCAAAGTCCGTCATTACTGATGCTATTTTGCAATCTATTTTATTGTGTTTCTTTAGATAGCTACACATTTGGCTTGCAAAAGGGTGTGTAGAAATAATTAAATCTGGCATATATTGTTGCAATAATGTATTTAATTTTCGTGCTAATAATTTGTTAGAAGCACTAGAGATTTCTGCAACTGGACCTCTTTGCGAAGTATAATAAATTGTTCCCCAAGCCCAAGGTGCTTTTTTTGCCATTTCCTTGTATGCAGCAGTAGTCAATTTTTCTAAGTGTTTATTTACATATTTCATACAGTCTACTATTTCTGTTTCTACATCTGGATAATTATTTTTTATATAATCGTTAATTGCATTCGCGGCAGATAAGTGTCCTCCGCCATACGATGCATAAAAAATCAAAACTTTTTTCATTTTTTTCTCCATTTCAAATAAATTCAATTCGCTAAAATTTTATCACAAACTTAAAAAAAAGAATAGTTTTAGTTGAATAAATATGGAATTTTTACACAAAATATTTAAAAGAATAATTTATTGGAAATTTTAAGATGGGAGGAAGAAATTTGAAAAGATTTTATAAGATATTATTCCTAATGATTTCTGTATTATTATTAATATTTTTATTAAATTTTATTTCTAATAATGAGTCAAATAAATCGTATGCAGCATCTAGTAGTTCTACATCTGATTTGCAATTGATGGCAAGAGCAATTAATGGAGAGGCAAGAGGTGAGCCATACGAGGGACAAGTTGCAGTAGGTGCAGTTATTCTAAATAGAGTAAGAAGTTCTAGTTTCCCAAATACAATTGCGGGAGTTATTTATGAGTCGGGCGCCTTTACAGCAGTAGCAGATGGACAGATAAATGTGCCAATTGCACAAGATTCTACAGTGTATAAAGCAGCAAAAGATGCTATGAATGGTTGGGACCCAACTGGTGGTGCAATATATTATTTTAATCCGGATACAGCTACAAATAAATGGATTTGGTCAAGACCGCTTATAAAGCAAATTGGTAAACATAGATTTTGTAAATAATAAGGAGGAGAAAAATGGGTTTAAAAGAAAAGGTTATAGACTGGAAGAACAGGTTAAAAGACAGACATATGTTAACAATTATTGTTACATTAATTGCAATTATTGCAGTGCTTGCAATGGTTATTTATAAAAAACAAACACAATATAGGCAAGCATCAGAGAATTCATATAATCAAGCTTTTTATGAGCTAGTTGATTATGTGCAAAATGTAGAAAATTATTTGGGCAAATCATTAATTTCTACATCACCTGAACATGGTGCAGAAACTTTAACGAATGTTTGGAAAGAGGCAAATTTGGCTCAAACTTATTTGTCACAATTACCAATAAGCAGTAATGAGCTAGAGAACACATCTAAATTTTTAAATCAAGTTAGTGATTATAGCTATTCTTTATCTAGAAAAAATATAAATAATGAGGCTTTATCACAAGAGGATTTGGATAACTTGAAGGAATTGCACGATTATAGTGTGAACCTAGAAAATGTTTTAAATCAATTATCTAATGATATAAATGATGGAAGAGTAAAATGGGGAGAACTTACCAAGAAGGGAAGTAGCGTTTTTGCACAACAAGTTAGTAATATTTCGAAGGACAGTTTTGGAAATATAGAGCAGGAATTCCACGAATATGCAGGATTAATTTATGATGGTGCTTTTTCTGAGCATATAACAAAAGCCGAAAAGGTTGGTCTTACAGGTGACGATATAGACGAAGAGACTGCTAAAAATATAGCAATGGATTTTGTAGGTCGTGACCAAATTAAAGAGGTTAACTCTAATGGATTGGCAGAAAATGCGGATATTCCAACTTATGATTTTAATGTAAAATTAAACAATCAAGATGAGGATAATGAGCTTTCTATATCAATTACTAAAAAAGGTGGACACGTTTTATCTAGCAACTTTAACAGAAACGTTGAAGTTGAGAATATAGATGCTGCAACAGCAAATCAAATAGGTCTAGATTTCCTAAATTCTAAAGGATTTACAAATATGAAGCAGACTTATTATTTAAAACAAGAGGGAATAATGACAATTAATTATGCGTATGTTCAAAACGATGTAACAATGTATCCGGATTTAATAAAAGTTAAAGTAGCATTGGATAATGGCGATATATTGGGAATAGAGACTCATGGATATTTAAATTCTCATACTCAAAGAGATGTCTCAAATGTTAAGATTTCTAAGGAAGATGCTAAGGCAAAATTGAATAAAAACTTAACAATTTCATCCGAAGGACTCGCAGTTATTCCAACAGAATATAAGACAGAAATACTTTGTTGGGAGTTTAAAGGTAATGTGGATGGAACAGATTTCTTAGTATATATAAATGCAGAAACAGGAAAAGAAGAGGATATTTTAACCATCGTAAACACTCCAAACGGAACTTTAACGATGTAGTGAACTTTGGGTGAACTTTGGGGACGGACCTAAAAAGTTCAAATATTACGTTGACCGACAAACGTTTAAGCCACGCTAGAAATTTTAAATTTCGTTAGAGTGGCTATATGCATAGCTAGGGTCTGTCTTTCATATCCAATTATTTTTGACTGATTATGTAAAACATGCTATAATATTATTGGATTGGAGTTTTCATTCCACGTAACTATAGGTTGTCTTCATTGTTCGTGCAATTGCACAGAAAGGAGAAACATGGTACTGAGTGAAGAGAAGATTCGCGAGCTTGCAAAGCAATTTGCAGGTGAGCAGAAGGGGATTATTGTTTCTATCCCCGAGGCAGCAGGTTTCTTTGGCGACGTCGAGGCTATGCAGTTCGTTCGCGAAGCGAAGAACAGGTTGCCAGAGGAAAACAGCCCCATGCGGGTCAGGGAAGGGAGTCGTTCCGGAATTATGGCATTTGTTTATGCTGACTCCGAACGTATCCTGAACAACCCCGCGTATCTGGACAAGTTTGTTCAGATGGCCACCGAGTGTGGTAACGTTTCGGATATCGTTATCTTCACGGTATCCTAACCGTTGCTTATAGCTAGTTCTTTTAGCTATAGGTTTGGGTTAGACAATTTGCAACAGCCACTCTTTCTACGTGAGTTCACGTGAGTGGCTGTTGCTTTTTCTGTGCTTTAATTGTAAAAATTAACATAAAATTTGAACTTTCAAGGTCCGTCCCTCGTGTTCAAAGTTGACAATAATCCAAAAATGGCGTACAATTAAAGAGAAATTTGTGTAAAATAAAAGGAGAAATGTATGCTGAATAATAATAGATTTCTTGAAAAGATAACATCAAGGACAAAGATATATTTAGCGATTATAGCACTTCTAATAATTATAATATGTGTAAATAAGCCAGTATTTATAATACCAGGCATTATATTGTTTATACTTATTTTGCTTTATTCTTATTGGACAAATAATAAGAGAAATGCAGAGCTATCTAGACAAATACAAAACTTAACTATGACAATGGATGGAACTGCTAAGAAGTCTTTAATAAATTCACCATTTCCATTAATTATAATGGAAACAACGGGAAGTATTATTTGGAAAAGTTCAAAATTTGTATATGAGTTTGCTAATATAGATATAAATAATTATTTAGTTGACCTTTTAGAGGAAATTAAAGAAGATATAGAAGCACAGCAAGATAAGAAGCAAAAGACTATTAGTAAAACAGTACAAATAGGAAATAAAGTTTATAATGTTTTAGGAGAATATATTAGATCAAAACAGAACGATAAATCAGAGTATATAACTATTTTATATTTTCTAGACATAACACAATCTGTTAAAGATAAAAAGAAATATGAAGATGCAAAAACTTGTGTTGGAATTTTAATGGTAGATAACTACGAAGAAATTATCCAAAGAATAGATGTAGAGAGCAGACCTCAGGTTGTAGCAGAAATTGAAAAGGTTATTTATGATTGGGCATCTTCTACAGGTGGAATTGTTATAAAAAATGATAGAAATACGTTCGTATATGTTTTTGAATATAAATATCTTAAGGAAATTAAAAACAATAAATTTGATATATTAGACCAAATAAAAGACATAAATGTTGAAGGTGGTATTCAATTAACATTAAGTATTGCGATATCAACAGATGGCGAAAGTAATTATGAGAAATATAAAACAGCATTAGAAAGTATGGATATTGTTCTTGGAAGAGGTGGAGACCAAGCTGTTATTAAGGAAAACGGAAAATATGTTTTCTTTGGAGGAAGAACAGAAGAGGTAGAAAAGAGAACAAAGGTAAAAGCAAGAACAGTTGCACATGCTCTAGAGAACTTGATAAAAGAATCAGACAATATTTTAGTTATGGGACATTCTAATGGCGACATAGATTCTATGGGCTCAAGCCTTGGAATTTATAGATTAGCTAAAACTCTAGACAAAGATGTAAATATTGTAAACAATACAAATGGAATGACATTAAAGAAATTTATAGAAGAACTTGAAAAAGATGATGAGTATAAAACTGCAATAATAAATAAGAATGAGGCGCTTAATAAAGCAACGAATAATACTTTATTAATTATTACAGATACTCATAAAAAGAATTATGTAGAAGTACCAGAATTATTAGATAAGGTTGGCCAAATAGTTATAATTGACCATCACAGAAGAAGTACAGATTATATAGAAGATGCAACACTTACATTCCAAGAAGTATATGCTTCTTCTGCTTCTGAATTGGTAACAGAGATTTTACAATATACAGATGTAAAAGTAAAACTAAAAACTATCGAAGTAGAAGGCTTATATGGTGGAATTATGGTGGATACAAAGAACTTTACTTTTAAGACAGGTGTAAGGACTTTTGAAGCAGCAGCATATTTACGTAAATGCGGTGTGGATATTATTAGAGTTAAAAAGTGGTTCCAAAGTGATTTGAATAGCTATAATGAGATTGCAAACATTGTAAGGAATGCAGAAATGTTTGATGATTCTATTGCAATTGCTATATATGATAAAGAAGATAAAGATGCAAATTTAATTTGTGCAAAAGCTGCAGATGAATTGTTAACAATTTCTGATATAACAGCATCATTTGTACTTGGAAATGTAGGCGACAAAGTATGTATAAGTGGTAGATCTATTGGTGATGTTAATGTTCAACTTATACTAGAAAAGCTAGGTGGTGGCGGTCATATTACATTAGCCGGTGCACAAGTAGAAGGAATGACAATAGAAGAGGTAAAACAAGAATTAATAAATAGAATAAACGAGTATTTCTCTGAAATAGAATAGGGATTTGGGGACGGTCCTCAAAATCCCTTTTTTAATAAGCATAAAGTATACATAACGTTGTAAAAAGATATTCACATCATTTTTTTAGCTAATTTATAAAAGTACTAATATTTGAGTGCTTTTAACTGTTGAAAAAAACATGTGGAAATTGTGGAATACAAAAAACTAATGTGGATAAAAAAATAGTGAATAAGATGAATTGCTTAATATAAAAGGGTGGATAATGTGGATAACTATGTGGATAATCACAGAATAGACATAAAAACAACAAAAATCTACAAAAAATATCATAAAACGATAAAAAGTAGTTTGTCGAATAATGGAGAAGAATATAATATTAAACTAAATACAAAAAATATGAAAAATATTTGAAAAAATAAATTATATATGTTACTATGTAAAAAACGAGGTGATTATATGTCTGACGAAAATAAAAAAATAGAAGTAGTAAATGGTAATGGGGATGATTTAGAAATATCACCAGTATATGAACATTTAGATATTGAAAAACCAAATACTAAGAAAAAGAAAGAAATCGTTATTCCTAAGGAAAAGAAGTCAGAAGAAGATAAAGAAGAGGAAGACGAAAATAAAGATGACGAAGTAGAAGATACTGAAAATAATGAAGACTAAAGGCAACATTGGAACAAATGTTGCTTTTAGTCTTTTAGTGGGGATATTATTGGAGACGGTAAATTTAATTTTTAAAATTTTATTATAGGAAGCTATTGACAGCACAAGGAAAAAATGGTATTATATATCTTGTCCGAAGAAATGGGTCAGTAGCTCAGTTGGATAGAGCATCGGCCTTCTAAGCCGAGGGTCGGGGGTTCGAATCCCTCCTGGCTCACCATTTTCAGAAGGATAAAAAAGCATTATCAATTTTCGGATTGATAATGCTTTTTTTTAATATAGTATACTTTAATTAGAAAGTTAAAAATATGGAGAGTGAAAATAATGATAGATTTTACAAATGCAATAGAAGAATTTAATAATTATAGAGGGTCAGAAAAGAAGAAGACTTTAATATATAATAATAAAAAATATTTGGTAAAATTTCCAGACCCAATAAGAGAAAAAAATAAAAATATATCATATATAAATAATGCCTTTTCAGAATATGTAGGTAGCAATATATTTAAACTTACTGGATTTGAAGTGCAAAATACTTTGCTAGGAAAATATTATTATAATGGAAAAGAGAAAATTGTATGTGCTTGTGAAGATTTTACTGACAGCGACCATATATTATATGAATTTGAAAATTTAGCATTAAGCACAAATCCCGATAAAAAAATAGAAACAGATTTAACAGATATAATGGATGTATTAGAGGAAAGTAAAATGATTAATACAGAAGAAACAAAGAAAAAATTTTGGGATATGTTTGTTATAGATGCTTTAATAGGCAATACTGATAGGCACAATGGAAATTGGGGATTTCTATTAAATAAACAAACTAATTCTATAAAATTTTCGCCAATATATGATTGTGGGTCATGCCTAAATCCAATGCTTGAAGATGCAGAACTAGAAAAAATAAATGATGTAGAAATAAAAAATCTAGCAATTAATTGCTACTCTTGTATAAAAGTTGATGGTAAAAAGATTAATTATATGACATTTATAAGAGAAACAAAGCATCTTGAATGTAATGAAGCTATAAAAAGAATTTTTAATAAAATAAAAATAAATGAAATAAATTCTTTTGTAGAAAATATTGAATGTATTTCTAATGCAAGAAAAGAATTTTATAATAAAATTATAAATTATAGATATAAAATTTTAGAAGAAGCATATAACAAAATTTGTTAACATAGCAGAAAACGCTTCCTAATAGATATTATATGATTTTTAAACACCAAAAAAAGCCCGCCAGGGCTCACTCGAGTTGGCGGGCATCAGCAGCAGAATCGTTGCTGACTTCTTGGTAGTCGATTATGTTCTCGTACCAACTAAATGGTTCAAATCGGAATCCTACAGTTGTAAATCGGTATGTTTTTCCTACTTCAATCTCTGCATAAACATCAGAAGAGTTGAATCTCCACCTAAAAATAGAATCTTCCACAGAGAAAACTCTAGTCTCACCATCATCTGTTTTTGTGAATATCAAGTACTTAGACGTTTTGTCGTAGTTCTTGATGCCCTTGTCCGTGACTGTTGCAACATAGGTTTGCTCGTTAGAGTTACCAGCAATGTTGAAACCAATAGCCACAGCAAGAATCAAAGCGCAAAAACAGATAAATAAAATATCTATAGCATGAGTGCTATAAAAACTTGACCGACGCATGGCATTCCTTTCTACTAGATTATGGATACATAATATTTTAACATTTTTTAACAGAAAAATCAAATTGCTCAAAACTTTTGTATTGACAAAAATTTACAATTAATTTAATCCTTTTCATGAATAAAAAATATATCAAAAAAGGAATAATAATAGTAAACATATTAAAAATTTGAAAATATGCAATTATTTATGAGGAGGAAAAAATGAAAAGTAAATTTTGTTTAAAAACTTTATTAATAATATTATTAGCAGTTTCTTTAATAATAATACCCAATATAAGTAATGCTACAGAAAGAACTGCAAATGATGAGAGTACTTTGACAAGTGCAATAGCAAGTGCTACAGATGGAGATGTTATAAATTTATCTCAAGATATTACAATAACAGCCCCAATAGAGGTGGCAGGTAAATCTATCACTATAAATGGTAATAATCATAGTATAATCGCTGGATATACAGGAACTTCTGGAAATAAAACTATTTTATCAGCTGTTTCAACTGGAAGTGTAATCAAATTAAAAAATATAACATTAAAAAATAGTCCTAAATATGGTGTACAAGCATATGATGGAGGTAAGGTTATTTTAAATCAAGTTACACTTTCTAATAATGCATATGGTGGAGTATTGGTAAATGGTGGTGTTGTAGAAGTTATTAATGTATCATTAATTGGTAATAAAACAGGTATAGAAATTTCAAAATCAAAAAATATAACATCTAATAATGAACCAACACTTATAATGAATGGAAAGTTGACATCTGATACTGCAGATAATGTTATTTATCTTGCAAATGACCCTAATGATAATACTTCTAAATTTATTATAGAAAACACGGATAATACAGAAAATAAAATATTAGCAAGTGGAAATAAAGTTGTTGTAACAGATGTAAATAATAATATTTTATATACAAGTAACGAAACTTCTAAAACAATAGATGTGGAAGATTATGAAGAAAACCATCCAGAGGTAAAGGATGAAGAAGATAATACTATAGGAAATAATAATGTAGAAAATCCACATACAGGCGATTCAATATTATTATATGTTGCAACTGGAATAATAGCTATAGTAGGAATAGCAATTTTAACTAATAAGAAAAATAGATAAATAAAAATAAAGATGTGAAAAAATATTCACATCTTTATTTTGCTTTTGCGTGGATTACCATTCTGTCGTTTGTTCTAAAGCAAGTAGATAAGGTAAGTATTTTGTCTTTTGTTGTTACTTTTATACCGAAATCAAAAACACTTCTATTTTTTATTAGTTTAATAAAAGAATTAAATTCTTTATCAGAATTAAAAGATGTTGCTAGATAATCACTGGTGTTAGGAACATGATATACGCTAAATATTTGCCAGGTCGTATTACCGGTTTTTGTGCTAAGGTGCACTTCGTGAGTATTTGAGCTATAGAACCATGATTTTTTTAGGCAATTTCTTAAGGAACCAAACATTGATGAATCATATCTGGAATGACCATATATTATAGTGTTTTTATCAAAGTCGTCGATGTTGTTTCTATAATCTAAAAAAATCCAACCAGATTTATTTTTTTCTTTAGAAAATGAATGGTCAAGATAATATGAGTTATTCGTTGTTTGCACAAAGGGATAATTTATATCTGTTCCATCTACTTTTATCCAGCCTACAACATCTTTATTAATTTGCTCTAATGCACTAAAATTTATAGTATCAGAAGATGCAGCATTTTCTTTGATTGACTTATCTTCTGTAGTAACGAGATTCTCAGTATTTTCAGCATTTACAGAAATTTCATTAATGTCAATATCTGTGTTTGCTGTGTTTAATAAGTTTCCACTTTCTTTTGCTATGCTATTAGAATCTTTAAACCAATTGAATATATTAATAATTGAATAACCGAAAAGAAGTATACAAAAAAATAAGAGTAATTTTGATTTATAATTTTTCATTCACATCATCCTATACATTATATAATATAGTAGTATAACAAATTATTAAAAAAATTATGCTTTTGTACTTTTGAACCTTGAGAGCCTTACTAATTTATGCTATAATGTTATTGCAATTGGCAAAAAATGAAAGAATTGGGAGTTATTATGGATATAGAAGAAAAGAAGGCTGCAATAGAAGCGATATTATTTGCAGCAGGAAGAGAAGTTAAAATAACAGAAATTATGTCTAGCCTAGAGATAGGAGAAGAAGAAGCGATTACTATTTTAAATAGTTTGGCTTCTGATTTTGACGAAAAAAAATCAGGACTAAAAATAATAAGAATGGACGATTCTTATCAAATGGCTACTAAAACAGATTATTATAAATACATATATCCTATTATAGATAAAAGGAATAAACCTAATTTGTCTAATGCAGCATTAGAGACTTTGGCAATAATTGCGTACAATCCTAAAATTACTAGAGCACAAATAGAGGAAATTAGGGGAGTAAATTCTGATGGTGCAATTTATAAATTATTAGAATATGAATTAATAGAAAATGCAGGTAAGCTAAATGCTCCAGGAAGACCTGTTATGTATAGGACTACAAATGAATTTTTAAAGAAATTTGGATATAGTAGTTTAGCAGAATTACCTGAACTTCCAAAATATAAATTAGATGAAAATGAACAAATTGTTTTAGATGAATTCGAAGAACCACAAGAGGCTCCAATGCCCGCAGGGGGTACAGGTGAGAATTTAAAACAGGAAGAAAATTAAAATTGGAGGTTAATTATGGGAGATAATAAAAATTTTGTAAAAGATATAACAAATATAGAAGAGGATTTTGCTCAGTGGTATACAGATATTGTATTAAAAGCAGAGCTTGCAGATTATACAAATGTTAAAGGATTCATATCAATTCGTCCATATGGATATGCAATATGGGAGAATATCCAAAAATATGCAGATAAAAAATTTAAAGAACTTGGAGTAAAGAATTTGTCTATGCCAGTTCTTATTCCAGAAAGTTTATTAAATAAAGAAAAAGACCATGTAGAAGGTTTCGCTCCAGAAGTTGCTTGGGTTACAGAAGGTGGAGAGAAAAAACTAGAAGAAAGATTATGTGTTAGACCAACTTCAGAAACAATCTTCTGCGACATGTATTCTAAATGGTTAAGCTCATGGAGAGATTTACCATTTTTATATAATCAATGGTGTAATGTTTTAAGATGGGAAAAGGAAACAAGACCATTCTTACGTTCTAGAGAGTTTTTATGGCAAGAAGGTCACACAATTCACGAAACAGCAGAAGAGGCAAAGAAATTTACTTTAAAAATACTTGATATATATGCAGAAATACTAGAAAATTTCTTAGCACTACCAGTTTTAAAAGGACAAAAAACAGAAACAGAAAAATTTGCTGGTGCTGAGGCTACTTATACTGTAGAAACATTGATGCATGATGGTAGAGCATTGCAAGGTGGAACTTCTCATTATTTTGGACAAAACTTTGCAAAACCATTCGAAGTAAAATTCCAAAATAGAGAAGGAAAAGAAGAGTATGCTTATCAAACATCTTGGGGAATAAGTACAAGATTAATTGGTGGAATTATTATGACACATGGTGATAACAGAGGATTAAAATTACCACCAAAGGTTGCTCCAATTCAAGTTATTGTAGTTCCAGTAGCACAACAAAAAGAAGGTGTTATAGAAAAAGCAACAGAACTTGCAGATAGTTTAAAGAAAGAGTTTAGAACAGAAATAGATGTAAGAGATAATTATACACCAGGTTATAAATTTAATTATTGGGAAATGAAAGGTGTTCCAGTAAGATTAGAAATTGGACCACGTGATATAGAAAATAACCAATGCGTTTTAGTTAGACGTGATACATTGGAAAAAGAAACAGTAAGCTTAGAGAATGTACACCAAAGAATAGCTGAATTACTAGAAGAAATTCAAAACAATATGTTCGAAATGGCAAAAGAAAATACAATTAAGAAGACAACAATTGCTAAGAATATGGAAGAGTTTGAGAAAAATATAAACGAAAATCAAGGATATGTAAAAACTATGTGGTGTGGTAGCGCAGAATGTGAAGAAAAAATTCATGATTTAACAGGTGCTAAATCTAGATGTATACCTTTTGAGCAAGAGCATATCTCTGATACATGTGTATGTTGTGGTAAACCAGCAACAAAGATGGTTGTTTGGGGAAGACAATATTAGTATAAAATAAAAAATAGCTGTATTTTATAAAATAATACAGCTATTTTTTTATTGGTTAATTTTATCTTTCGTCCCCATCATCAGTTCTTGAAGTGTCAGGATTTGTTAGCGAAGTATCTACAGTGTTAGTACTTGAGTTATCTAAAATTGATTGTGCAGATTTTGCATAATCATTATCTTGTGTTTTGCTTACATATGTTGTTAAACCTTGTTCTAAATTATTTACTGCAGAATTTATTTGTAGCCAATAACTTACTTTTCCTTTTTCTTCTTCTGGAGTGTTTTGTTCAATTTCTTTTACTTCGCGATAGTTGTTGTAAACATATTCGGTAAAATCTGCTGGTAATGTACCCCATGTTTGATCAGATTTTTGCTCATGAGCATCAACATCATAGTAGTCATAAGTAAAAGCTAACTTTGCTTCATTGCTACTAGTAACCATTTCACTATATGAGGTGATAACTGCTCTATCTTTTATGTCTTCTGGCATTTGTGCATTATCTAAAAGCATCTTTTTTATTAGATTGTCTGTTGCAGAAAACATTTCTGAAGAATCGTATTGGTCTAAGGAATATGAAGAGTTATTAGCAACTGTATTTTGTATAGAAGAAATACCATAACCTGCAACTCCACCAAGAGCAAGAGCAGCTGAAAGTGCTATTGCAGCAGCTTTTCTAGTTAAAGTTATTAAATGAGGATTTTTCTTCATTGATGCATTGTATCTTTGTCCTTTTTTGCTATTAGGTGAATTTCTTATATTTCTTGGTGTTGGGCGTCTTTGACCTGATGGCCTAGCCTGTCTTGGATGTGCTGTTTGTCTCGGATTATTTTGACGTTGTTGTGCAGCGTGTCTTCTAACAGAATTAAAATCAAATCCATTAGAATTAACTAGAGGTACATTTCTTCCATTATTTCTTTCATAAGGCTCCATAAAATCATTCCCTTCTTTCGTACACTTTTGAATTTATTGTATTGTACTACTAAATAAAATGCAAGTCAATTTTAAAAAGAGGTCATTATATCAAAAAATAACTTAGGAATAATTTCAAAAATAATGTTTACAATAAAAAGTGCATATGGTATAATTTTTTAGGTAGAGAGGTGAAGTAATTGAACCAAATATTGGCAGTAGAAAATAAGCAAAAAAATGAAAAAAATAGGAAGAGTAAAAACAAAACCGCAGATATAAAGAAAGTTATAACTGTTTTTTGTGTGATTGCAATTCTATTTGGTATTGCGATAACAGGACAAGGTGTATATGCAATTGTAAATAACTTTAAGTCAGATTCTTCAACAACTGTTGCAGAACAAAATATATCTATAGATAGCGATACCAACACAGGAAAAGTAATAATTTCTGGAACTGTTCCAGATGGAGTACAAAAAATAACATACAATTGGAATGGAGAAGGAGAGCAAACTATTACTAAGAATGGTGAAACACAAATAAACGAAGAGATAGATTTACCAGTAGGTAATAATAAATTAGATGTAACTATTGTAGATATGAAAAATAATTCTACACCATATACAAAAGAGTTTACAGCTGATTCAACATTACCTCAATTAGCATTAAGTTTAGGCGACGACGGTACAAAAATAAAAATTGTTGCAAAAGATACAGTTGCATTATCATATGTAACATATCAATGGGATGATGAAGATGTTCAAACAATATACCCAGAAGAAGGTTCAGAAGCTCAACTAGAAACAGAAATAGAAGCACCAGCAGGTAAACACAATTTAACTGTAATTGCTGTTAATACAAGTAATAAAACTACAACAAAGACACAAGAAGTAGATGGAGTAGATGAAGGAACAAAACCTAGTGTTAAGGCTGCAATAGAACCAGCTGACAGGTCAAAAATAATATTCTCTGCATCAGACCAAATAGGATTAAAGAATTTATCATTTACAATAAATGGACAAAAATATGTATTGCCAGCAGAAGGAGATAATAAAACAGAGTTACAATATACTTTTGAAGTTAAACAAGGACATTATTCAATAACTGTTGAAGCAGAAAATGTAAATGGTCAAACGGAATCTCAAGATTTCACATACGATTATTAAAATATATTAAAATATAGCATTATAAAAAGACAGGCTAAACCTGTCTTTTATAATATAAATGCATTAACCCGGAGAGTATTACAATTTAAATTTATAGAGGAGAACATATGGAAAGTGAAATAATTAAAATAATATTCTACTTTTTCTTATATTCATTTTTAGGATGGGCGATGGAATCTTTATATATTTCTTTTGGACAAAGAAAGTTGATTAATACAGGCTTTTTATACGGACCATTTTGCCCAATATATGGCTTTGGAGCTGTAGTTTTATATGTATTATTAATAAGATTACAAGGAAGACCACTTATTATATTTTGTGTTGGCTTTTTTGTGTTATCAATTTGGGAATATTTTGTTGGTTTTTTGTTAGAAAAATTATTTAAAACTAAATATTGGGATTATTCCAATAACAGATTTAATATAAATGGAAGAGTTTGTTTGCTAAATTCTATATATTGGGGATTTTTAAGTATATTTTTTATAGAAATATGGAATCCATTAATAGAAACACAAGTTACTAAGATACCAGATTATATAATTTTATATATTGACATTATCTTAGCTGCATATATGATAATAGATATGATTTTCAGTTCTATAAAAGCTACGAACTTATCAAAGAGAATAAAGAAACTAATTCAATTAGGCGATTCTTTGAAAGAAAAATTGGAAGAATTGAAAAAGACTTCTTCAGAAAAACAAAAAGTTGCTTTACAAAATATAATTGATGATTTAAAATTAAGACAAAAGAGTATGAGAATAAAAGTGGATAAGCAAGTTGAAAAATTAAGAAGTGCGTTTCCAACTGTTCAATCTGACCACATAAAAGAATATTTAAAACTAAAAGTTCAAGAAATAAAAAATAAAACAAGGGAGTAAATTATGGTACAAGATATATATATAATTGATGACGATAAATATTCACTACAAGATTTAAAAGGATTGTTTGCAGATAATTATGAATATAGGTTTATAAATGTTTCTACAGAAGAAATAAACAAGGCATTAATGAATATACCTTCACTTATTATAATAAATGAAGATAATGTGGATAGAGATATAGAAGAATTATGTTCTACTATAAGAAAAAATGAGGATAATAGTATAACTCCTATAATTGTTATTTCTTCTAATCCAGATAAGAAACATAGAATAAATGTATTAAAGACAGCAGTGGAATATTATATAAAGAAGCCAGTAGACCAAGACTATTTATACTATACAATAAAAAATATAATGAGATTATTATATACCAATAGACGTGTTAGTCCACTTACTGGTTTGCCAGGAAATGTACAAATTCATGCTGAACTAAAAAAGAGATTATTTAATGAAGAAGAATTTGGAGTATTATATTTAGACTTAGATAATTTTAAAGCATATAATGATGTATATGGATTTATAAAAGGCGATGAAATAATTAAATTTACCGCCAGAACAATTGTTAGAAATGTTCATAGCATAGAAAATAATGATTGCTTTGTTGGACATATCGGTGGAGATGATTTTGTAGCAATTGTTTCTAAAACTGATTATGATGAAGTATGCAGAAATATTATAAATGAATTTGATGAGGAAATATTATCTTATTTTACAGAAGAAGATAGAAAAAGAGGATATATAGAAGTTGCAAATAGAAGAGGTATATTGGAAGATTTTCCTCTTACATCAATTTCTATAGGTGTAGTAGAAGTAGAACCTGGTAGATTTAATAATATACTAGAGATTGGGGAAGTTGGAGCACAAGTTAAGCATGTAGCAAAGACTAACCTTGGAAGTAGTTATGCTATAGATAGAAGAAGAGAATAGATTTAAATTATAACTGTGGTAACGAAATTAAATATTTCGACCACAGTTTATTTTTTATTTAATATTGTAAAAAAAATACATTTAAAGTATAATCTTATCGAAGGGGGAGTTTTAACATGGAAAAATTAAAAGAAAAAAATAATGGAAAACACTCTACACAGGTCAAAGATAATTTGGCAAATGAAAATACGAAAATTAAGAAAAACAGCAAAACTGTGAAAATAGTTACAATTGCAGTTATAGTAATTATAATTGTAGCAATTATAGCTTTTGTTTTAATTAACGTATTTAGTAAAAAAGTAAAAGATAAAGTTCAAATCGAATTAGGAACTGAATCAATTAACATACAAGACTTTGTAACAGACGAAAAATTTGCAAATGATGCTGAGTTTGTGACAGATATTAGTCAAATCGATTTAAGCAAAGTTGGAACATATGAAATAACTATAAAATATAAAAATAAAGAATATAAATCAACTTTGGACATAGCAGATACAACAGCTCCACAAGTTGAATTCCAAGATGTGGATGGATATACGGATTACCAAATAAATCCTGAAGATTTTATTGCTCAAAAGAATGATGCAAGCAGTATGGAAGTTTCTTTGGGAAATGAAGTTCAAATTAATGGATTTGGAGAATACCATCCTGTAATTATTGTAAAAGACCAATATGGAAACGAGACGAAGCAAGAATGTTTATTAAACATATCTTATATAAAATCTAAATTTAAATTGGAATATGGAAATAAATTAACTAAAGCAGATTTGCTATTCCGCCCAGATGAATATCAAGATACTGTAAACCAAGCCGATATTGATAATATTAATAGCTCTGGTATTGGAGAATATGATTTAAAATCTGTTTATGAAGGACAAGAAAAAATAACTAAAGTAACAGTTCAGGATACAACTGCACCAAATTTAGTATTAAAAGATGTAACTATTTATACTGGTCAAACTGTTACAGATGCTAACCAATTTGTAGACAAAGCTGAAGACCCATCTGGTGTAACTTTAAATATTGTAACAGAAATCAACTATTCTAATGTAGGTGAACAAGAGGTTACAATAGAAGCTGTTGATGGATGTGGTAATAAAACTTCACAAACAGCAAAATTAACCATAAAAGAAGATACAGAAGGACCAGTATTTTCTGGACTTTCTGATTTGAAAGTAACTAAAGGTGATAATGTTGACTATAAAAAAGGTGTAACTGCAAAAGATGGTAAAGACGGAGATGTAGATTTTACCGTTGACAGTAGTGCTGTTAAATTAGATACAAATGGTACTTATTATGCAACATATTCAGCAACTGATAGTGCTGGAAATAATACAACATCAAAAAGAAAAGTAATTGTTTCTGATAAAGCTACAGCTTCATCTAGTAGTTCTGGTGATGTTTATGCAAAAGCTGATGAGTTTATAGCAAAAGCTACAGCTGGTGCATCTTCTACTGCAGATAAGATATTGGCTATTAAAAATTATTTAAGAAACAATATAAAATATAGTCATAAATATAATGCAAGTAACACAGGAAGTGTTAATGCTGCTGCAATGAAAGCTTTTACAGCATACGAGGGAGATTGTTATATTCATGCTGCTGCAGCACAAGTAATGTTTACAAGAATAGGTGTAAAAAGTATTATTGTAAATGCTTTAGATTACACTCATTATTGGAACGAAGTATATATAAATGGTGGATGGAAGCATGTTGACCCTACACCAGGTTGGGCATATGCTGATGTTGGATTTATGAATGATGCTAAGAGATTGGAAACTTTAAGAAGAATTCACGGATATGAATATAGAGATTGGGATAGAAGTAAATTCCCAGCTGCTAATTAATTTTAATATTGTTTAAAAAGGAGTAATTTATGAGTTTAGTATCGGGAGCATTTATCGGAGTAATGATTATTACTGCAATTTTATATTATTTAGCACCAAAAAAATGGAAACCTTATGTTTTGCTTGTTATTAGTGTTATTGTATATTCAAGTTTAGGTGTTAAAAGTTTAATATACATAGTAATAAGTACGATTACAACATATATAGCAGGATTATTATTTGAGAAAAATAAACATAAAAAATTAATTTTAATAGTTACATTAGTAATAAATATAGGTATTTTAGTAGTTATAAAGAGTGAACTTATTAAAAATATAATAGTTCCACTTGGAGTATCTTATTATACTTTCCAAGTTGTATCATATTTAATTGATGTTTATAAAAACAAATATAAACCAGAAAAAAATATTGCAAAATATTTTCTATACACAATGTATTTCCCATATCTATTTATAGGACCTATTAATAGATATGATGATATATCAAAAACTTTATTTGAAACAGATAAAAAATTCAATCCACAATGTGCCTATAATGGCGCATTAAGGATTGCTTGGGGATTTTTTAAGAAGTTAATTATTGCAAATAGGATTAATGTAGTAATTTCTACGATTACACAAAATCCTTCTGAATATAATGGTGCTTTTGCGATTTTTGCAATGCTTTTATATTCAATCCAATTATATGCTGATTTTAGTGGTGGAATAGATATTGTAATAGGATTCTCTAAGGTTTTACAAATTAACCTAAAAGAAAACTTTAACAATCCATATGTATCTCAAAATATACAAGAATTTTGGAGAAGATGGCATATTTCTCTAACTTCTTGGTTTAGAGATTATGTATATATTCCTTTAGGTGGAAACAGATGTAGTAAATTAAGAAATTATTTTAATACTATAGTAGTTTTCTTGCTTTCTGGAATTTGGCATGGCGTAAATTATATTTTATGGGGATTATTCCATGGTATTTGCTTAATTATAGGCAAGTTTATAAAAGTAAAAAACAAATATGTAAATACTATTGTCACATTTTTAGTAGTTTCATTTTTATGGTCATTCTTTATTTGGCCAAATGCTATGCAAGCTTTACAGATGATGGGCTCTGTATTTACAACATTTAATTATCCAGAATTGTTTAGTAATATTCTTAATTTAGGATTGAATTTAGCAAATTATATTGTTTTAATAATTGCTGTTATATTATTAATAATATATGATTTGAAAAAAGAAAAAATTAATACTAAATTAAAGAGTTTATCAACAGATACCAAAATTGCTATTTTTGCGATTATAGTTTGGTTAGCTCTTGTTTTTGGAATGTATGGAATTGGATTTAATGCAAGTGATTTTATTTATAATAAGTTTTAGAAAATTGAAAAAGGAATGTTTTTGTATATGAAAAAGTTTTTGAAGATATTAGTTGTACTTATATTAATTGTATTAATATTTTGTTTAACAAATAATTTACTAATGCCAAAATATATGGATAGTTTAGTGGAAGGAAGTATGATAAGCCAGTATTATGATGAACCAAAAAATCATGAAGTAGTATTTATTGGTGATTGTGAGGTATATGCAAATTTTTCACCAATGGTAATATATGAAGAAACAGGAATTACATCATATGTTAGAGGTTCATCTCAACAGCTTTTATGGCAATCATATTATATATTAGAAGAAACATTAAAATATGAAAAGCCAAAAGTTGTGGTATTTAATGTAAATGCTATGAGGTATGATAAACCGGTTAGCGAAGCATATAACAGATTAACTTTGGATAGAATGAAATGGTCTAAAGAAAAATACGAGATGATAAAAGCTTCTATGACTGATGAAGAAAGTATGTCATCATATATTTTCCCAATATTAAGATATCATTCTAGGTTTGACCAATTAACTAAGGAAGATTTCGAATATTTATTTAAAAAGAAGAAAAATACATATAATGGATTTTTAATAAATAAAAATGTTAAACCGGTAGAATCTTTACCAACAAAAAGAAAATTAGCTAATTATCAATTCTCTGATATTACATATAGTTATTTGGACAAAATAACGAATTTGTGTAAAGAAAACAATATACAGCTTGTTCTTATTAAGGCACCTAGCGTTTACCCATTCTGGTATGATGAGTATGACCAGCAAATACAAGATTATGCTGATAAAAACGGTTTGAAATTTATTAATTTTCTTGACAATGTCGACGAAATCGGTATAGACTATACAACAGATACATATGATAGTGGATTGCATTTAAACTTATATGGTGCAACAAAGCTAAGCAAATATTTTGCAAAGATACTGCAAGAACAATTTGATTTAACCGATTATAGAAATGATGAATCTGTAAATAGCTATTATCAGGAAAGATTGAAAGAGTATCACGAAGAAACAGGTTTATAATTTAAAATTATATAAATTTTTTAACAAAAGAAAGGAGTTTTTAATATGAAAAAGGCAGGAATTGCAGTAGTAGTTGTAATTATTATTGCATTAATTGTAGTTTTTGCTGTTTTCCAAAATAAAAAATCAACAGAAACAACAGCAAATACTGTAGAAAATCAAGTTTCATCTCAAAATATTGAAGATGTATATGTTTTCGAGGATAATGGTAAAAAAATACCTTTAGGAGCAGAATATAATTCTCTAGACCTAGGTGAGCCAAAAGATTATTACGAAGTACAAAGCTGTGCATTTGATGGTATGGACAAGATTTATACTTTTGAAAACTATGAAGTTCATACATATCCTGAAGATGGAACAGACAAAGTTTTATCTGTATATTTCTTAAATGACCAAGTTGCTACAACTGAAGGGGTTAAAATAGGTGACAGTATGGACAAAATGGTAGAAGTATATGGAGATAACTATGAACAATTAGATACACAATATACTTATACTAAAGGTCTTACACAAATAAGATTCATAGTAGAAGATAATGCGATTACAAGTATAGAATATAATTATAATGTTGGAGTAGAATAAATTAAGTTCTAATACAACCCTCGTTTGAATACATTTAAACAAAAGTATTCACATGGGGGTTTTCTTTATGAAAGATCAATCAATAGAGAAACGTGCAGTAGAACTTGCACATTATATTATAAATTCAAAAGATACAGTAAGAGGAGCTGCATCAAAGTTTGGTGTAAGCAAAAGTACAGTACACAAAGATATAAGTGAAAGATTACTAAAGATTAACCCTGTTTTGGCAAAAGAGGTAAGAAAAATATTAGATAAAAATAAAGCAGAAAGGCACATAAGAGGAGGAATGGCGACGAAGCTTAAATATAGTCATATAAGAAAAGATAAGGCGGGGTAAAATTTAGTCGAGAAAAGATGTAATTACTAGAAATTTGATTTTTTCCTTATTTTTGTGGTATTATATATAGAAAGAGAAATAAATAAGGAGATAATTAAAATGAGTATAATGATTGAATTTTCTGGAACTCCAGATGCAGGGAAAACAACCTTGTTAAATTCACTCAATGATATTTTAAATAAAAATGGTTACAATACTGTTTTTTTAGGAGAAGCAAGTGGAAAAACTCTTCCTCCTCATAATTTAAGAGGTTCACTTGGCTATAATGAATGGGTTGGTCAAAATGCTTGTGAAGGAATGTTAGATACTTTGCAACAAAATCCGGATATTTTGCTTGTAGATAGAGGACTTTTAGATTTTAGATTTTGGAATTATTTTTATGAAAACACAGGTAAGGCAACTCATGAAGAGGTAAAAGCTTTACAAGCAAAAGAACCTTTTAACGACATACGATTAGTACCAGATTTATTTGTAGCTGTTACGGTTTCTGTTGAAGAAGCATTAAAGCGTAATCCTTCTCTTCTAAAAAAAGTCGATTGGGTTAAAGAACATAATGATTTGTTTGAACAGTTCTATGATTCTTATAAAGGACCTAAAGAACAATTGGACACAACTTCTCTTTCTAAAAAAGGAGCAGTTTTACATGCCATAGATATTATTGATACTCAATTTCCCAAATTACATCTTAGTGCTAAAACAACTACTGATAGAAATGAAATTGAAATAGAACCATAAATACTTTATGGTTCTATTTTAAATGTAAATAATCTTCCGGCTATGCCGGTAGTAGCATAGGCTTTAGCTATGTAGTAGACAAAACTCCCTTCATTAT
>CALXKK010000006.1 GCA_944388935.1 uncultured Clostridia bacterium | reverse complement strand
AGGCTTTTTTGTTATGCCTTTATTTTTTTGTTCTGGTATAGTCAAAATCTTCGATTTTTCCTATACCATAAAAAAAGGATGAGTTTCCCCATCCTCTTTAATTTTATTTATCTTTTTCTTCTTCTTACTTGCCATATAATGATTCCTAATATAATTATTGCTATTGGTAATAAGAAAATTATACTTCTTATTATTAAATCTTCTTTTGAAGTTGCTGTATATGTTACTTGCTCTGTGTTCTTTCTTATTGTAACTGCTGGATCCCTATCTGCTAAATAGGAAACTGCATTTAATAATATATCAGAATTGCTTCTAAAGTTTATTGCATTTATAGATTGGGTTGTACTGTAGCTACTTCTCATATTTATTTGTGAATCTGAAACAAATAAGTTATCTCCAATAATTATTAATGTAGATTCCTTATCGCCTATAGTTTTTACCAATTCTTCTCCTATTGGGAAAGAACCTGTTTCCTCACCATCTTGTGCTGTAGAATCTGTTATACTTTGATCTGTTCTATAGTATGACGTATCTGATGATTGTATTATTGGGTTTGCTGTAACTCCTAAATCTTCTAGCTCCTCATCACTCTTAAAGTCCAATCTAGTTGAATTAAATAGAATTACATATCCATCTGATATATCTTCTGTTACTTTATTTGTTGCTAAACTTGGAAGTATAAATCCTTGTGCTCCAGGTAACATTCTGTCTGAATCTGTTTCTCTTATAATTCCGTTTCCAACGCTTACTCCGTAGTTATCCAATACTTTTTGAACATTTGGAAGACTAGTTGTACTTACATTATTAAACCATAAAATATTTCCACCATTATTTATGTATGTCATTATTTTCTCTGTTTCAACATCTGTAAAATCTTGTGTTGGTGTAGCAACAATTAGGACATCACAATCATCTGGGAAATCTGATGTTAATAAATCCAACTCATCAACATCTATAATATCATTTTTTAGATATTGTTTAGCAAGTTCCATACTATCTACCATTTCTCCATGTCCTGTTAGGAAATATGCTTTAGGATTGCTTTCTGATGTTGTTTCTATTATTGCATTTGTTACTTTTTCCTCTGTTAAATCTGTAGTTTGACCTGTTGTATAGTCATAACTGCTAAGTTCATAAATAGAAATTGTTTTTGATTTTTCCGGTGCTTGAACTACTATTGCAGATTCGCTATCTGATATACCATATTTTTCTAGCAAATCCGGTCTTTCCGTACTATCTACAACTTCTACTTTTATATTTGAATTTGCTGCTGTATATTGTTTTGCAAAATCTATTATTGATGTATTTTCATCTGCTCCAAAGAAATATAATGTTACTTCTTGGTCTATATCTTTAATTTTTTCTTTACTTTCATCTGATACAGAATATAATTTTTCTTCTGTAAAATCTAAAGTTGGTAAATTTAATTTTTCTGCTAATATATTTATAGCAAGGTATACTACAACTAGAACTGCTACCAATAATACAACTCTGGTTGTATCTGCTATCCATTTTTTCTTTATTATTTCGAAAAATTTTCTCACTGTTATTCTCCTTTCTTTTTTCGTATAGAAAATCTTTTGATTTTTCCTATTTTACACTCTTTCTTCTCTGTATAACTATTATTGTTAGCAATATAAATAAAACAGTATAAGAAAGAAATGCTACTACTTCCGTACAAGCTATTTGACCATTTGCAAATCTATTAAACATATCCATTAATCCTAATGGTTCCAAACTTGTACTAAGATAAGGAGCTCCTATCCATGTTATTATATAAAAAGCTATAGAAATAATAGCTGCTATTACTTGATTTTCTGTTAAGCTTGATGCAAACATTCCAAAAGATATTAGTGCTGCACCTAATAATATGAATCCTAAAACTGTTACAAGTGATGTCTTTATATTTGGATTTCCTAAAAACATTAATATTATATAATAAATAAATGTTAAAGCTACTGCTATCATAAAGAAAATTAATCCTGCGAAGAACTTACCTAAAACAATACTTGTTACACTTCTTGGTGCTGTTAATAATAGTTGTTCTGTTCCATCTTTTCTTTCTTCTGAAAACATTCTCATTGTTAATAATGGTACTATCATTATTAATACTGTAGATAAAGAATAAAACATATTACTAAACATTGTTGAACCTGTTACTAGTACATCTGCATAGAAAAATAAACTTGCCATTAATAAAAATAGTCCTATGAATACATATCCTATCGGAGATAAGAAATACGCTTTAACTTCTTTTTTTATGATTGCACCCATTATTTTTTACCTCCTTTTTTTATTTTGTCTTCCTTCTTTTTATTCTTCTTTTCTTGCTTCTTTTCTTTTTTGTCTATTTTCTCTTGTTTCTTTTGCTCTTCTTTTTGTTTTTTCTCTTCTTCTTCCTGTTTTGCTTGCTCTTCTTTTTCTTTTTCATTCTTCTTAATTAAATCCATAAATGCTTCTTCCAAAGTGATTTCTGGTTTTTTAAGTTCGAATATTGTTATATTTTCTTTGGCTAAATCAGAGAAAATAGTTTTTCTTATATCGTAATCTTTTTCTGGAATTATTCTATATTCTTTAGTATTATCATCGTTTTCCTTTATTAATTCTATTCTCTTTGCACCATTAATTTTTAAGTTTGGCATCTTATTTTCTTTATCTTCTATTATTATATTTATTGCATTTTCTACATTTACTGTATCCTCTAAATGCTCTGGTGAATCTATTGCTACAATTTGTCCTTTATTAATAATTATTACTTTTTCACATATTTGACTTATTTCTGATAATATATGTGAGCTAATTATTAGTGTATGGTCTTTTCCTAATTTTTTTATTAGGTTTCTTATTTCTATTATTTGTTTTGGATCTAATCCTACGGTTGGTTCATCCATTATTAATATCTCTGGATTTCCTACTAATGCTCCTGCCATACTAACACGTTGTTTGTATCCTTTAGATAAATTTCTTATAAGAACTTTTTTTACGTTTTGAAGCCATGTATCTGTCATAGCTTGTTCTACGCTTTCTTTAATTTTGTCTTTTTTTACACCTTTTAGCTCTGCCATATAAGTAATAAATTCTTTTACTGTCATATCTTTGTATAAAGGTACACCTTCTGGCATGTAACCAATACATTTCTTTGCCTTTCTTGGTTTTTTGGAAATATTATATCCGTTAATTATAACATCTCCTTCTGTTGGCTCTATAAAACCTGTTAGAATATTCATTGTTGTACTTTTTCCAGCGCCATTTGGTCCTAAAAGTCCAATGATTTCGCCATCGTTAATTTCGAAGCTAATGTTATCTACGGCTTTAAACTTTCCATACTTTTTTGTAACATTTTTTACAGTGATCACCGATTTTTCCTCCTCGTATAATAAGTTTACAAATATAGGTAAATATTATCACTACATATTTTAAATTTCAATAAAATTTAAAATAATAGTATCTGTTTCACAAAAAATTTACATTTCCGTTACATTTAAGAGGGATTTAGGGATGGTCATTTTAATTTGCGCACAATTAAACGAGGAGAACTATTAATCCTCCTCGTTTAGTAAAATTACTTTATTTACTTTTTCTTTTGTTATTTTTTATTTGCTTTCTTTTGTCTCTTTGTTAGAACTACTGCATATCTTAAGGTTACACTTTCTAGGGCTACTAATCCTGCTAATGCTATTAATAATCCTACTGGAAGTTCACCAGTTTCTACACTTATTGATACTGTTGCTTGGTCCGTATTATCTTTATCATCACTGTCTGCAAATCCTGGTACGTTATCTGTTTGTATTAATGATACTTCATTAACCTTATTACCCATATTGTTTCCAGATGTTTTCCAGTTTAATAATACTGTGTATTCTTTTGTTTCTCCGGCTCCTATTTCTGGTATTACCTTTGTTAGGCTTCCGTCTTCTTCTTCCCAAGTTCCATCATTATTTGCTAAACTCATTCCTTCTGGTAATTTATCTTCTATTATTGCTCTTCCTTTTACTTCTCCAGTGTTCATAACTTTTATCTTGTACTCTACTTGTACACTTGTATTTTCTGTACTCTTTCTGTAGATATCTACTTTTTCTATTTTTCCATTTGTTGCGGATCTTCTTTCGCCATTTACTATGATGCCTGTTATTTCTTTTTCTACACCAATGTTAAATGGTTTTGGTTCATAGTAGTAGTATACATCTATTGTATTATTTACTACATCGTTTCCATTCTCGTCCTTTGTAATTTCTACTTTCATAGTTCCATCAGGTTCTTCTGGAATTTCGACTAATGTATAATACTCGAATTTTTTTGCTTCTGTTGTGTATTCATAATCTTTTTGTCCTTCGATTACTACTTGACTATTTTGTAATTCGCCTGTTTCTGGATTTTGTTCTTCTATTTCTTTTCCTGTTGTCTTATCTACATAGTGTACTATTACTTTTGCTGGTTGATAGTAATAGTATGTTACCACTATTTTTTCTTCTGTCATTGTTCCTGTTGCGTTTGTTGGTAATACATTGTTTCCATCCTTATCCGTTGTTGCTACCTCATAGCTTAAGAAATCTTTAGATTTAATATCATATGCATCTCCAACATGTCCTTCATGTAATGTTGGATCTTCTAGTTCTTTACCAGTTGCTATATCTATATGATGTTCTTCTACTTCTGCTTTCTTTGCATAGTAGTAAGTAACTACTGTCTTGTTATTTGTTATATTACCATTTTCATCTGTTTCTACTTTTAGAGTTCCATCTTTATTTGCTGGTACTTCTACTAAATCATAATCTTCGAATGTCTTTTCTTCTGTTGTGTATTCGTCTCCCTCATGTTTAGTATTATCTATTATTGGGTCTGCTAATGGCTCTCCTGTAGCTTTATCTACATAGTGTACTTCTAATACTGCTTTCTTTATGTAATAGTAATTTACTGTTACTAATTCTTCTCCCATTGTTCCACTTGCATTATCTGGAAGTTTGCTTGTTACTAAATCATATCCTTCAAAGTTCTTGCTTGGTATGTTGTAACTATCTCCTACTTGAACATCATGTTCTTCTGTGTACAATAATTTTCCTGTCTTATCATCTATGTGGTTTTCTAGCAATCCTGTTGTTACTGGTTCATAGTAGTAAATTAATGTTTGTTCTTCTTTTGTCATCTTAATTGTTGTCTTTTCTGGACTTTCTACTAGTTTATATCCTGTAAATTCTTTTGAATTTGTTACAAACTCGTCTCCTACTAATCCTTCTTCTGTATATGGTGTCTCTAAATCTTTTATTTCTTCATGTGTTACTGGATCTCTTGCCACATATCTTACTGTTGCTTTTGTATTTTGTAGATAGTAGTATGTTACATTTGTATCTTCTATTGTCATTGTTCCTTCTGTGTTTCCACTATCTTCTACTAATGTGTACTTCTTACCATCTTTTTCTATTGTTTCTTTTCTGTGGTCAGTATTTGTATTATAGCTATCATCTACATGACCTTCGATTTGTTCGTCTGTTGATAATACTTGGTTGTTTGAATCGTTTGTATCTTCATCTTTTTCTAGGTAATGTATTATTACTTTTGCTGGTTTTAATCTGTAATAATATATTACTTCTTGTGGTTTTTCTTCATCATATTTTTCTATTGTTCCATCTGGGTTTTCTGGTAATTCTTCTTGGACTAACTCATATTTATCGCTTATGTTGTCTGCTGGTTCTGTTGTATATGAATCTCCTTCTTTACCTTCTATTACCTCATCTGGAATTTCTGTTCCGTCTTTGTCTGGAACTTTATTCTCTGTCTTTGTTCCGTCTGGGTTAATAATGTAATGATGTACTGTTACTTTACCGTATTTATTTGTGTTTGTTACAGTATAGCTTTCACCATCAACATTGCTGTCATAGTATTTTAAGTCTCCTTCTGTCTTTTCTTCTTCTGTTAATGTATATACTATTTCGTTATTTGAAGCATCATATTTTGGTAGGTCTTTGAACATATCATTCCATTTATTTAGATTATTGCTATCTTGTGTTGTTGTGCTTCCTTCTGTTCCTGGTTTTGCTAATTCTAATGTTCTATCACTTCCATCACTACCTGTTAACTTAAATACTACTCTTGTTGGTCTTTGTCCTAGTTTGTTATCACTATCTTCCCAAACTTTACTTACTGGTATGTTTATTACGAATCCTGTTGTAGTTGTCCAGTTTGCTTCTACTTCATCACTTGTTGTATCCGGTGTTTCATATTCTATATGTCCTTTTACAACATTTTCGATGCTTACTGTTTCTTGACTTATTCCTGTATATACAACTTTTATTGTCTTATTTATTTCTACTTCTTTTGTATTTTCCATTTGTATATCAGTTACTTCTTGTTCCCATGTAATTGTATGTTTTTCTTCATCATATGTTCCACCATCTAATTCAGATTTTTCCGTATCTATTGCATATGGTAATTGGTCTACCAATACTACCTTTGCATTTCCTTCATAATCTGATATTTCTGCTGTATAACTTATGTTGTATGTTATTTCGTCATCTAGATTATCTATTGTGCTTGTTCCTGTTTTAGATATCTCTTGTTCTTCTTTTGGCTCTACATATGTATGTTCTGGCTCTTCTGGAACTTTTTTATCTCCTGTACCATCATTTATGTATGCTACATTCTTTATTACTGTTCCATCTACTTGTTTATTTACTGTTACTTTAAACTCTACAACTTTTTCTTCATTAATTCCTAAAGTAACACTTATTCCATTTTGTAAATCTTCAGCAGTCTTTGTTAAATCTTCTAATTCTCCTATTTTTACTGATTTATCTACAAATGCTGTTCCTGTTGGTATTGTATCTTTTACAACTACTGTTCCTTCTCTTGTTCCGTCATTTCTTACTCTTATTCTGTAAGTAATTGTATCTCCTTCAGAAACTTTAGTTCCACTTGCTGGGTCTGATTCTTTATGTGCTGATATATTTGGTTTTGTTACTGTTGTTGTAACATCGTTTGTAGGTTCATTATCTACTGTTGCTCTGTTAATTAATTCTTCTCTATATGTATCTTTTGGTAATGTATCTACTATTCCTGCAAATGTTACATCAACACTTGCTTCTGCTGGAACATCTACTGATATTCCGTTCTTTAAGTTTTGTTCTGTATATACTGTTCCTACATTTCCTACCATTATTTGTGTATTATTATCAAATGTTAATCCTTCTGGTAATGTATCTTTTAATGTTACTGTTTTTGCTAGGTTACCTTCATTCTTAATTTTTACTGTATATGTTACTTTATCTCCTTCTACTGCTTCCGTTTTATCTACCAATTTTTCGCTACTAATTATTGCTTTATATATTGGTGTCTCAAAACTATTTGTTGTTTCATCACTTGTCTTCTCTGGAGTTAATAACTTAATTTGTCCTGTTACATTGTTTGTAATCTTTTCTTGATTCATGTCTAATCCAGTATAAACTACTGTTATATTCTTTGTTATTTGAACTGTTCCATTTCCAGTATAGCTATTTAAGTCTGATACATTTTCTTTCCATGTAATTGTATGGCTTACTGCATCATATGTTCCGCCATCTAAATCATTTGATTTACTTGTATCTAGAGCATATGGTAATGTATCTACTATTGTTACTTCTGCATTGCCTATGTAATCTGTTACATTTGCTGTATATGTTATTGTATAGCTTACTTCTTGATTTGCAGATGTTATTCTATCCGTACCTGTCTTTGTAACTGTATTTGTTACACTAGGTGTTTTTAATCTGTAATAGTAAATTACTTCTGTATCTTCTTCTGTTATTGTTCCTGTTGCATTTTCAGGCAATTTATCTTGTACTAATTCATAATTTGGTTTAATATTTTCTGCTGCATTTGTTGTATAGTCTTCTCCTTGTGCTCCTTCTATTACTTGGTCTTGTACTTCTCCACCATCACTACTTGGAACTTTAGTTGTTGTAGTTGTTCCATCAGTATTCATAATGTAATGATGTACTATTACTTTTCCGTATTCACTTACATTTGTTACTGTTTTTGCATCTTGGTCTACATTTCCTTTTGAATAATACTTATTACCTAAATCCTCTTCATCCACTGTGTATGTTATTTCATTACCATAATTATCTAATTTTGGTAAATCATTAAATGTATATACCCATTGATTCTCATTTGAAGGGTCTACGTTTGCTTCAGAGGTTAATGTTTGTTCATATGAACTATTTACTCCTTCTCCTGTTCCTGTAAGTGTCATTGTTACACTTCCTGGACGTTTATTTACCTTATTGTCTTCATCATCCCAGATTTTTGTTACTGTTACAGATGTCTTTTCGTTAGGTACTTCGAATTTATTTGTTACAGTTTTTGTTTCTTGGCTTACAACTGAATTTTCAGTTGTATAGAATTTACTATTTGTTTCTGAACTCTTCTCTTCACTTAATGTGTATACAATCTCGTCACCATTTACACTATTGTATTTTGGTAATCCTGTAAATGTGTATAACCATCTATTAGTGTTTGAATTATCAACATTTTCAGCAGTTAATGTATGTTTATATGGATTATGTGTATCATTTGTATCATTTCCTGTTAATACTAATGTTACACTACCTAGTCTCTTTCCTGCAACATTTCCATTATCGTCCCATTCTTTTACTACTGGTACATCTATTGTATCTGTTGGTACTTTAAATGTATTCGTAATTGTTTTTGTTCCTTGGTCTACTTTACTGTTTACACTTGTGTAATATATGTTGTTTAATTCCTCGCTTAATGTGTATACAATTTCGTCACCTTTGCTGTCATATTTTGGTAAGTTTTCGAATGTATATGTCCATTTATTACTATCTTGTGAATCAACATTGCTATCTGCAGTTAAAGTATATTTGTATGGACTATATATATCTGTTGTATCATTGCTTGTTAATACCATTGTTACACTTGTTGGTCTCTTATTTGCACTGTTACTATTGTCATCCCATACCTTTGTTACTGGTACAGATATCTTTTCGTCCGGTACTACAAATTTATTTGTAATTGTATATCCAGAAGTCATATTTCCTTCTATCTTCTTATTTTCTACTGTATAGAATATGCTTCCTGTATCTTGTTCATCTGCTGTATATGTTATTTCTTGTGCTTGCTCGTTGTATTTTGGAACACTGAATGTATAACTCCATCTATTTGCATCACCATCAACTTTATTTGATTCTGTTACAGGTTCTGATGCTACTACTACATCTCCGTTTTTTACTTGTAACGTTACACTTTCCGGTCTCTTTCCAGCACTGTCGCTGTTATCATCCCATACTTTTGTAACTGTTACATTTATCTTATCTCCTGGTACTTGGAATTTATTTGTTACTGTTCTTGTTTCTTGGTTTACTTCTGATTTAATATAAAATTCATTATTTAAATCTCTTTCATTTATTGTATATTCTACTTCATCACCATATTCATCATATTTTGGTAATTCTGTAAATGTATATTCCCAAGTATTTGTATCTCCATCTACTTTGTTTGATTCTGTAACTGTTTGTTCTCTACTAATATCTACTCCTTGTCCTTTTCCTGTAAGTGTTAATGTTGCACTTTCTGGACGTCTTCCATTAGCATTACTATTGTCATCCCAGTATTTCTTTGCTGTTACTGTTATTTTGTCCTCTGGTACAGTAAATGTATTTGTTACTGTCTTTGTTCCTTGTTCTACACTTGCAACATAGAAGTCACTGTTTACATTTTCTTCACTTAATGTATATGTTATTTCATCACCATTTACACTATTGTATTTTGGTAAGTTTGTAAATGTGTATATCCATTTATCGCCATTTTCAGAATCCACATTCTTTTCTGTTAATGTGTATCTATATGGACCACTTCCATCGCTTCCATTTAATACAAAGTCTACACTTGCTGGTCTCTTTTTGGCAATATTACTATTGTCGTTCCATACCTTTGTTACTGGTACATCTATTGTATCCGTTGGTACTTTAAATGTATTTGTTATTGTCTTACTATCTTGGTCAATATTTGCATTTTCAGCTGTATAGTAGATATTATCCAACACTTCACTTAATGTATAAACAATTTCATTTCCAGTACTATCATATCTTGGTAATCCTGTAAATGTATATGTCCACTTATTATTAATTTGTGAATCTACATTATTTGTATCTAATGTATGTTTATATGGACTATTTTCGTCATTTACATCACTACTTGTTAAAACAAATGTTACTTCACTTGGACGTTTCTTTGCAGAGTTTCCATTGTCATCCCAAATCTTTGTAACTGGTACATTTACTAAAAATTCTGTTGGTATATCTTCTGTATCTTCTTTAGTATCTGTCTTTTCTGGTGTCTTTAAGTTTATTGTTCCTGTTACTTTATTTGTAACATTTTCTTTTGTTACATCTAAATCCTTGTATACTAAACTTATATTCTTTGTTATATTTATTTGATTGTTTACATTGTTATATGTGTCTATTCCACTTATATTTTCTGTCCATGTAATTGTCATGCTTGATGAATCATATTGTCCACCATCTAGACTAGAGCTTTCTTCTACTATTTCGTATGGAAGAGTATCTATTATTGTTACTACTGCATCACCTATATAGTCTTTAACATTTGCTGTATATGTTATTGTGTATGGTACTGCTTGGTCTTTTTCTGTTACTTTTTCTACAGTACTATTCTTTTCAATCTTGCTATTTTCAATAGTTGGATCTTTTAATTTATAGTAGTATGTTACAACTATTTGGTCTAGAGTCATTGTTCCTGTTGCATTTGCTGGTGTTGTTACTAATTCATAGTTGTTTGCTACATTTGAAGATGCACTTGTGTTATATGAATCATCTACTTTTCCTGTTATAGTCTCATCTTCTACTACTCCACCATTTTTGCTTGGAACTTTAGTTTCTGTTCCTTCTATATAATGATGTACTAATACACTTGTATCTTTTAGTTTATAATAGTAGATTACTTCTGTTGTTCCTTCTTGTATTGTTCCACTTGTATTTCCTACTGTAGAAACTAACTCATATTTATCACTTACATTTTCTGCTTCTTTTGTTGCATAAATGTCTCCTACATTTCCTGTTTGTGTTACATCTTCTGCTGTTCCTCCATCTTGTAATGGTACTTTATCTGTTGTGTTTTCTATATAGTAATGTGTTATTACTGTTCCTTTTGTTTTTGTATTTGTTACATTTAATGTAACTACATCATCTGCTTTTGTTACACTAAATTCTGTTTCATTATCATCAGGTAAATCATATCCTTCTGGTACTTCTACCTCTGTTGCTGTATAGTCTCCTGATTCTAAATTAACTTTTATTTGTCCATTAGTATCTGTTGTAGCTTCTATAGTATTTTCATTATTATCTTTTGATTGTATTTCAAATTTTACTCCTTGTAATGGTGTTTCTCCATCTTCATCATATTTGTTTAATACTACTTGTCTTGAAACTCTCTTATAGTAATATGTTACTGTTACTTCTTCTCCACTATATGTTCCATTAGCATTTTCTGGAACTTCTACTAATTCGTAATCTTCACTTAATAAACTGTCTTCTATTGCATTAGTTTCATAGCTTTCTCCTTCTTTTCCACTGTCAGTTACATCTTCTGCTTCTCCTCCATCTTTTAATGGTACTGCTGTTGTTGTTCCTTCTATATAATGATGTACTGTTAGTGGTATTTCTTTTTCTTCATAATAGTATGTTACTTCTATTACTCCTGATTCATATACTCCTGTTGCATTTGAAGGTATTACATAATTTCCTTCTTCATCTTTTTCTAGTTCATATTTATCTAAATCTAGCTTTGGACTGGTTGTATATTTATCTCCTATTTTTCCTTCTAGTAATTCATCTTCCGCTACTTTTGTTGTTGTATATTCTCCATTTTCATTCTTTAAATAATGATGTACTATTACTTGAGCTTTCTTATTGTTTTCTATCATAAATTCATGGTTTCCATCTGCTCTAAAGTCTACTTCAATTGGATTGCTGTTTAGCTCATATCCTTCTGGTGCAACTATCTCTGTTATTTGATATTTTCCAAATGGTATTTGTGTTATAGCCTGTCCTTCACTATTTGTTGTTACTTCTGTATGATATAAGTCATCACCATTTAAACTTATTTTTACACTATTTATTGTAAATTTATCATCTCCACTACTTGTTGATGAATCTTTATAATATCCAAAGTGTAAATAATACATTTGTCCACCTTGTAATATCGTTGTATAGTCTGTTGGTGTTGTAGTTCCTGATATGTATATAAATCTTCCTTCACTACTACTATATGATGGTGCTGTTGTTGTGTTTGTTACTGTTGCATATCCATAATCATTACTTTGACTTGATATATTTGCATTTACTGTTAAATTATATTTTCCTGTGTAATCTCTTAAATCAATTTCCATATATGAATTTGCTACTGTATTATCTTGTCCTTGGTTGTTTGATTCATATCCACCTGAATTATTATCTACAAAGTTATATGATATACTACTTGCCTCATATACATTTATACTATTAATTACAACTTGGTCATCACCAGTATCAGCACTACCATCTTTTCTATATCCTAAATGTAAGTAGTATGTTTGATTTCCTTCTAATACTGTTGTTGATGTATAATCTTTTGAATCTACTGTTCCTGATATATACATGAATCTTCCTGCACTTGTACTATATGATGGTGCTGCTGTATTGGTATTTACTGTTGCATATCCATAATCAAAACTTTCACTTGATATACTTGCATTTACTACTACTACATATTCTCCTTCTTTTCCACTTAAATCTATTGGTATATATGAGTTTGCTGTACTATTTTGTATTCCAGCATTTCCTCCATTTGCTATTTGATATGTTTTACTATTTGTTGGAGTATATGTTCCATCTTCATTTTGTACAAAATAGTATGTTCCATTATTGGTTAATTCTCCTAATACTCCTTCTACTGGTCCTTTTTCTGTATCTGCTACTGCATATTCTTGTCCATTTGCTTGCATTTCTCCAATTATTGATTCATTTATAGGCTCATTTCTTTCTTCTAATTGATCTAATTTAAATGTTGCTCCCGCTAATTTTATATTATTGTCTTCACTATCTACTTTATTAATTATTATCTTATTATCTTTTAATGCATATGTTACTACTACATGTTTATCTTCTGTCATATTTTCAAATGCTGGCATCTTATATGTTCCATCTTCATTTGCTTCGAATGGCCATTCTTTTTCATTTACTGTTATTCCTATTATTTCGTAGTTCTCATCAGGTGTCATTATTATTTCATTTTTACTACTATCTCCATATTTTACTGTTTCATATGGATTTTTGTCTTCTCCTGAAATACTTCCACCTTTAACTCCATCTATTTCATTTACATCTGTTGTTATCTTAAATTCTTTTCTACCATTTACTACTGTTAATTCTTGGACTTCTGGTACTCCTACTTCGTTTACAACTTCAAGTATCATTCCATCAGAATAACCACTTCTATTATTTGTTAATGTATGTCCATCAACTTCTATAACAGAACTAATAAAATATCCTCCTGCCACAACTTTTCCACCAATTGTTTCTGTTAAAGAATTAATATAATCAGAACTACTTCCTCCAAAACTTCTTGCCCATTCTATTTTTCCTTCTGCATCATATTTTATTATTAGGCCATCATAATAACCACTATTATTATTTGCTATTGTTTCACTTCCTACTTTGATTATACTACTATAAAAATATCCTCCTGCTATATAGCCTCCATCACTTGTTGATGCTACTGAATATATATAATCATGACTACTTCCTCCTATACTCTTTGCCCATTCTACTTCTCCTTCTGCATCATATTTTATTATTATGCCATCAGAATAACTTGTAGAATTTGTTAATGTTTCACTTCCTACTTGGATTGTACTACTTTGGAAATATCCTCCTGCAATGGCACCTCCATCACTTGTTGATGCTACTGAATAAATTATGTCACTACTACTTCCTCCTATACTCTTTGCCCATTCTACTTCTCCTTCTGCATCATATTTTATTATTATGCCATCATTATAACTTGTAGAACTACTATTATTTGTTAATACTATACCATTTCCAAAGTCGATACTACTACTTCTAAAATATCCTCCTACAATGGCACCTCCATCACTTGTTGCTACTACTGAATTAATTTCATCATAACTACTTCCTCCAAAACTCTTTGCCCATTCTACTTCTCCTTCTGCATCATATTTTATTATTAGGCCATCTTCACTTCCATTACTTGTTAATGTTACATTTTCTATTTGGATTGTACTAATAAAAAATCCTCCTGCTATATAGCCTCCATCACTTGTTGATGCTACTGAATATATATAATCATGACTACTTCCTCCTATACTCTTTGCCCATTCTACTTCTCCTTCTGCATCATATTTTATTATTATGCCATCAGAATAACTTGTAGAATTTGTTAATGTTTCACTTCCTACTTGGATTGTACTACTTTGGAAATATCCTCCTGCAATGGCACCTCCATCACTTGTTGATGCTACTGAATAAATTATGTCACTACTACTTCCTCCTATACTCTTTGCCCATTCTACTTCTCCTTCTGCATCATATTTTATTATTATGCCATCTCTACTTCCATTACTTGTTAATTTTTCACTTCCTACTTGGATTGTATTACTTTGGAAATATCCTCCTGCAATTACTCCTCCATCACTTGTTGATGCTACTGAATTAATTTGGTCAGAACTACTTCCTCCTATGACTTTTGCATTAGTAACTACAGGATTAGGTAGTTCTTGGTTTTCGTATTTTATAACCATTCCATCAGTACATGATGTTGAGCCATTATTTGTTAATGTATCGTTTCCTACTTGAATTGTACTACTTCTAAAATATCCTCCTGCAATTACTCCTCCATCACTTGTTGATGCTACTGAATTGATATAATCTGAACTACTTCCTCCTATACTCTTTGCCCATTCTACTTCTCCTTCTGCATCATATTTTATTATTAGGCCATCTTCATATCCATTACTTGTTAATTTTTCGCCTCCTACTTGGCTACTACTTCTAAAATATCCTCCTACAATGGCACCTCCATCACTTGTTGCTACTACTGAATTAATTTCATCATAACTACTTCCTCCAAAACTCTTTGCCCATTCTACTTCTCCTTCTGCATCATATTTTATTATTATGCCATCAGAACTACCTTTACTTGTTAATTTTTCACTTCCTACTTGGATTGTACTACTATTGAAATATCCTCCTGCAACGACACCTCCATCACTTGTTTCAGCTACTGAAGTAATATAATCACTACTACTTTCTCCTATACTCTTTGCCCATTCTACTTCTCCTTCTCCATTATATTTTATTATTATGCCATCTTCATATCCATTACTTGTTAATTTTTCACTTCCTACTTGGATACTACTTCTAAAATATCCTCCTGCAACGACACCTCCATCACTTGTTGAGGCTACTGATTGGATTCTCTCAATACTACTTCCTCCTATACTCTTTGCCCATTCTACTTCTCCTTCTGCATCATATTTTATTATTAGGCCATCATAACTTCCATTACTAGTTAATGTATGTCCATCAACTTCTATAGTAGAACTATAAAAATATCCTCCTACTATATACCCTCCATCACTTGTTTCGGCTACTGAGTTAATACCATCATAACTACTTCCTCCAAATGAATCTGTCCATTCTACTTCTCCTTCTGCATCATATTTTATTATTAATCCATCAGAATAACTTGTAGTACTATTATTTTTTAATGTTATACTATTTCCAAAGTCGATACTACTACTACAGAAATATCCTCCTGCTATATAGCCTCCATCACTTGTTGATGCTACTGAATTAATTTGTTCATTACTACTTCCTCCAAAACTCTTTGCCCATTCTACTTCTCCTTCTGCATCATATTTTATTATTAGGCCATCAGAATTACTTGTAGTACTATTATTTTTTAATGTATAATCTCCTACTTGGATTGTACTACTTTGGAAATATCCTCCTGCTATATAGCCTCCATCACTGGTTTCTGCTACTGATTTAATATAATCATTACTACTTCCTCCAAAGCTCTCTGCCCATACTGGTAACATATCTTCTTCTGCTTCTCTTGATGCTCCTATTCCAAAGTAATATGTTTGGTTACTTATATCATATTTATCTGGTGCTTCTACTTCTACTGCTTTGTATAATCCTTCTGTTAGGTCTGCTGTTATTACTCCTTGTTCATCCGTTGTTAGTGTGTAATATTCTTTTCCATTTATTGTTTCTTTAGTTCCTAATATTTCTCCTTTGCTGTTTGTTGCTGGTATTTCTCCATCTTCTACATTGTATATTGCAAATTTTACTCCTGAAAGTGTCATTCCACTTTCTTCATCTTTCTTTATTAATCTAAATGATGGACTGTCATCTATTGTTAATTTTACTGTATTTCCATCAACTGTATAATTTTCTTCTTCTCCATTTGTATTAATAAATTGTAATGTTCCATCTGTTCCATTTACTTTAAATGTTATATCTTTTACTTTTGCATATCCTACTGGTGCTAATACTTCTTTTAATGTATATGTTGCTTCTTCATCTTTTCCGTCTATATATTGGTATAAATTATCTATTGTTACTCTTCCTGTTCCGTCTGTTATGTATTCTCCTATTTCTTTATCTTCTTTATATAATTTAAACTTTGCTCCTTCTAGATATGTTGTTTCTTCTGTATTTTCTGTTGTGCTTGCTTTTTCTTTATCTTCTGTTAATTCTGTTTCTATTGTTTTTTCTTGTTTTATTATTTGCAAACTATATGTTGGTATTTTTTCATCTTCTAAATTTAATGTTATTGTTGGAATTCCATCTACTTCTTCTGTACTTTGTCCTTTTATTGTTCCTGACTCTACTCCTTCTTCTGTTATTTGTTCTATACTATAATTTCCATCATTATTTACTATTTTAAATTTTATTGGGCTTGCTAAATAATACCCTTCTGCTTTTGTTTCAGTTAGAGTATATTCTTGATTTACAGATAATCCATTTATTGTTACTTCTCCATTACTATTTGTTGTTATTGTTTTTCCACTTTCACTTATTCCATATCCTGTTAATTTGTATTTTACATTTTGTAGTGGTGTTTCTGTTCCTTGTTCTGTTTTATGTATCTTTATACTTGCCTTTACTTCATCTTCTACTTTTACTGTTACTTTGTAGTCTTCTCCTTCATTCTTTACTACTGACATATCTTCTTTTGTTGTTCCTTGTGTCTTGTCTATACTTAAATTTCCGTCTTCATCGACATGACCAATAAACCTAATAACATCACTATTTAATTCATAGTCACTAGGTGTTTTTATCTCTTTTATTAAATATGTTTTCTCTACATATAAATTATTTATTGTTAACATTCCCTGGGCATTTGTTACTGCTGTTTTTGTTTCTCCTGTTGCTTCGTCTGTAATACTGTATGTTGCTCCAGGTACTAATTTATCTTTTCCTGTTTGATATTTTGTTAATTCTAAATTATATTTTTCTGCTATTCTAAATCCTAATTTATTTGGCTCTGTTTGTGTTCTATATTTTCCTTGCTCTGTATCTAAACTAAAATATACTCCATGATGACTGAATGATGCTTGGTTAAATTCCAATCCATTTGGTATTTTTACTATGTAATTAAATATGTATTCTGCTCCTGTTGGCATTACATAGTCACCAAGGTCAATTAAGAATGTTTTTATATTATCCCAATTTGTTACTTCTTCTGCTGTCTTCCATCCATTTGCTTCATCATTTAAGTCATTTGTTGGATTCTCATTTTCTGAATAATATACTGTTGCATATTGTTGTAAACCTTCTGGTACTGTTATTCCTGCTTCTGTCATATTAGTTGTAAATGTAGAGCCTAAATCTCCTCCACTTAATACATATGTGTTTCCTTCAAATGGTATCTTTCCTACTATTTGTATATCACTTATTGTACTTCCATAATTATTCTTTAATTGCACACCAATTTGAACAGTTTTTTCTCCCTCTTGGTCTATTACTCCATATACTGGTTTTACATCTGCTATTTCTGGTGATATTACTTCTGTTCCTTTATCGTCAAAATTACTTCCTACTTGGTTTGTTAATAATGAGTTTGGTGATACCATACTTAAAGATGTTGTATCATAATTTACTTTTTCTTCTGTATTTAAATTATCATTTACATCATAAATATCATTTGCATTGTAATAATACTCACTTGTTTCTTCATTTGATGCATATAGCTCAAGATTCTTTGTTGTTGTTGCTTTTCTTGGATCTGGTGTTAAATCTACATCTATTGTTATGCTATATGTTTGTGGTGTACTATTGTTGTTTTGTGTATTTATTTTTATTAATTTTACTCCATCTTCTTCTACTAATTCATAACTTGTTATACTTACACTACTGTTATTTATTTCTACATTATTTATTTCTGCTGTTAATATTTCTTCTGGTAGTTTTACTACAAAACTTCCATTTACCCAGCCTACTTGGTTTGCTGAACTATCATTTCTTGCTGTTATTGTTATCTTTTCATTTTTCTCCGTGCTTTGTGTTGATATTGTATTATTACTTATTCCAATATCTGCTATTGAATATGGTGCTTCATAATTTGCTCTATGTGTGTCTGAACCAATATATGTTCCACCTAAATATCCTACTAAATTAGATTCTATGTATTGTAAATTATCAAATTCTTCTTTTGTGTAATTTGTTGTTATATACTCATCATCTAATTCTTTTATGTTATATACATAAAAACTGCTACTTGCATTTGTTTCACTTGTTTCCACTCTTATATGTTTTACTGGTAATTCATATTTATATGGATTACTGCTTGTATATTTGTTCCAATCACTCTTTGTAAATGTTACTAATAAATCTCCTGTATCTTCATCATATACTTTTATCCATCCATCCTCTTTTAAGACATTGTCTACTCCTGAAAATCCTATTCCCACATTTGTTGTTATATTTTCCATGCTATCTTTACTAGAATCTGTTTTTATGAAGTTGTCTGCTACTTGTGCTTGGTCATTTTGTGTTTCTTTTAATACTAATCCTGTAGATTCTCCATTTGTTCCTGTACTTACATACCATCTTACTTGATATGTATCATCTGTTTCACTATCGCTTACTCCATTATATATTCTTAATGGTTTTTGTTTTGATACTACATATCTACGACTTGGAGTATATATGTACTTTCCTACTTCTACTTCTATATCAGCTGCTTCAGTCTTTGGTCCTTGATAGCTTGCTGTTATAGTTGTTGTTGCTGTGTTTGATTTATATGGGTTAGTAAATTCCTCATTTGGATTGTTATATCCTTCATAATATGTGCTTACTGGTATCTTTATTGTTACTGTATCTTCTCCTAGTGATTGATATGCCTCTATTGGATATACTACTCTTATACCATATGAATTATCTCTTGATAATCCTGTTGTTATATTTCCATCTTCTCCCACTACTGATTCTTTATCTATTGTAAGTGTTCTTGTAGCACTATTATAACTTGATGTTCCTACACTTCCTGTATATGTTACACTTATTGGGTCATATCCATTTAATTGTGGTATTTGGGCTTCTACATGATTATCTTTTAATATTAATGCATAATTGGTTTCTTGTGTTCTTACTGTAAAGTCTAATGTTATTTGTCCATTTTCTTCATCTATTCTGTCTGCTATATCATAATAATTTTGGCTTGTTGTATAGATGCTTGCTTTTGCTGTTCCATACCAATCTATATTAAAATTAACTGTTTTACTTATTTCGATTGTTTCTTCCCCATTTACATATGTTCCTGTAAATGTTACACTATTTACTTTGCTATAATTATTTATATTATTTCCTATTGCTGCTGCTTTTGTTGAACTGTAAGAGTAATCTCCACTTCTTACAATTCCTGTTATTAATTTTTGGGTTCCGTTATTTAAATCATTAAACTCTATTACTCTTGTATTATTTCCTACATAGCTATCTTTTAACTCGTCATCCTTTGGTAAGGCTGTTTGGAAATAGAAATTACCTTCGTTTATTGTAATTTTTGCATCTTTAAGATACCCTGCTGTGTCGACATTTATCTCCATATACAAGGTATCCTCTTTTCCTATTTCTTTACTTGTTCCTCTTATGCTCTCTGCATATCCATCTCCATCTAGGTCACGCAAGAAAAAGGCATCGAATTTTACGTTGCCCTCTGTATTTTCTACTATTTCGTCTCCATCTTCTACTTCATCATATGTCATTGCTCTTGCTAGCTCTGGAGCTGCTTTTGCTAGTCTTGCTTTTCTCACATTAACCATAACTACTGCTAATATTGATGCTATGATTACTGCTATTAGTCCTCCTATTAATATTAGTTTAACTTTTGTCCCTTTTAGATTTTTAAACATCTCGAAATCCCTCCAAAAACAATTAATTCTTTTGTTTTATATCTCGTTTATTTTATCAACTTTATTCTATATATTAAATAGCAGTATTTTCCACTTTTTTGAAGGTCCTTCTATGCGTTTACGCAAGGTCAAAGCCCGTGTTTTTTACGTAGATATTACTTTTTTATGTATTTTTTGATATATTTCCTTCTTTTTACATTCTTTTTTTACAAAAGATTTTCTTTATTTTGGATTTCCGTAAATATATTTGTACAAAAAAAGTGGAAAACTATATCTTAAAATTATAGTTTTCCACTTTTTATCAACTTTATATATTTTTTCACAATTGGAATTATAAACTATTTTTATATTCTTCCAATCTTGCCTTAATTTCTTTAGCAGATGACATCTTTAATACTTCTTGAGCTAATTTCTTACACTCTTTATGATTTAAACTTCTTATCATCTTTCTAGCACTTAACATTTTTGTAGGATTCATAGAAAATTCATCCAAACCTAAACCTACTAAAATAGGTATATATCTTTCGTCAGCTGCAGCTTCTCCACACATTCCGCAGAATATTTTAGATTTATGAGCTCCGTCAATAGCCATCTTTACTAAACGTATAACTGCTGGGTGGAACTTTGTATATAAATCAGAAATTTTTTCATTTCCTCTTTCAACTGCAACAGTATATTGAATTAAATCATTTGTTCCAATACTAAAGAAATCACATTCTTTAGCTAGTTCTTCTGCCATTATAGCAGCTGATGGAATTTCTATCATTATTCCTACTTTTACGTTTTTATCAAATTTTATCTTTTTAGCTTTTAATTCTTCTTTTACTTCCTCTATAATCTTCTTTGCATCCCTTATTTCATCAATAGAAGAAATCATAGGTAGCATAATTGCTAATTTTCCGTAAACACTTGCTCTTAATAAAGCTCTTAATTGAACTTTAAAAATTTCAGGCTCACGTAAACATATTCTAATTGCTCTATATCCTAAAAATGGATTATCTTCCTTGTCCAAATTCATGTATTTTAGGTCTTTGTCCCCACCAATATCCAATGTACGAACAATAACTCTTTTTCCTTCTGCTCTTTCTAAAACTTCCTTGTATGCCTCAAATTGTTGGTCTTCTGTAGGCATACTGTCTGAATCCATATACAAGAATTCACTTCTAAATAGTCCAACACCTTCAGCTCCATTTGCTATAACAGCGTCCATATCCTTAGGCGTTCCGATATTTGCAACTACTTCTGTTTTATATCCATCTTTAGTAATACTTTTTCTTTTAATAAATTTTGATAAATTTTCTTTTTCGGTCTTTAAATCTTTTTGTATTTTTGTTAAATTATCTATTTCTTCCTGTGTTGGATTTTCAAATATTTCACCAGTGCTTCCATTCATCGCAATATATTCATCATTTGTCAATTTCTTTACAATATTTTTTGCACCAACAATTGCTGGAATTTCATGTGTTCTTGCCATAATAGAAACATGGGAATTCTCACTACCTTTTTCTATTATAATTCCTGCAATTGATTTTAAATTTAATTTTGCTGTATCTGATGTAGAAAGATCTTCACTAACTAAAATAGTGTTTTCTGGTAAATTACTTAAATCTAATTCAGCTTTATTAACAATTTTATTTAAAACCTTTTGTTTAATATCTTGTATGTCAGAAGCTCTTGCAGACATATATTCATCATCCATATTTTTAAATACTTCTTCTACAGTTTCAAATCCAACTTTTGTTGCATAGCCTGCATTATATCCTTCTTCCTTAATTAGTCTTTCTGCCTCGCTTGTTAGTGTAGGGTCCTGTAATATCATTAAATACGCATTCATAATATCTGATTCTGTTCCAGAAAGTTTTTCTGTAACTTTCTTTGTATCATCTATTACATCATTTAGACATTTCTTAAAAAATTCAAGTTCATTTTCTCTATTATCAACTTTAAAATCTGTTAATTTTACTTCTTCATTTTTTAAAACCTTTGTATGTCCAATCCCAATACCCTTTGATACACCTGTTCCTTTTAACATATTTCTCTCCTCTTTTGTTTAATCTTTTTTAAGTTTATTTATTAAATTGATGTGGAGCAAATACTTACTCCACATTCTTTTATTCTCCGAAATTATTTTTAAAAGCTTCTTCTATTTCTTTCATTGCTTCTTCTTCTTTTTCTCCATCACATTGTATTTCTACATCTGTTTTTTGTTTAATACCAGCTGACATTATCATTAATGGAGATTTTGCATTTACAGTTTTACCATTAGCTATTAATTTTATATCACATGGATATTTCATAGCTATTTTAGCAAGTTCTGTTGCAGGTCTTGCATGTAAACCAGTTTCATTTTCTAGAGTTAAAGTTTTACTAAGCATTCTTCACTTCATCTCCCTTTTTCCAAACATTCTTCTTTAATGCTGCCATTATAAACATTGCAACTACTGAACCAACAGCTATTGAAACTAAATACATTAATGCATTTCCTACTACTGGAATTACGAAAATTCCACCATGTGGTGCCATTAATGTACAATTAAATAACATTGACATTGCACCTGCAACTGCAGAACCTACTATACAAGATGCTATTACACGAATTGGGTCTGCAGATGCAAATGGTATTGCACCTTCTGTTATGAAAGATAATCCCATAACATAATTTAATAATGCAGATTGTCTATCTTTTCTAGGTAATTTTTTAGGGAAGAATGTTGCAAGTAATGCAATTGCAATTGGTGGTACCATACCACCAGCCATAACAGCTGCCATTATATCGTAATGTCCTTCTGCAAGCATTCCTGTTCCAAAAGTATAAGCTGCTTTGTTTACAGGTCCACCTAAATCTACGGACATCATTCCACCTAAGATTGCTCCTAATATTAATTTGTTAGCACCTTGCATAGATGATAAGAAATTATTTAATGCTTCATTTATTGCACCAACAATTGGGTTTATTGCAAGCATAATTATTCCCATTAAAAGAATACCACCTACTGGGTAAATTAATATAGGTTTAATACTATCCAAGCTCTTTGGTATAAATGAAAATACTTTTTTTAATAAAAGAACTAAATATCCACCAATGAAACCTGCAAGTAATGCTCCTAAAAATCCTGAGCTAACTACTACTGCATCTGGATTAGATATAGATGCAAATGTGGTTCCTGCTTTTGCTAGGGCTCCACCTACGAAACCTACTGCTAAGCCTGGTCTATCTGCTATACTCATTGCTATATATCCAGATAAAATACATAGCATAAAATCAAATGCTGTATTACCAACTGTCTTAAAGAATGCTGCAAGTGGTGTGTTCATACCAAAATTTGATGGGTCTATTGAATAATCATCTAATAAGAATGATATTGCAATTAATATACCTCCACCAACAACAAATGGTAACATATGTGTAACACCATTCATTAAGTGTCTATATATTTTGCTTCCTACACCTTCTGATTCATCGCTTTCTACGTCATTATCGTTTCCGCTTCCTTGGTATACTGGAACGTCTTTTCCGTCTAAAGCTCTTTGTATTAATTCTTTAGGTTTATGAATTCCATCAGCAACTTTTGCTTTAAGAACTTTTTTACCTTTAAATCTAGATAAATCAATATCGATATCTGCTGCAATTATAATTGCTTTTGCATTTTTTATTTCTTCTTTTGTTAATTTATTTTTAACACCAGATTGACCTTGTGTTTCTATTTTTACAGGATGTCCCATTTCTTTTCCTGCTGCTTCTAAAGCTTCTGCAGCCATATAAGTATGAGCAATTCCTGTAGGGCAAGCTGTAATTCCTAAAACTTCATATCCTTCTGCTTGCTTAGGTTTTTCATTGAATTTTTCATTCTCTGTTTCATTTATTATATTTAAAAATTCGTCTTTGCTTTTTGCTAACATTAATTTGTTTTTAAATTCTGTATCCATTAACATAGTAGATAATCTACTTAATACATCTAAATGTACATTATCATTAGTATTTGGAGCAGCAATCATAAATAATAAATTAACTGGTTTTCCATCTAGAGCATCATATTCTACCCCATGTGGAACTACCATTGCAACTAGTCCTGGTTCCTTTACACAATCACCTTTACCATGTGGAATTGCTATACCTTCTCCAACACCAGTGCTTCCTTCTTCCTCTCTTTTTAAAACAAGTTTTTTGTACGCATCTGCGTCTGTAATTTTACCTGTTTTTAGCATCAATTTTGTCATTTTGTCTATAATGTCATTTTTGTCTTTTGCTGATGCATTCAATTCGATTGAATCTTTGCTTAATAAATCTGTAATTCTCATTTTTTTCCTCCTTTGTTAAAGCTTATTATATAAATTATATACTTCTTCTTTTGTTGCCAAATATTTTGACAAAGCACTTGCTGTTCCTGCTGATACTCCCATTTTTAATGCATCTTCGTAATTATTGTATTTTAGATAGCCTGCAATAAAACCTGCTACCATAGAATCTCCTGAGCCTACTGTGTTAACTCTTTTTCCTTGTGGAGATTTTAAGAAATATTCTTTATTTTCTTCATCAATTAAAACAGCACCTATTTTACCCATTGACACTAAAACATTTTGTGCACCCATATCTTTTAACTTTTTACCATAAATTAAGGCATCTTCTTTTGTATGTATGTCTACACCAAAAATTTCTCCTAATTCCTCATTATTTGGTTTTATTAAAAATGGATTATACTCTAGTGACTTTACAAGCAAATTTTTAGTTGCATCCACAACAATTTTTACATTTTGTGTTTTTACTATGCCACATATTCTTTCGTATATGTCATCTTTTATTGATGCAGGTATACTACCAGATAAAACTAAAAAATCATTTTCTCCTAAATTCTTTAGTTTCTCTAATAGTTCTAAAATTTTGCCTTCACTTATTTTAGGTCCATTAGCATTTATAGCAGTTTCATTTTCTGCTGATATTTTTACATTTATTCTTGAATTTCCTTCTTCTAATTTTATAAAATCTGTTTCTACATTCATGTTTCTTAGTAATCTTTCGATTTCTTCTCCTACAAAACCGGCTTTAAATCCTAATGCTACATTACTAACTTCTAAATTAGTTAGAACTGTAGAGACATTTATTCCCTTTCCGCCTGGAAGTATTAGTTCGGTTTTAGACTTTTGTATCTTTCCAACTTCTAATTTATCTAATTCCAAAATGTAATCTAATGCTGGGTTAAATGTGACTGTATAAATCATTTTCTCTCCTCCCATCTTTTGTTAATTTTTAGATAGTGTATTCGTTTTATGCATTATCTTAAATCGCTTTATTTACACTATCTTTTTATAGAAATTTTTCAACGTAATTTTATCATACTTGAAAATTTTTTACAATTATATATTATTGCTTTTTAGCATATTTTCATTTGAGCTTTTTTATATATTGATTAAATAATTTACAATTATATATTGTTTATTATTGACAAACCTTTTAGTTTTTATTATAATTTTTTTAGTTTAATCAATGTATTTTTAATTTTTTAAATAATTTTTTATCTATTATTTTTAATTAATTATTTATCATTTTATTTTAATCTTTTTATTTTTAGGAGCCCATATGAAAAAATTTATATTTATTTTATTATTTATTTTTTGTTGTGTTTTTTTATATCTGAAAAATTCTTTATCTTTATTAAATAAAACTTCGAATTTAAATATTAATTTAATTTCAACTGTTTCAAATTCAAATAATTTATATAATAACAAAATTGCGCCCGGTTCTTATGGTTATTTTTCTATATTAATTAAATCTAACAAAAACATTAATTTTAAAGTAATTACTGCTAATTCTAAAATCCCATCTAATTTAATTGTGTATATTAATAATTCTCCTGTGGATATTTATGAAAATAATTCTTGCTTATACACAGAAAATACAAATAATGTGGACAAATTAACCTTTTATTGGGAGTTGCCATTTGATAATTCTTATTTAAATTTTAGCAATTCTAACACTTCTTTTAACGAGAATAATATAAATGCTATTAATAATGCCAGCTCGTTGGATAAATTTAATTTATGTATGAATTTACAAATAATTTTTGAAAGGAATTAAATTTGAAAAAAATATTGTTTTTATTAATCTTAGTATTTTCTATTGTTTCTATAATTAATCATAATAATTTTTCTGCAACTTCAAATGTGTGTATTTCTTCGCAGATTGCAGAGCCTATTTTTAATGTAAATTTTAATGACCCTGTTATTCTAGATAATTCTAATTCTTCTGTTAAATATTCTTTTTCAATTAATAATTTTAGAGATGAAATTGTTTCCGATATTCCATTTTCTTATTATTTTTATATAGAAAATTTGCCTGCTGATTTTTCGTGCCAATATTTTTTGGATTCTAATTTAATTGAATCTAATTCTACCAACTCTAATTCAATTAATAATAATTCTGTTGCAGCTAATTTAACTGATTCTACAGAAGTCTTTTTAAATGATTTTAAATCCGAGTCTTTTTCATTAAGTAATTCTAAAAAGGAAGAGCACATATTTACTATTAATATTAATTACACTGGTAATTTTACCTCTGCAATTATTTCTGATGTTAAAATAAAACTGTTTTATAGTTTTTTAAATAATTCAAACTCAATTTCTTCAGACATAAATAGTTTAGGTGCAATGGAATATAATTTTTTAAATATACATATCTCAGAAAATAAAATAGATACCACCACATCTACCCCTGGTCAGTCTTCTTCTAAAAAATCTTTACAAAATAAAAATTATGCAAATTCTAATAAATCTGCTCCAAATATTAATTCCGATGTATTTATAGATACAAATACCAACATCCAAATTCAAATTAGTAAATAATTTTTATTTGTTCTTGCTGTTTAATTTTCTTATTGCCATAAATAATATAAAATTTTGGAATATTTTTTTATTTTAAACATATATTATATTATATATTTACAATTTATTTAATATATCTATTGACAAGAACTATTATAAGTTATATAATTATATTTGTATCACATCGCGGGGTGGAGCAGTTGGCAGCTCGTTGGGCTCATAACCCAAAGGTCGGAGGTTCGAGTCCTCCCCCCGCAACCAACAAATAAATCGTTTTGAAAAGCTTGTATCTAAGGATACAAGCTATTTTATTGTTTTTAACTATTACATTTTTATTATAATTTTAAATATTTATTCTCCACTAGAGTATCAATGTTTTTCACGATTTTTAATTTTTATTAATTTTTATTATTTTTTAGTCTTACTAAACAGTTAACTAAACAAAAATTTTATTTTTAAAATTTGTTTAGTATTTGTTTAGTAAACGCTACTTTATCCCTTTATAGAACCTTATTTTTTGTCAACATTAATTGAATTATTGCTTAATACCTTTTGATGTAATATAATAATGGATATAAAGGAGAGTGTTTATTATGATGTATCCGTATGTAAAATATTCTGACGGTACAGAAGTTGTCTTTTCAAATATATATATGGAAAATGGTCAAGAGTGCATTGATGTTCATTTTGAAAGACCTGCTAAAGATGGATTTGACTCTGTTAGAATAAAGTTACCTACATACGAACTTACAGTTTGGGAAGGTAATTATACTGATGAAGAAATAGAATTTTTTAAACAAGTAGTTAAAAATAGTAGTGATTTATTTTATAAATATGCTAAAGAGGGAGGTCTTAAATTTGCCAAAATATAGGCATTTTGTCTTGTCCCCTGCAACCAACGAAATATTCGTTTAAAGCAACCTGTATATAAAGATACAAGTTGCTTTTTTTAATTAAATACATTAGGCAACTATATTTTTTCGTTTAAAGTAACCGTATCTAAAATACAGTTACTTGGAATTTTGTGATTTTTCTTGCTAATTTATATGGAATTTTGTGATTTTTTATACTAAATTGGTTGGAATTTTGTGATATTATTTAAATTATAGTCCACCATTAAGTTTGGCGGGCTATAATTTAACAATACCAAATTAAGTTTTTTTATAGTAATTTTTACAATATTTTCAAATATATATTGCAAAAATTATATTTATGTTTTATAATATTACTTATAAGTAATATTTTCAAAGGAGGATTCAAAAAGGTTATTGAAAAAAGAGGATGCAATCCTTAGACTATTACAATATTTGCAAAATGAAGGAATTTTAGTAACAAATGATTTTGTTAAAGATTTAAATAAACTTATACAAGCAGATGTTGAAAAATTTGCTTCTCAATTTTATAATGATTTTGCTAGAAAAGATTTTGAAAATTATAATAGATTTGAAAAATTAAAATTGACACAACAGCAAAAAAATGCAATAAATGGTAATATTCTTTGGAGATATGAGTACAGGAATACATCTAATTTTAGATGCATATTTATAGTAGAAAAAGACCATAATAACATTATTCCAATTTTATTATGTGCCTTTAATGAGAATGGAAAAAAGAATAAAGGCTCAGATTCATATAGCCATAATATAAATAGAGCTATAAATATAATTAAGAAATTAAGTTTTTAGGAGGATATTTATGAAAATCAACTTAAATAATTTGTTTGATGCAAATAGTATAGAAATTAAAAGCGATGTTTCTAAAATTGATGAAGTGCTTGAATATGAACAAATCTTATTAAGTATTTCTAAAGCAATTATAAATTATAGAAAAATTAATCATATAACGCAAAAAGAATTAGCTAAAATTTTAGCGGTTAATCAAACTATGATATCTAAACTGGAAAGAGGAAAATATAATCCTACAATAAAATTATTATATACTATATCTAGGAAACTTACCAAATCTTCAGATTTTTTTATAAATACTTTAAAAGATATGATAACTAGTTTATATAAGAGTAAAAATATTAATTATACATTGCATTTTACTAAATATGAAACATATCAATATAATAAAACTAACAATGATAACATAACTTATTTAACATGTGATCATAATAATCAAGATAATGGAGGAATGATTTATGGACAAATCAGTAGTACAAGCAGACTTTCAGCTAATGGATAATTACATAAGTGACTTTTCTTTAAAAGTATTTGAAAAAATCAATAGAAATGCGGATTTAGATATACAGGCAAATGTTGGTTTTAGAATTGTAAATATAAATGAAAATAAAAATGGTAATACTACTTTTTTTATAGGACAGATTGAATTAAAATATGAAATTAATATTACTACTAACAATAAAGAAGTTGGAAAAATCTTTATTATTATGAATGCTTTATTTAAAGGTTCTGGTAAGATTGATAAAAAAACATTTGAACATATGTTAAAAATTAATGGTGCAACCACTTTATCACATTTATGTAGAGCATATATTACTTCTGCAACAGCTTTAAGCGGAATGCCACCTATTACTATGCCTTTAATAAATTTTCATGAATTTTTCAAAAACGCTAAAGAAAATTAAAAAGAAAAACCACTCCAAAAACTTATTTGCTGGAGTGGTTTTATCTATTATTCTTCTTCACTTTTATCATATATATTATCTTTTTTTATCCAAACAGAAACACTACCACCTGCGCAATAGAATATTCCATTTCCGTTTGCATCAACATAAACAGTTTCTTTTAAATTTCCTGTGCAGTCATAGAATACAGTATTAGCAAGTCTGTCGCCTACATTCATTTCTATACAACCACCTGCATTGTCGCTCATAACAACTGCTAGTCCTGAATCTGTGTGGTCACTGTCTCCTTCTCTTACCCATCCAATAATATTTTCATCTTTAAAATAATCTCTTTGTTTTCCGTAAGAAAAATGTTTTCTTGCTTTTATCATATTTTCTAATAGTTTCTTTTTAGGTTCAATATTATCGTGTGGAATTCCATAATAATCTCCATAAAAAATACAAGGTATTCCATCTTTTCTTAATAGAATTAGTGCATAGGCTAAAGGTTTAAACCAATCTTGTACCCAAGAATTTAAAGACTGACCAAGTTGTGTATCATGATTATCTACAAATGTAACTGCATATTCAGGATTTTCTTTTACAAGTGTGTTATCTAAAATCGTACGCATATCATAATTTCCAGAAGAATTTGAAGCATTAAATAAATTATAATGTAATGGAACATCAAATAATTTCATAGAATAGTCTACTTCATTTAAATAATTATTTATAGCTACCATATTTGTACTCCAATATTCACCAACCGCAAAAAAGTCCTTCGCAAATTCTTCACGCATATTTGCTAGCCATTCTTTATAAAAACCAGCCCTAATATGTTTTACTGCATCTAGTCTAAACCCATCTACATTCGTAGTATTTACATACCAATCTCCCCATTTGTTTAGTTCTTGAATAACATCAACATTATTAAAGTCTACATCTGCTCCCATTAAATAGTCGAAGTTTCCGTTTTCTTTATCTACATCATTATCCCAATGCTTTCCGTAGAATTTAAAAACTCCTTTTCGTTTTGTTTTTTCATCCCAATCTACACCGTGAAAATGCGTCCAGTTCCATTTAAAATCTGAATACTTATTATTCCTTGCCTCAAAATTATATTTGGTCCATGCCTCAATTACAACCGGAGTATTTAAATCTACATTTCTATTATCAGGCTGGTCTTCTATTGCCATAACTTCTTCCGTTCCATCTGCTCCTAATTTATGATTTAAAACAATATCTGCATATACTTCTAAGTTATTTCCTTTTAAAACTTTTATTGCATTTATATATTCATCTTTACTTCCATACTTGGTATTTACAGAACCTTTTTGGTCAAATTCTCCTAAATCATATAAATCGTATACTCCGTATCCTGTATCCTTATTTCCTCCCTCTGCTTTATATGCTGGAGGTAACCATATACCTGTAATTCCTATACTGTCCAAATAACTTGCTTGATTTGCAACTTTTTTCCATAATCCGCAATCTGGTGGTAAATACCATTCAAAATATTGCATTATTGTTTTATTAATTTTTTTATTCATCATTCCACCTCCAAACCATATATTTAAAAAAAGGAGCTAATAGATATCTATTAACTCCTTTCCAAATATATATATGTCCTATATCTATTTATTTTTAGTTTCTTTTGTTTCTTCTGGATCTACTAATTCGATGCTTACAACTTTTCCTCCATCGTTTGTTCTCATTAAAGTTACACCTTGTGTTGATCTTCCTAAGATGCTTACATCTTTAGCACTTATTCTTATTATTGTTCCTTTGTCTGTAATCATCATAACATCTTTTGAATCATCTGTAACTCTAATTCCAACTAATTTTCCAGTTTTTTGAGTAACTTTATATGTAATTACTCCTCTACCGCCTCTCTTTTGAACTCTATATTCATCAAGGTCTGTTCTCTTTCCAAATCCATTTTTTGTTATTGCTAATAATGTTGCTTTAGCTCCTTCTATAATAGATTCCATTCCAATTACTTTATCACCATCACCAAGTTTAATTCCTATTACACCTTGAGCTGTTCTACCCATTGGTCTTACATCTTGTTCACTGAAGGTAATACATAATCCATCTGTTGTTACTAATACAACATTATCTTGTCCATCTGTTAATCTTACAGCTATTAATTCATCTTCATCTTTTAATGTTATAGCTTGAAGTCCAGTTTTTCTTGCAGAATTATATTCTGTAAGAGCTGTTTTCTTAATGAATCCTTTTTGTGTTGCCATTAACAAATATTTTCCTTCTGCAAAATTAGAAATTGGAATAACAGCTGTTATTTTTTCTCCAGCATCTAAACTTAATAAGTTTACAATTGCTGTTCCTTTTGCAGTTCTACCAGCTTCAGGAATTTCATATCCACGTAATCTATATAATTTTCCTTTATTACTAAAGAATAATATAGTGTCATGTGTTGAAGCTGTAAATATTTCTGTAACAAAATCCTCAGCTCTTGTAGAAATACCTGTAATTCCTTTTCCGCCCCTGTGTTGGCTCTTATATGTATCTGCAGGCATTCTCTTGATATAACCAAAATGTGTTAATGCTACTATTATTTGTTCTTCTTTAATTAAGTCTTCTTCTTCGATATCTCCTTCTGCAGGTTTTATTTTAGTTAATCTTTCATCGCCAAATTTTGTTTTAACTTCTATTAAATCTTCTTTTATTATGTCATATACTAGTTGCTCGTTACTTAAGATTTCTCTTAGATGCGCGATCAATTCCATTAATTGTTTATATTCTTCTTCTATTTTTTCTCTTTGCAAACCTGATAATGTTTTTAATCTCATATCTAGAATTGCTTGAGCTTGTATATCTGTTAGACCAAATCTTTCCATTAATCTTTCTTTTGCATCATCATAAGAATTTCTAATAATGTTTATTACTTCATCAATATTATCTATAGCTATTCTTAAACCTTCTAATATATGAGCTCTAGCTAATGCTTTGTCTAATTCGAATTTTGTTCTTCTTACGATTACTGTCTTTCTGTGATCTATATAATAATCTAGACATTGTCTTAATGTTAAGATTTTTGGCTCTCCATCTACTAAAGCTAATAATATTGCTCCAAAAGTATCTTGCATTTGAGTATTTTTATATAATTGATTTAAAACTACTTGTGCCCTAGCATCTCTCTTAAGTTCGATTACTATTCTAACTTTATCAATTCTGTCTGATTCATCTCTTAATTCTGAGATTCCTTCTATTCTCTTTTCTCTTACTAATTTTGAAATATTTTCTATCAATCTAGCTTTATTTACTTGATATGGTAATGATGTTACTACTATTCTTTGTTTATTGTTTGCCATTTCTTCTATTTCTGCTTCGGCTCTTACAATTATTTTTCCTTTTCCAGTTTTATATGCTTCTCTTATTCCTTCTTTACCAAGAATCATTCCACCCGTTGGGAAATCTGGTCCTTTTATAATTGTCATTAATTCATCATCTGTTGTGTTAGGATCGTCAATTATTTTTATAAGTCCATCACATACTTCTGTTAAGTTGTGTGGTGGTATATTTGTTGCCATTCCAACTGCTATACCTGATGAACCATTAATTAATAATTGTGGTATTTTTGCAGGTAGTACTGTTGGTTCTTGTAATCTATCATCATAGTTAGGCATAAAATCTACTGTATTTTTTTCAATGTCTGTAAGCATATATTCTGCAATTTTTGACATTCTTGCTTCTGTGTACCTCATTGCAGCTGCTCCATCACCATCTATAGAACCAAAATTACCATGTCCATCTATTAGCATATATCTTAAAGAGAAGTCTTGTGCCATTCTTACCATTGCATCATAAACTGATGAATCTCCATGTGGATGGTATCTTCCTAAAACAGAACCTACAGTATTTGCACACTTTCTGTATGGTTTGTCTGAAGTTATTCCATCTTCATGCATTGCATATAATATTCTTCTGTGAACTGGTTTTAAACCATCTCTTACATCTGGTAAAGCTCTTTGTACGATAACACTCATAGCATAACTTATGTATGCTGTTTTCATCTCGCTTTCAATGTCTCTATCAATTATTTTTCCATCATGGTTGTCCATTTCTTTACCTCTTTTCTTTCTTTGTGCTACACAATGTATTATACTAAAACGCAAAAAAATATGCAAGGAAATTCTCCGAAAAACTTACGGAAATAGAAAAAACTGACATTATGTTATCAAAACTTTTTGTAATTTAAAATATATATTTTAACTGGAATAAAATTTAATTTTCTTTTATTATCACTAATACAAAATTTAGCTATTATAAATATGTTTTTTTGACCATTTATGTAAATTATAGTATAATTAAACTCGTATTATTTATACTTCGTTGTTTGGAGGTTGGCATGAAGTCGTCTATGATTTCCGCTCAGGATGCGTTCGAGAGAATGGAAAGGAGGTTGAATGGTCCTCGAGACATTGTACAAGAACAACTGGACCTGTGTGAGTATCAATTGAATTTGCATCTTACACGAGCTTCTTTAGGTTTGGACTATAAGTCGTTCCTTAGAAAGAATGGTCGCACATTATTTCATCTAGTTATTTATGGCTTAGTTCAACAAGGCACCATCAACGCGTTAGAAAAAGCAGGTTATATCGTGCAAACAGGTCGTTATAGTCCTTTTTCTGTTAATAGATATTGTTTAGCAATTTCTTTACCAGATACTTTCCCCTCCACAAGGAATTGTAGGGAAAGTAAAATATTATCTGCAAAAGAAGCAGATAAGCGACTTAACTATCTGCTACATGAACCTGTAAATCTTACAAGAGATCAGTTGGAATATTGCTATGTTAGCTTTCTAAATCAACTGATTATGGATGCCTCTTTATCTGAGCCAATTGAAATTTGGTTTGGTGAAGATGTTACGGAGGAGGCCATTTATACTCTAGAGAAACTTGGATGGGAAGTTCAAATTCCTTTTGAAACTATTCATCCTCGTCACAATGTGAATCTCTATTTTCCAACATCTCTTACCAAGACTTCCAACAAGAGCACTTGGCAATAAAGTGTTCTCAAGTGCCCCCGGTTAACACCGGGGGTGCTTTTTATATATATTTTTTGACTATTTATGTAAATTATAGTATAATAAAAGTTGTATTATATTCACATCGTTGTTTGGAGGTTAGTATGAAATCGTCTATGATTTCAGCACAGGATGCGTTCGAGAAAATGGAAAGGAGAGTACATGGCCCTCAAGACCCTGTAAAGGATCAACTGGATTCATGCGAGCTGGCTATATGCCAAAAACTGACGCGCCAATGTCTAAGTGCGTTCGACCTTGCAAATCTTAAGAATAGGGAGTCTTTTATTTGCTCCATATTCTTCTCTACAAGCATACAACAAGGCACTATTGATGCCTTAAAACAAACTGATTGGCTGGTTGGTAAAAATGGTCATAGAGGCCTAAGCATCGAACTACCCAGAACTATTTCCACAGAAAATGGAAATTGTGCAGATAAATATATTATGACTGCACAAGAAGCAACGAACCGGATGTATCAACTTTTTTATGGACCTAACAGTCTTCCAAGGGATCAACTGGAATTTTGCTACCTCTGTTTTCTTAAGAAGCTGGTAAACAGGCCATCACTATCCGAGCCTATCAAACTTAGGCTGGTTGAAGATGCTCAGGATGAAACTGAGAGTACCCTTAAGGAGCTAGGATGGCAGATTAGCTTCCCCGAATATCCGAGGAAGCATATCTTAAACCTGTACATCCCTCAAGCTCTCATCCGAGCCTCCCGCAAGAACACTCAGCAATAAAGTGTTCTCAAGAACCCTCGGTTAACCCCGAGGGTTTCTTGCGTTTATAATCATTTGAAATTGTTATTTTATGTAAAATATGCTATAATAATTTATGTATCACAGTATATTTCGTTGATTGGAGGTTTGTTTTTTTGTTTCATTAAACACTAACATATGGAGGTTAAGTGGACTCGTTCGAAATGTTGTCTGCTCAGGAAGCTTTTACAGCTCTTAGCAGTCGGTACGATCATCTAAATGGCAATCTAATTCAAGGAGAACTCGATGGTATAAATCTGTTTTTATGTCGCTGTCTTACTCGTTACAAAATGAGCGACAAACTGAGGGAAACTCTCTTAGCCAGAGGGCGCGCTTGCTTGCTAGTAGAACCATACAGTTTTTTCGCTTTAAACCCAAATACAAAGCGTATACTAGAAAATTTCGGTCTCACAGTTCAGCCCTCGTCTTATTATTGGGTTTTCAAAGTTATCTCACCAAGAGAGCAGCTCTCTAGTGTGAACGAAGCGTCTAAATATATGCTTTTTTCAGGCGAGGCAGTATCCAAACAACTGGACTATCTCCTGGAGGAGCCTATCGCCCCTGTAAAGGATGCTTTGGATTTGTGTCTCTACACTATACTGGAGTCTCTCTTCAATAGACACAACCCGAATGTTCCTCTGTACATTCACTTTTTTCCAAACCTTATGGAGTGTGCTTTTCCTAAATTAAGGGAGCTTGGTTGGGAAATCTTTGTGCATGAAAACAGACAGGATATTGATCTGAGTATTCCGCGTGACCTTCAAACGACCTCATAAGGGGACATCCGATACAAATTGTAGTCCTCTGAAGCTTCTGTGGCGAGCGATTCGAATTAAAACGAATTTGCTCGCCACAGATGTTTTTAAGCCAATGCAGTAGCTGCTTCTAATTGCAATTCATTTAAATTAAAATTCTTATTATTATTTTTAATTACATTATGAATATTCTCTATCTGTCTTGCTTCTTTAATTAAATTTTCTAATGGTATTATTTTTTCTAATGTATTATTAATATTTTTCATTTCATTTTCCATTAATTTAAAATCCTGATTTTGATATGCTTCTTTCCAATTATTAATTGAATTTTCGAATTGATTAATTTCATTTCCTTGGTCTACAATCATTTCCTCAATATTACTGCTTATATTATCTAATATTAAATTTTTTCCTTTTTTAATTACATTAGTTATACTAGAATTTAATTTTCCGCTTTCTTTTATTTTATTTAAAGCTGTATCAATTCCTTTAGATACAGAATCAATTATTCCACCTGTTTCCACAGCATTTTGCATTTGCTCTATATTATCAAATTTACCTGTAAATATCCCAATAGCACTTTTACCAAAATCTATTACTTCATCTATTGCAGTATTAAGACCTTCTTTAAATCCATCTTTTAAAATAGCATCCTTAATATTTATTACTTCATCTTCTATAAAATCAGGTAATAAAAATTTTATTCCAACATCCAAACCAGTATTTATTATTCCACCTAAAGTTGTCTCCAAAAAACTTTTTTGTTCTTTTTCCACTTCTATATTTTGGTCAGTTAAATTATTTGTTAATTCCATATCCATATTTTTTTCCTTTCCATAAAAAAATAAAAAATTATTTTTTATTTTTTAAATTTTTTATTAATTTATTTTAAATTAATTTTTTTTTATTAATTATTTTTTAATTAATTATTTTTTTTATTAATTTATTTTTTTTATTATTTTTAATAAATCTTTTTTTATGGAATTAATTTTAATTATTTTTCCTGTATTTATTATTTTTTCTATTTTATTTGTATAATTGATTTTCCCTAGTATTCTAATATTTTTAAATGCTTTATTTAATAATTCATAATCTATAGAATTTAAATTATATTTATTAAAAATAATATTTATTTTTTCTTTTTTTATTTCTTTTGTATTTTTATTAATTAAATTATTTAATTTTTTTATTCCTAGTAAATTACATTCTGACAAAAATATATTTGTAGAATTTTTTAATAATTCTTTTGTTTTTAAAAAATTAATATTTGGATTATCAAAAATAATTATATTAAATTTATTTATTTCTTTTTTTAAATATTTATTTATTAAATAAATATTTTCTATTTTAATTATTTTATTTTCTGGTTTTTTATTAAATATTTTATAAATACTATAATCATAAAAATTAGAATCTATAATTAATACTTTTAAATTATTTTCTGCTAAAATATTTGCTAATAAAATAGATATAATACTTTTTCCTGAACCATTATTTCCAAATATATTTATTATTTTATTAATTAATTATCTCTCCTTTTTCTATAATATTTTTTTCAAAATCAGAGGCGTCTATTTTTACTAAAATATGATCATTGCCAACAAACATTAAACATTCACCTTTAGAAAATGATTTTATTTCTATTTTTTCTTTTTCTGATAATTTTGAATATTTTTCTAATATATTTATATTTTCTTCTTCTAAACAAAAGAAAGCTTTAATATTAGAATTATTTAAAATACTTTTTCCATATGTGCCATTATCTAAACTAAATAAATCTGAAACATCTTGTGTTATTGCAACCCCACTTCCGCTATATTTCCTAATTGTTTTAAATATTTTATAAATAAAGGAAGCGACTTCTTTATTTGAGGTTACGCCAATTAATCTCCAAATTTCATCCATATAAATTACTTTTCTTTTTTTTCTATTTATTTTAATTAAATCCCAAAATAAATCGATAAAAATATACATTCCATATTTTATATTTTCTTCTCCTAATTCATAAATATCTGCAATTATTAATTTATTTTCTATTTTTATATTTGTATATTTATTAAAATAATTTAAACTACCTTTTACAAATGGTAATAATTTAATATGGAATTTTTTTGTTCTTTTATCTTTTCCTAATAAATTATAAAAATCTTCTAAAATTGGCATGTCCTTACTTTCTTTAAAAACCAATTTTTTATTTTTAATTTTATATAAACTTTTATCATTAAAATTAATTTTTTTACTTGCATATAATTCTATTAATTTTTCTTCTATTATTGATTTTTCTTCTTCATTCATTTCTCCAAAAATTAAATTAAAAAATCCTTTTAATTTATTTATTTTAATTCCTAAATATCCTTTTTCATCTTTTTCTATACTTTCTTTTCTTATATCAAAAACATTTATATATGTATTAGAAGTTGGTCCTAATTTTAATAATGTTCCATTTAATGCTTTGCAGACATTTCCATATTCTCTATCTGGGTCTATTACATATTGATTTATATCTTGCAAACCATATCTTAAAATTAATAATTTAATATAAAATGATTTTCCTGCTCCTGATGTTCCAAAGACACACATATTAGGATTTTTATATTTTTTAGAATTATATCTGTCTATAAATATCATAGAATTATTATGAATATTTCTTCCTATATAAACTCCTTTTTCATCAAAAATTGATGAAGAAATAAATGGATAAGTACTAATTAGACCATCTGTTAAAATATTTCTTCTTGTTGCCAATTTTAAATCTTTATCATTATCCATTAATGGAAGACTAGATTTATATATTTGCTCCTGTCTAAAGTTAGCTCTTCTTCCCTGCATTCCATTACCTTGTATAATTCCTTCTATTTTATTTAAATTATATTCTAGCTCTTTTATTGAATCAGAAAAAACATTTATATAAATATATAAATAATAAATATCCTGGTTGTTTATTTGCATTTCTCTTCTTATATATTTCGCGTCATTATATGTGTATTTTGCTATATCTGCATCCTGCCTATTTTCTCCTATATCTACTAAATCCGCAGATACATTTCCAATATTATATGTTAAATCTTTTAGCATTTTATATTTATCTTGCTTTTCATAAAAAATTGAGATATTCATATTTATATCTGTGTCTATTAGATTTTTTAATAAGAGGTCTTCATTTTCTCTTAAATAATTTACAATCATTAAACCAGAATAATACATATTATCTATTTCTAAATATTTTGGATTTTCATTATTTATATATCCTGGACAAATATAATTTTCTTCTGGAAAATAATTTATTTTTTTATTTTTTTCAAATAATTTATTTAAAATATTTTTCATTAATCTCCTTTTTATTTTTTATTTATTTTTTAAATCATTATTTGTGTTTAAGAAAAAATGCAGTATTTTAATAACTTCTTCTTTTCTACATTCTTTTACTTGATTTCCGCATTTATTAAGACATTCTTTTATCTTAAAATATTTTTCATTTAATAAATAATAAATATTTTCTAAATTTTCTTGTTCTTCTTCTGTGTGTTCATCAACAATAATATAATAATTTTTTGTGGATGTTTGTTTTTCAGAATTAATTTTGTTTAGAAATTCAATATACTTTTTAGAAATGATTGAAATTTTTTCATCTTTACTTTGTTTAACATTACTAACAATTTTAGAAATATCTTCTTTATTTGTATGAATTAAAATTTGAATATTAAAATTACAAGTTTTTAAAAAAATTTTATAAGAATTTAAAATCGCTTCTTTTTCTAAAGATGTTTTTAGATTAAAATTAATTGGTTGAATTTTTAATATTTTAATATAGGTATTTTTATTTTTTATTTTTATTATTCCGTTTTTATCAATATTTTCTATGATTAGCCAATCCTGTGTAGATTTATTATTTGTTTTTAAGTTCATCACCTCTTATCTTGGTACTATAATAACTTGGCTTTTTACATTTGTCAATTAAATTCGTCATACATAAATCGACATTATTTTTATTTTTTGTTTTTAAATCTATTTATTTAAAGAATTATAAAGCATTAACATTTTCAAAAATACTTATAGCTTTTTGTAATTTTTAAAAAAACCCAAATCTTATTTCTAAAATTCGGATCTTTACTTTTATTATTTTAAAAAAGGGATTTTAGGACCGTCCCTAAATCCCTTCTTTTATTAAACATCAAGATTTGTAACATATTTTGCATTTTCTTGAATGAATTTTCTTCTTGGAGCAACTTCGTCTCCCATTAATATTGTAAATATTCTATCTGCTTTCATAGCATCATCCATTGTAACTCTTATTAAAATTCTTGTTTCTGGATTCATTGTTGTATCCCATAATTGTTCTGGGTTCATTTCTCCTAGACCTTTGTATCTTTGTATAGAAAGTTGTTCTCTTTGAATTCCTTTTTCTTCTAATTCTTTATATTTTTGCTCTAGCTCTTCATCAGTATAACAATAAACATCTTTCATACCTTTTTTTGCTAATTTATATAATGGTGGTTGAGCTAAATATACATTTCCATTTTCTATTAAAGGTCTCATATATCTAAAGAAGAATGTTAATAATAATGTTCTGATATGTGCACCGTCAACATCTGCATCAGCCATTATGATTACTTTTCCGTATCTTATTTTAGTTATATCGAAATCAGCTCCGATTCCTGCACCTATAGCTAAAATAACTGGTTGTAATTTATCATTATTATAAATTTTATCTGCTCTAGATTTTTCTACATTAAGCATTTTTCCCCATAATGGAAGAATTGCTTGGAATTTTCTATCTCTTCCTTGTTTTGCACTACCACCTGCAGAATCTCCCTCAACTATATATACTTCGCAAAGATCTGCTTGTTTTTCAGAACAATCTGCTAATTTACCTGGTAATGTAGAAGTCTCTAATGCGCTTTTTCTTCTTACTAATTCTCTAGCTTTTCTAGCTGCTTCCCTAGCTCTAGAAGCTCCTATACATTTTTCCAATATAGCTTTTGCTACTGATGGATTTTCTTCTAGGAATGTTGATAATGCTTCATTTACCATAGATTGAACTATTCCTGTTACATTACTATTTCCTAATTTTGTTTTTGTTTGTCCTTCAAATTGAGGCTCTTTTACTTTTACAGAAATAACAGCAGTTATTCCCTCTCTTATGTCTTCACCTTGTAGATTTGAATCTTTATCTTTTAAAATATTATGTTTTCTTGCATAATCATTAAATACTTTTGTTAGAGCTCTCTTAAATCCTTCTAAGTGAGTTCCACCTTCAACTGTATTTATATTATTAACAAATGTATAAATATTTTCAGAATAAGAAGTTGTATATTGTATTCCTATTTCTACAGGAACTTCTCCTTCTGTTTTTTCTATATAAATTGGTTTTTTGTGAAGTACCTCTTTATTTTGATTTAAATATTCTACAAATGAACTTAATCCACCTTCAAAACAGAAATCACCTTTTTTAATAGGGTCTGTTCTTAAATCTTCTACTTTAATTCTTAATCCTTTTGTTAGGAATGCTATTTCTCTAAACCTTTCCTCTAGCACATCAAAATCATAATTTGTTGTTTCGAATATTGTGCTATCAGCTAAAAATGTAACTTTTGTACCTGTTTTATCTGAATCTTCTATTTTCTTTAATGGTTCTACAGTTTTTCCTCTTTCAAATTTCATTCTGTATTTTCCACCATCACGACAAATTTCAACTTCTGTCCATTCAGATAATGCATTAACAACAGATGCACCAACTCCATGAAGACCTCCAGATACTTTATATCCGCTATCTCCACCAAATTTTCCACCTGCGTGTAACATTGTATAAACAGTTTCTGCTGTAGATATATGTGTTTTTGGATGTATTTCTACTGGAATTCCTCTACCATCATCTTGTACAGAAACAATATTTCCTGGTTTTATTTGAACATGAATATTTCTACAATATCCAGCTAAAGCTTCATCAACACAGTTATCAACAATTTCGTATACAAGGTGATGCAATCCTCTTTGTGAAACACTTCCTATATACATACCAGGTCTTTTTCTAACAGCTTCTAACCCTTCCAATACCTGTATTTGTTCTGCTCCATATTCATGTTTATATTTTTCCATTTACTATCCCTCCTAATAGTGTACCTTTCCTTGTTTTTTTATCTTCTGCTCTTTTTGCTATTGACATAGTAGATACATTAGTTTCATATCCTACTATCCTGCCATCATTTTCTTTTGTCATTATTAAAGATCTTGCATCCCCATTTGCTTGTGTAACAAGATTGTTTGTTCTTTTTAGACTATCTATTAAATTTTTGTATTCTTGTGAATCACGCATTGATTCTATATTATATATTCCAATTATATCTTTTTCTTCTAAAACGATATTATTTCCTATGTGTACAAACATTTATTATCCCTCTTTTGTTAAAATTATTCCATTTCTACTTGTCCATCTTTTACATTATATATATTATAATTAAAATTTTCAAGTATTAATTTGTGAGTGCCAGTTAATATTACTTGTGCATCCGTAATGTTTTCCACAAATTTTCTACGTCTTTTTTCGTCTAATTCAGACATAAAATCGTCTAATAATAAAATTGGATATTCTCCAATTTCATCATAAATTACATAAAGTTCAGATAGTTTTAAAGATAAAATTGCTGTCCTAAATTGTCCCTGTGAACCGTATAGATTAATGCTTTTACCATTAAGGAATACTTCAAAATCATCTCTGTGTATTCCTTTTGTTGTATATCCTTTATAAATATCATTTTTTCTGTTATCTAATAATTTTTGTTTATAACTATTTTTATCTTTAAATTCACTTACATATTTTAAATCTATTATTTCTGAATTGTCTGTTATATTTTTGTGGATATCTATAATTTTATTAAGTATTTTTTCCACAAATTCTTTCCTGTATTCGTGTATAACTTGAGCATGATTAGCTAATTTTTCATCCCAAATTTCTAACATATTTTCAGGTTTATTTTCGTATTTTATTTGACGTAAATAATTATTTCTTTGTTCTAATGTTTTATTGTATGCATTCAAATTAAATACATATTTTGGTCTTAACTGACTTATTAGCATATTTAAAAATTTTCTTCTTTTTTGTGGACCATCTTTAAGAATTTCCATATCATCTGGAGAAAAAATTATAGAATTTATATTACCTAATAACTCACTTAGTCTTTTTATTTTTACACCATTTACTGAAATATTCTTTTTATCAGATATTATATATTCTATCTTTCCATCTCTATCACTTTTTTCATATTCAACATTTAATTTTGCATAATTAGAATTTATTTTAATAAGCTCTTTATCCTTGTTTGTTCTAAATGATTTTCCCATAGAGCATAAAAAAATAGCCTCTAATATATTTGTTTTTCCTTGTGCATTATCACCATAAATAATATTTATTCCTTTATTAAATTCTATTTCTTGGCTATCGTAATTTCTGAAATTTTCTAATTTTAATTTTGTAATATTCATAAAGTTCTCCACTTAATTATCCACATTTCCGTAAGATTCTGTGGATATTTTTTAAATATATATTGCATTATACACATAATCAAAAAATAAAGCAAGTAATTTTTATCAAAAAAAAATAGACTATTTCCCGATAGCCTATTTTTTCTATATTTATAACCTAATCTTTTAATCTTATTGGTAATATCATATATACGTAATCACCTTCGTCAACTGGTCTTATAACACAAGGTGATATACTTGAACCAAAATGAACATATATTTCTTCATCATCAATAACTTTAAGTGCATCTAAGAAATATTTTGGATTAAATCCTGCTTCAATATTTTTTCCTTCTGTTGAAACATATATTTCTTCTTTTGCATCTCCTGTTTGGTTTGCACAAGATATTGTTAATTTTCCAATATCAACTGTGACTCTTACTGGATATTTCTTTTCTTTTTCCACAGAAGATGAAGAAATTAAACTAATTCTTTCAAAACAACTTTGTAAAATATTTTTATTTACTCTAATTCTTGTATCCCATTCTTTAGGAATTACATTTGCATAATTTAAGAATTCACCATCTAATACTCTAGTAACAATTTTACAGTTATCCATTTCGAATAAAGCTTGATTTTTTGAAATTCCAATTTTTATTGGTTCAAAAGAATCTGAAATAATTTTATTTACTTCATTTAATGTTTTTCCTGGTATTACTGCACTAAAATCATTTGCTTGTACATTTAAAAAACTACTTCTCCATGCTAATCTAAATCCATCAACTGCAACTACATTTAATTTATTGTTAACAACTTCAAATAAACATCCTGTAAATATTGGTCTATTTTCTTCGTTACTAACAGCAAAAATAGTTCTTCTAATCATATTCTTTAAAACGTTTTGTTCTATTTGGATAGAATTTTCCACATTTATTCTTGGTAATTCTGGAAATTCTGTTGGATCCATTGTAGCTAATTTATAAAGTGAACCTTCACAATCTATTACTAATAAATTATTATCATCTAAATAAATATTTATTTCTGTATCTGGTAATTTTCTGATAATTTCACTAAACATTATAGCATTTACTACTGTTGAACCTTGTTCTTTTACTTCACATTCCATTACATATTCGATACCTATTTCTAAATCATATGTTGTTAATTTTATTTCATTATCATTTGTTTGAATAAGTATTCCTTCTAGTATAGGCATTGTAGTTTTTGATGCTACAGCTTTTACTACGGAATTAATAGCTTTAAGAATTTTATCTTTGTAACAAACTATCTTCATCTTTCTCTCTCCTTTATTAATATATAATAATTATAGAAGTAATAGTATTAGGTGTTGTTAATTGTGGGGAAAAGTTCCGAAAGTCCCTATTTCCGTAAAAAAACTATGTTTATATTTCCGTGGAAAAGTTGTAATTTAATCCACAAGGGTTTGAAAAAAATGTGGATTAATGAGATATTAACAGTTTATTTACACATTATTAACACCCACCTTGTGTATATCTAATGTATTACTTCCGTAAGTAAAATTTAAAAACTTTTTTCAAAAATTTGTTTTGGCGAACCAAGGTTTTGAAAAATTTTTCTTTTGTTTGAAATTATCCTATTTTTTTTCTAAAATAATTTTTTTCACACTTTCCACAATTAATTTTGTATTTGTATTTTCTTTTATTTCTTTTTCGATTTTGTTACATCCATGCATTACAGTTGTATGATCTCTCTTACCAAATTCCTCACCTATTTTAGGAAATGAAAGGCCTGCAACTTCTCTGCATAAATACATTGCAATTTGTCTTGGATATGCAATATCATTTGATCTTTTTGAACTTTTTAAATCCTTCTTATTTATATTGAAATATTTTGCAACAACGTCTTGTATATAATCTGCAGAAATTACTTTTTCCTTTTGTGCAGAAATATCATTTATAGCTTTTTCTGCCATTTCAATTGTTATAGGACCATTAGCTAATGTGGAAAAAGCAACTAATTTATTAAATACTCCTTCTAACTCTCTTATATTAGAAACAACTCTTGTTGCAATTGTTGATAATATTTGATCATCTACTATTATATTATCTGTTTGAGCTTTCTTTCTTAAAATTGCTAAACGTGTTTCGTAATCAGGATTTGAAATATCAGCAATTAATCCCCATTCAAATCTTGATTTTAATCTATCCTCTAATAAAGGAATATCTTTTGGTGGTCTATCACTAGATATAACAATTTGTTTTCTATTATCATGTAATGTGTTAAATGTGTGGAAAAACTCTTCCTGAATTCTTTCTTTTCCAGCAATAAATTGAATATCATCTATTAATAGAACATCGATATTTCTATATTTATTTCTGAATTGTTCGTTTTTGTTATCCTTTATTGCATTAATTAATTGGTTAGTAAATTTTTCAGAAGTTACATATAATACATTTGAATTAGGATTATTTTTTATTACTTGATGTCCGATTGCATGCATTAAGTGAGTTTTTCCTAATCCAACATTTCCATATAAAAATAGTGGATTATAAGAAGTTCCTGGAGCCTCTGCAACCGCAAGTGATGCTGCATGAGCAAATCTGTTATTGTTTCCAACTACAAATGTATCAAATGTATAGTTTGGATTTAAAGAATCATTGGAAACTCCAATGTCATTGTCATTAAAGCCATTATCTTCTAAATTAACTTCTTCTTCTACAGCGTTAGGATCTTTGTATTCTACTTTAATTTTACAATCTTTATTAGTAATAAATTTAAAAGTGTTTACAACTAGATCATAATATCTTGTTTCCACAGCATCCTTTTGAAAAGGTGAAGAAGCAATTAATGTTATTTTGTCATCAGTAAAATCTTTTATTTCTAATGATTTTATCCAAGTCTCATAAGAAATATTTGTCATTTCATTTTTTAAAAGATCTTTTGCTTTAGTTAAAAGTTCATTTAGTTCATTTGACATTTCTTTCAATCCTTCCTAAAAAGTATAAGGGAATAAAGGATATCGGGATTTTTTTTGGTTATCCACAACGGTATCCACAGCTGTTGATAACTTTGAAAAGTATGTAAAAATACTGTAATACAAGTGTCAAACTTTTCAAAAAAAAATAAAAAATATCACTATTCCCTATTGTTTTTACATTATATATAATTAAAATTACTTAGTCAATAATAATGGACAAAAAACTTAAATAAATCTGTGTATAATGTGGATAATTTTGTGGATAAGTGTATAAAAAATATAAAAATTACATTTTATTACAAAATATTACAAATTTTATAAAGCCTGTAATACCGTAATCTTCCAATACAGAACAAATTTTTATTTTTTACGACAATAATTGACCTTTTTGGGTGTGAATAAGTTTTTTATCCACCATGTTGATAAGTTGTTGAATTTTGAATTTTTAGTTGAAAAATGGAAATAAAAGAATATGCAAGAAAATATTGACAAATGCACTTCCCCTATAGTATAATTGATATGCTTTTTAGTTAAGAAAGAAAAAATTTATATATTTTACAATATAAATAATAGGAGGTGCAGTGAAATGAAAATGACTTATCAACCAAAAACAAGACAAAGAAGTAAAGAACATGGTTTTATGAAAAGAATGAAAACTAGATCTGGAAGAGCTGTTTTAAAAGCTAGAAGAAATAAAGGAAGAAAAAGATTATCAGCTTAAGTTACATGGCCACATTAAGTGGTCTTTTTGCAATCTATAAAAAATAAAGAGTGGTAAAAAATGTTATATACAGATACATTAAAAAAAAATTACGAATTTAAAAGAGTTTTAACAAAAGGCAAATATTGTAATGGAAATTATATAGATATTTATATAAAAAAAAATAATAAAAATTTCAATTATATAGGAATAGCAGTAAGTGTAAAAGTTGGAAAAGCTGTAAAAAGAAATAGAATAAAAAGATTAATTAGAGAAAATTATAGATTACTAGAAAATAAAATTTTTACTGGTTATGATATAATTTTTTTATGGAAAAAAAATAAAAATATTTCAGAGGCAACTTTTTCTAATATAAAGGAAGATTTTATTAACATATTAAATAAAAGTAATTTATTAAAAAAAGATGAGGATTAATGAAAAAAATATTAATTTTTTTTATAAATATATATCAAAAACATATATCTTCTCTTATTTCAAAAGAGGGAATACATTGTAAATTTTATCCCACTTGTTCTGAATATACTAAACAAGCAATAGAAAAATATGGTTCTATAAAAGGTAGTTTCCTAGGGATAAAAAGGATTTTAAGATGTAATCCTTTTTCAAAGGGTGGATATGATCCATTAAAATGAAGGAGATTAAAATATGTCATTTTTAGCGAATATATTTGGTACGATATTAAATGTTATTTATAATATCGTAAATAATTACGGTTTTGCAATAATATTATTTTCTATTCTTTTAAAAATAGTATTATTGCCATTATCTATTAAACAACAAAGGACGATGAAAAAGACTGCAAAGATTCAAGAACAAATGCAATCATTACAGTTTAAATATAAAAATGATCCAGAAAAACTAAATCAAGAAACTATGAAGTTATACAAATCAGAAAACATGAGCCCTTTTAGCGGATGTTTAAGTGCAATACTTCAATTAGTTATTTTATTAGCAGTTTTTTATATGGTAAGAAGTCCTTTAACATTTGTAAAAAAAGTTTCTGAAGAAGATATAAATAATTATAAAAATGAACTTCAAACTGCAAATATCGAAGTAAACCAAGCTTATCCAGAAATTTCAATTATTCAACATAAAGGAAATGAGGATGATAGAGTATATTTAAATATGAATTTCTTAGGTTTGGATTTAAATAAAGTACCAATGCAAAATTTATCTGACCCAAAGGTATATATAATTCCAGTTTTATATATTTTATCAACATTTATAAGTACTAAAATATCAACAAATGCTACTAAGAAAAATAAAGATAAAAAATTACTAAGTGATCATGTAGAAGAATATAAAGGCGAAAGTAACGAAGTTAAAAAAGAAGTTGAAGAAGTAGATATGGTTGAACAAACAAATAAAAGTATGTCTTTATTAATGCCAATTATGTCTATATCAATTTCTCTAGTAGCTCCATTAGGACTAGCTTTATATTGGTTAACTAGCAATGTACTAATGATATTAGAAAGATTCTTTATAACTAAATATCTTGAGGTTAAGGAGGAAAAGGAAGATGCCAAATAGTATATTTGCAGAAGGTAGAACTACAAATGAAGCTATAGAAAATGGATTAAAAGAACTTAATGCAAAAAGAGAAGATGTAATTATTAATGTAATAGGAAATGAAGAAAAAAGAAGTTTCTTTAGTATTTTAGAACCAACAAAAATAAAAGTTGAATTAACATTAAAAGAACAAATAAAAAATAAAAAGCCTAATATATCAGACGAAGAATTAAATGAAGTTTTTGAAGTAATGAAGAAATTTGCTAATGAATTTTTTAATTTATTAAATATAAATAATTTAAAAATTAATTTAGAAATTAAAGAAAAAAGAATATATATTAATGTTACTGGCGACGATATGAATTATTTAATTGGATATAGAGGAGAAACTTTAAATTATTTACAATTAATTTTTTCTAATGTTGCAAATAAAGAAATAAAACATAAATGTAGCGTAATATTAGATATAGAAAATTATAGAGAAAAAAGAAAAGTCGTATTAGAAGGCTTAGCAGAAAAAATAGCAAGGACAGTAATAAGAAATAGAAAGAAAATAGAATTAGAGCCAATGACTGCTTACGAAAGAAAAATAATACATACAAAATTACAAAATAATTCAAAAGTAAAAACATATAGTGTAGGAGAAGAACCTAATAGAAGAGTAGTAATTGATCTAAAATAAGTAAATAAAGATAAAACAGAAGTCAAAGTTCTGGGTAATAAATAAGAAAATAATTTGGAATTTTAAATTCCAAAATCTTAAATATTTCCAAGCTTTGACTTTTTTAAATATTAATTAAATAAATAATTAATAAAAAAATAATATTAAAATAAATAAAAAATAAAATAAAAAAATAATAAATTAATTAATTAAATAAATAAAGAAAAGAGGTAAAATAATGAGCACAATTGCAGCAATATCTACGGCTCCAGGCGTTGGAGGGATTGGAATAATTAGATTAAGTGGCGAAGATACATTTAAAATAATTGAAAAAATATTTATTCCAAAAAATAAAAATAAAGAAATAAAAGGATATAATTTTAAATATGGACATATTATTAATCCAAAAACAAAAGAAATAATAGATGAAGTATTAGTATCTTATTTTATAAAACCTCGTAGTTATACTACAGAAAATATGTGTGAAATAAATTCTCATGGTGGAAATATTGTTATGGAAAATATTTTAGAGATTTGCTTAGAAAATGGTGCAGAATTAGCAGAACCAGGAGAATTTACAAAAAGAGCATTTTTAAATGGAAGAATAGATTTATCACAAGCTGAATCTATAATAGATATTATAAATAGTAAAACTCAAAAAGAATCAAAAGCATCTATAAAACAATTAGAAGGTTTTTTATCTAGAAAAGTAAAAAGTATTAAAGATAAAATAATGGATGTAATGGTTGATATAGAAGCAGATATAGATTATCCAGAATATAATCTTGAAGGAGTTACAGAAAAAAAGGCTTCTAATATGTTAGAAGATGTAAAAAAAGATTTACTAGACTTAAAAAATACTTTTGATAATGGAAAAATTATTAAAGATGGAATAAAAATAGCTATAATAGGAAAACCAAATGCAGGTAAGTCATCTTTATTAAATGCATTGTTAAGAGAAGATAGAGCCATTGTAAGCCAATATAAGGGTACAACAAGGGATAGTATAGAAGAGTTAATGAATATAGATGGAGTTCCAATTAAAATAATAGATACAGCAGGAATAAGAAATGCAGCAGACGAAGTAGAGAAGATTGGTATTCAAAGAGCTAAAGAAATAGCAAATGATGCAGATTTATTAATTGCCATTTTTGATATAAGTGATAAAATAGATGATGAAGATTTAGAAATTATTGACTTAATAAAAGACAGAAAAGCAATAGTTGTTTTAAATAAAATGGATTTAGTAGATGAAAATTGTAAAATTGACGATAGAATATTGAATCTAAATAAAAAAATAGTTAAAATTTCAGCTTTAAACAAAGATGGAATTGAACAAATTAATAAAACTATTTCTGATATATTTAAAATAAATGAAATTAATATAGATAATGAAGTAATAGTAACTAATACCAGACATAAAAATTTAATTAATAAGGCAATAGAATCTACAAATAATGCGCAAATTAGTCTGGAAAATAATATGCCTATGGATATAGTAGCAATCGATATAAAAAATATACTAGAAAATTTGGGAGAGATTACAGGAGAAAATGTTTCAGATAACATAATTAATGAAATTTTTTCCAAATTTTGCCTGGGAAAATAGAAAGTTATCCACAGCGAAAATCGTCTTTAAACAATAAGTTAAGAAGAAACCTGGAACTTAAACTGGCAGTAAGGATTCAGAGGGCGAACAACGGTTGTCCAAAAGACAAAATGAAAAATAAAAAAATACGATTTTCCGTTGCAAATGCGTAAATACATAATATTAAAATGTAAACAAAAAATGCCATGGAACATTTTTGGCTGTTCCATATAAAACGAAAAAATAAAATAATAAACGGAGGTTAAAAATGAAATATAATGCAGGAGATTATGACGTTGCAGTTATCGGAGCAGGTCATGCAGGTTGTGAAGCAGCTTTAGCTGCAGCAAGAATTGGAATGAAAACAGTTATATTTTCTATTAGTTTAGAGGCTGTTGCTAATATGCCTTGTAATCCTCATATAGGAGGAAGCTCAAAAGGTCATCTTGTAAGAGAGATAGATGCTCTAGGAGGAGAGATGGCTAAGAATATAGATAAGACCTTAATACAAATAAAAATGTTAAATACATCTAAAGGTCCTGCTGTTCATTCTTTAAGAGCTCAAGCTGATAGAAAAAGATATCAAATGGAAATGAAGCATACAATAGAGAAGCAAGAAAATTTAGATATAAAGCAAGCAGAAATAACAAAAATAAATATTAAGGATGATAAAGTAGAGAGTATAGAGACAAGTGTAGGTGCTGTTTATCACGTTAAAGCAGTTATCTTGGCTACAGGTACATATTTAAAAGGGAAAATATTTATGGGTGAATTTTCTAAAGAAAGTGGACCTGATGGAGTTTTTGCAGCTAATGAATTGTCAGATTGTTTAAAAGATTTAGGTATAAAGATTGTAAGATTTAAAACAGGTACTCCAGCAAGAATAAATAAAAAGACAATAGATTTTTCTAAGATGGAAATTCAAGAAGGTGATAAGGACATTATCCCATTTTCTTTTACAGATAAAGCTCCAAATATAGAACAAGTACCTTGCTATTTAACATATACAAATGAAAAGACTCATGAAATTATTAGAAAGAATTTAGACAGATCTCCATTGTTCTCTGGAGAAATTTCTGGAACAGGACCTAGATATTGTCCTTCAATAGAGGATAAAGTTGTAAGATTTGCAGATAAGAAAAGACATCAAATATTTGTTGAGCCAGTAGGATTAGATACAGACGAAATGTATATACAAGGTATGAGCTCATCTTTACCAGAAGATGTGCAAATAGAGATGTATAGAACTATTCCTGGACTAGAACATTGTGAATTTACAAGGTCTGCGTATGCAATTGAATATGATTGTATAGATCCATTAGAATTACAATTAAGTTTGGAACATAAAAAATATAAAGGATTGTTTTTTGCAGGACAGATAAATGGAACATCTGGATACGAAGAAGCTGCCTCACAAGGTCTTATAGCCGGAATAAATGCTGCTAGAGAAATACAAGAAAAAGATCCTATTATATTACATAGATATGATGGATATATTGGTGTTTTAATTGATGATATTGTTACAAAAGGAACTAATGAACCATATAGAATGATGACTTCAAGGGCAGAATACAGACTTTTATTAAGACAAGATAATGCTGATTTAAGATTAACAGATATAGGACACGAAGTTGGCCTTATATCAGACGAAAGATATAAGAAGTTCCTTGAAAAAAAGAAGGATATAGAAGAAGAAAAAGAAAGAATTCGCAATAAAACGATAAAACCAACGGAAAAAGTTAATGAATTTTTAGAAAAACATAATTCTTCAAAGATAAATAATGGTGTTAAATTAGCAGAATTATTAAGAAGAACCGAATTAACTTATGAAGATTTAAAAGAAATTGACGATGATAGACCAGATTTAAGTGAGCAAGTAAAAGAAGAAGTAGAAATACAAATTAAATATGAAGGATATATTAAGTTACAAAATCAACAAGTAGAAAAGGCTAAAAAGCTAGAGAATAAGCTATTGCCAGATGATATCAACTATGAAGCAATAGGTGGTATTAGAATAGAAGCTAGACAAAAATTATCAAAATTAAGACCAAGATCTGTAGGACAAGCTTCAAGAATTTCTGGTGTTTCACCAGCGGATATTTCAGTAATTTTAATATATTTAGAGCAATTAAAAAGAAGTAAAAAAGGAGAATAAATATGCAAATAAATGAATTTTCCCTTAAAATGAAGGAAAATATGGCAAAAATAAATATAGAAATAACAGATGAGCAAATAGAAAAGTTCTATAAATATATGAATCTTTTAATAGAATGGAATGAAAAAATAAATTTAACATCAATTATAGAGCCAAATGATATAATAATTAAACATTTTGTTGATTGCGGAACTATTTTAAAATATATAAATAATAATGATAATGTTATAGATGTAGGTACTGGAGCAGGTTTCCCGGGTATTCCAATAAAGATATTAAATGAAAGTTTAAACATTACATTAATTGATTCTTTAAATAAAAGAATTAACTTTTTAAAAGAAGTTGCTGAAGATTTAAATCTTAAAAATTTAAAGATAATACATGGAAGAGCCGAAGATTTAGCACAAAATAAGGAATATAGAGAAAAATACGATAAATCTGTTTCAAGAGCGGTTGCAAATTTATCTACTTTATCTGAATACGATTTGCCTTTTGTAAAAATAAATGGTCAAATGATAGCTATGAAAGGTTTTGAAATTGATGATGAACTAGAAAATGCTAAAAAAGCAATAAATGTTTTAGGTGGAAAGGTAGAAAAAGTAGAAAAATTTAATTTAATAGATACAGATAATAAAAGAAGTATAATTGTTATAAACAAGCTAAAACCTACACCTAAGCAGTATCCAAGAAAGGCAGGAAAACCTTCAAAAGAACCTATAAAATAACTAAAAAAATTATAAAAATATTAACAAATTTCATTGACATATTAATCATATTTTTATATGATTAATGTGTTAATTTTTTTATTCTAATATTTAAATGCAGATTTTTTATGAACAGCTCAAATGCTTGATATTTAGCTATTTGTAACGAATATCATAATAAAAATTAATATTTATAATATTAAGCGAGGGGGAATAATTTTGGGAAAAATATTATCAGTAGCAAATCAAAAAGGTGGAGTTGGAAAAACAACTACAACAGTTAATTTAAGTGCATGTTTAGCTAATAGAGGTAAAAAAGTATTAATAATTGATGCGGATCCACAGGGAAATGCAACTAGTGCAGTTGGTGTTGATAAAGATTGTGAATTATCAACTTATGATGTATTAGTAAATGAGGTTGATTTGAACGAGGTTATTCAAACAACTACCACGAAAAAATTAGACATTTGCCCTTCAAATATTAATTTAGCAGGAGCCGAAGTTCAGCTTGTATCAATGGTTTCAAGAGAGCAAAGATTAAAAGAGCAATTAGAAAAAATAAGAGATAATTATGATTATATTTTCATAGATTGTCCGCCATCATTAGGATTAATTACTTTAAATGCTTTTACAGCATCAGATAGTGTATTAATACCTGTACAGTGTGAATACTTTGCGCTAGAAGGCTTAGGACAATTGATGAATACAATTAATATAGTAAAAAAACATTTAAATAAAGAAATATATATAGAAGGAGCTATTCTTACAATGTATGATTTAAGGACAAATTTAGCAAATCAAGTTGTAAGAGAAGTAAAGAAATATTTTGAAAATAAGGTGTTTAAGACAGTAATACCTAGGAATGTTAAACTTAGTGAGGCTCCAAGTTATGGTATGCCAATTATAACATACGATCCTAGATCTAAAGGAGCAAAAGCTTACGACAAGCTAGCTAGAGAGTTTATAAAAAGGACTACAGAATAATTGATATATATAAATAAAAGAAAGGATGATGATATAAATGGCTAAAAAAACAGGACTAGGAAAAGGACTAGATGCTCTATTTGCAAGCACTATAGAGGAAGAAAAAAAGGAAGAAGAAATCCAAGAAGGCGAAAGAATACAGAAGTTAAAGCTTATTGACATTGAGCCTAATAAAAGCCAAGCTAGAAAGAAATTTGATGAAGAAAGCTTAGAGGAATTAGCTAATTCTATAAAGGAATATGGTTTATTACAGCCTATAATAGTTACTCCAAAAGACGGTTACTATGAAATTGTAGCTGGAGAAAGAAGATGGAGAGCTTGTAAAAAGGCTGGTTTAACTGAGATTCCAGTAATAGTAAGAGAAAATGATGATAGAAAAAATAAAGAAATATCATTAATAGAAAATTTACAAAGGGAAGACTTAAATCCAATTGAAAAAGCTTTAGGTATAAAGAGCTTAATGGATGAGTATGGCTTAACTCAACAGCAAGTAGCAGATAAGCTTGGTAAAGCTAGAAGTAGTATAGCGAATACAGTAAGAATACTTAATCTTGACGAAAGAGTAATTCAAATGGCATTAGATGGAAAGCTATCTGAGGGGCACTGTAAGGCAATATTAGCAGTACCTAACAAGGATAAGCAATATGCTATGGCTAAATATATTTTAGAATCTGGAGATAGTGTTAACGAAGCTGAAAAGAAGATGGCTAGAAACAAGACAAAAACTAACAGAGATAGGAAATATGAGCCTATTTATAGAGATATAGAGACATCATTTAGAGATTTCTTCGGTTCTAAAGTTAAGTTAGATGTAGGAAAAAGAAAAGGAAAGATTATAATAGAATACAAGAATAATGATGATTTAGAGAGAATTTTAGAGTTAATTAAGAAATAAAGAGAGGAAGAATATGGAAAATTTAATGGAAATGCTAAATAATAATTATGTTATTTTAGGTATAATAATAGTTAACATAATACTAACAATACTATATATATCAAGTAATTTAAAATTAAGAAAATTAAATAAAGAATACCGCAATTTTATGAAGAAAATTGGTAAAGGTGAAGATATAGAAGAAAATTTAAAGGTATACATAAATAAAGTAGAAAAAGTTGAAAAAGAAAACAAAGAAATAGAAGATTATTGTGAATCTTTAAATAAAGAGATTGCAAAAACAATTAAGAAAGTTGGAATTGTAAGATATAATGCATTTAAAGATACAGGAAGTGATTTAAGTTTTGCTCTTGCATTATTAAATGAAAATAATGATGGTGTTGTATTAAACGGAATTTATTCAAGAGAAATGTCAAATATATATGCAAAGCCAATAAAAGGTGGAAAATCAACTTATACAATATCTGAACAAGAACAAGAAGCAATAAATAAAGCAATTGAATCAAATGGTTATATAGTAAAATAAAATTAGAGCTACTAAATTAGATTTTAGTAGCTTTTTCTATTGCCAATGTAAAATTAATCTAATATTATAATAAAATTGCTTAAAACCTAAAATAACACGTTATAGATTAAAATTAATATATAAATAAATAGCTATGTAATGCATAAATTTAATTAAAAAGGGAAAATTTATATTGACAAGAATTTAAGATTATGCTAATATATATATTGTCGATTGCGACACGGAGAGGTGGTCGAGTTGGTTTATGGCACCAGTCTTGAAAATTGGCGTAGGTTTGTAGCCTACCGTGGGTTCGAATCCCACCCTCTCCGCCATTTTTTTATACGCTAACGATTTGGAGAATTACCCAAGTGGTTGAAGGGGACGGTTTGCTAAACCGTTAGGGTTTCGTAAGGGGCCGCGAGGGTTCAAATCCCTCATTCTCCGCCAAAGGAAATGCTGAATAGGCATTTCTTTTTTTTGCGTTAATATTGTTTTTAGAAACAAAAGAAAAAAGGTTCAAAAATGACTTACGAGAATCAAATATAAAGAAAGATAATTATAAAAAGGTATAATTTATCGAATAAAGGCAAAAATCTCTTAAAAGAGAATTTGAAAAGAAATATTAGAAAAATATACTTTTTAAAATATTTTATTTAATAGAGATTTTTAAGTAAAATTATTTAGTAGATATTTTTAAAAATAAAAATAGAAATAATTAAAAATATTTTAATATAAAAAAAATAATTTATAAAAATAATTAAATAAATAAAATAATTAATTAAAAAATAAAATAAAAAAATTAATAAATTAATTTAATTAATAATAAAAAATAATTATTAATTAAATATATTATTTAGAAAATAATAAATAATTATTTTAAAAAATTATATAAAAAATTATTATTAAATATAAAATTATAAGAAGCTGTAAGTATTGGGAACTAAGGAATTAGACGATAATTAAATAATAATAATATTTTTATTTAAAATAATAATAAAAATATAAATAGAAAAATAAATAATAAAAAATTAATTAATATTAAATATAAAAATAATAAATAAATTTAATAATGTACAAAAAATATTTATTAATAAATTATTAAATATAAATAATATATTAATTATAAATAGTTTTAAAAAATATATAAAATAATAATTAAACAAATAAAAAAATATTTAAAAATAATAAATTAAATATTATATTTTGAATTTAATAAATATAAATTAAAATATAAAAATAATTATTTAGTATAAAATAATTAAATCTCAATTAAATAAATAAATTAATAAAATAATTTAATTAATAATAAAAATATAATTATTAATTAAATAAATAAAAATATTAAATAATTAATTTATAAATAATAAATAATAATTATCTATTAAAACATAATTTAAAAACAAATATTAAATATAAAATTATAAAAATCTACAAGCCTTGGGAAGCAAAGGCTTAAACTTAATTGAATAATTATAATCTTTTTATTAAAAATAAAAAATAAAAACTAAATAATAAATAGATTAATATTAATTATATAAAAAGTTTAATTTAATAATTAAAAAAATATTAAATAATAAAATTATAACCTACTATTTTAAAAAAATAATTATTAAATTCAAATAAATATTTTTATTAAATTAAATAATAAAAAACAAATAAATAATTATAAAAATAATAAGTAAATAAATTAAAAAAGTATTTAATATAAATAAGTAAAATTTATATTAAATTAAAAATTTAAAAAATAATTAAAAAGATCCAATAGAAAATTTTATATAAATAATTTAATTTATATAAAATAAATTAATAAGAAATAAATATTAAAAAATTAAATAGATATAAATATTAAATAATTTTTATACTTTTTATATAAAAAAATTTACTTACGCAAATTAAATATTTAATGATTAATATTAAAATAAAAAAATTCTATAAAATAAAATTTAGGAATAATTAGGAAAAAATTTAATTAAAGAATATAAAATACTAATAAATTATTAAATTATAAAAAAATAATATTTTAAATATATATAGTTTTAAAAAACATATAAAAACAACAAATAAATATATTAAAAAAATATTTAAAAATGATAAATAAAATTATTAATTTTAAAAAATAAATATTATATTTTTTTTAATAAATAAAAATTAAATTATAAATATAATTATTAATTATCAGATAAAAATAAATTCTAATTAAATAAAAAATATTTAATTAAAAATATTATAGAAATAATTTAATATAAAATAATTAAATAAATAAATTTAACAATTATAAATAAAACTAATAAAAAATAGTATTTATTAAAACATAATTTAAAAATAAATATTTAGTATAAAATATGAAAATTTATGAGCGTCAGGAAATAAAGGATTAGCAGCTAATTAAATAATAATATTTTATTTAATATAAAAATAAAAAAACAAATCAATTTAATTTTATAAAAAAATAAGTTAATATTAAATATAAAAAAAAATAGAAATAAATTAATTTAATAATTAATAAAAAAATTAAATTTAAATAATTATATTTATTAAATTAAAAATAAAAAAATATTTAATATAAATAAGTGAAATTTATATTAAATTAAAAATTAAAAAATAATAAAAAAGATCTAATAGAAAATTTTATATAAATAATTTAATTTATATAAAATAGAAAAATTAATTAATAAGCAAATAATAATAAAAAATTTATTAGAAAAAATATTAAATAATTTATTTATAAATAATAAAAAATCAATTAAATAAATTTAAATAATAATTATTATATTTTTTATAAAAAAATTTACTTACGCAAATAAAATATTTAATGATTAATATTAAAATAAAAAAATTTATAAAATATAATTTAGGAATAGCTAGAGAAAATAGTTAATTAAATAATATAAAATAATAATTAATAATTAAATATAAATAAATTATTTTATTATTAAAAATAATTATAAAAAAACATATAAAAATAATAAGTAATTTAATTAAAAAATAATTAAGTTAAAGATAATAAATAAAATTATTAATTAAAAATAAATTAAATATTATATTTTAATTTAATAAATAAAAATTAAATTATAAATATAATTATAAAGTATAAGATAAAATAATTATATTCCAATTAAATAAAAATATTATATTAATAATTAAATAGTAATATAATAAAATAAATGAATTTAACAATTATAAATAAATTAATAAAAAATAAATGGTTAATATAAATTATGATAATCTATAAGCATTGGGAAGTAAAAGATTAGCATCTGATTAAATAAATAAAATTAATTTAAATAAAAAAATAATGGAAATAAATTAATTTGATAATTAATAGGTAAATATATTAAATAAAAAATTCCTACAAAAAATGATTAAAAAAATATTTAATTATATAATAATAAATAATTTTATAATTATAAAAAATAATAAGTAAATAAGTTAAAAAAATATAAATTAAAAATAATAAATAAAATGATTAATTAAAAATAAATTAAATATTATATTTTTGATTTAATAAATAAAAATTAAATTATAAATATAATTATTAAGCATAAGATAAAACAATTAAATTCCAATTAAATAAAAAATATTTAATTAAAAATAATTATATTAATAATTAAATAATTAAATAGTAATATAATAAAATAAATAAATTTAAAAATTATAAAAAAATTAATAAAAAATAATTATTTATTAAAACATAATTTAAAAATAAATGTTTAATGTAAATTATAATAATTTAAAAGCGTTGGAAAGTAAAGGATTAGCAGCTAATTAAATAATAATATATTTAATTTAAAAAATAAAAATAAGTTAATATTAAATATAAAAAATAAGGGAAATAAATTAATTTAATAATTAATGGGTAAATATATTAAATAAAAAATTCTTACAAAAAATGATTTAAAAAATATTTAATTAAATAATAATAAATAATTAAATATAAATAAATAATTTTAAAATTAAAAAAATAACAAGAAAATAAATTTTAAAAAAATTTAAATTAAAAACAATAAATAAAATTATTAATTAAAAATAAATTAAATATTATATTTTTGATTTATTAAATAAAAATTAAAATATAAATATAATTATTAAGCATAAGATAAAATAATTAAATTTTAATTAAATATAGATATTCAATAAAATATTATATAAATAATTAAATATTTAAATAATAAATAAAATATAATTATTTATTAAAACATAATTTAAAAATAAATATTAAATATAAAATTATAATATTTGTAAGCTTTAGGAAGTAAAGGATTAAGATCTAATTAAAAAATAAGAATATTATTATTTAATATAAAAAATAAAAAATAAATAATAAATAAATTAATATTATTTATAAAAAAAAAATAGAAAGAAATTAATTTAATAATTAATAAAAATATATTAAATAATAAAATAATATTTTTAAATAAATAAAAATTAAATTTAAATAATTATATTTATTAAATTAAAATAAATAATTATTTAAATATTAGTATAAAAAATAAATTAATTAAAAATTATTAATTAAATTTAAATATTAAATAATAAAAATAAACAAATAATAATATAAAAAGTAATTATAAAAAAACAAATTAAAATTATTTAATTTAAATAAATAATATTATAAAAAATGTATAAAAAAAATTAAATTGTACATATTAATAGTATAAGGTTAATATTATTTAATCGAAGAGTGTAAAGGGCTATTTTATATATGGTTCTTTATATTCGAAATGTTTGGTGTGATATAGCTAATTATTTGGTTATATTATGCTGGCATTAAGAGTATAATATTTGTATGTAAGCTCTTATTTTAAGGGTTAAATTATAGGTATTATATTCAAGATAAGAGTATGTTGATATCTGAATGGTTATTAATATTCCCTTAGGGAAGAATATAGCTAGTAAGGGTGTTTTCATATTCGAGTGAATTATTAATATTGGTGGTATTAGGCTTAGTTAAATAGTAATATTTAATAGGTTTAAATATTATTTTTATTAGTATGAACAAGAGTAATTTTAGCTTTATAGATAATTGGTACTATTTTTGTTTAATAGTATCAATTATTTTTTTATAAATAAAATTTAAAAAAATAATAAATTAAAAATAAAATAAATAATAAATAAAATAATAAAAATTAAATAATAAATAAAATAATAATAATAAATTAATTAAATAAAAGTGCATTTAAATATTATTTTATTAATATTTAAAATGCACTTTTATTTTTTAAATTAAATAATTATTAAATTAATTATTTATATTAACATTTTCATGAACCTTTTCAGAATCTTTTGCTGTTTTATTTGGTTCCTGTGTTTGTTTGTTTTCATTTTCTACTGCTTTCTTTTCTTGCATTTCTCTCTTCAAATTATCTTTTGCAACAGTCATTAATAATTTAATTCTGTTTGTTTGGTTAGACTCACTAGCTCCTGGGTCATAATCAACTGGAGAAATGTTTGCATTAGGATATTGTTCTCTTATTGTTTTAATAACACCTTTTCCAACAACATGGTTAGGTAGGCAAGCAAATGGTTGAACACATATAATGTTTGGAATTCCATGTTCTATATATTCAATCATTTCAGCTGTTAAGAACCAACCTTCACCAGTTTGATTTCCTATAGATAAAATATTTTTAACAGTATCTTCTAGGTGCCAAATATCACATGGTGGTAAATATCCTTTCTTAGATTTAGCTAATGCTTCTTTAGAATCTTTTTCTAATATATCAATTAAGCTAATAGCTGCTTTTGATATTTTTGAAACAATTGGATTTGTTTTTAGTAAACTATTAAATGTAACTTTATGTGTTGCCATAAATTTAATGAATCCCATAAAATCTGGAAGTACAACTTCTGCTCCTTCTTTTTCTAATAAGTCTGCAACGAAATTGTTTCCAAAAGGATGATATTTTATTAAAACTTCTCCAACAATTCCAACTTTAGGTTTTACAACAGATGTATCTAATTCTATTTTCTCAAAGTCATCAACTATATCATAGATACTTTGTTTAAATTCTTTACTATTTCCATTTTTAAGTATTTCTTTGCATTTATTCATCCATTTATCGAATAAAGCTTGAGTTTCTCCTTTATTTTTTTCATATGCTCTATTTTTGGTTAGCATTTTTTGTAATAAATCACCATATAGAACACCTCTTAATAATTTTTCTAATAAAGGAATAGTTAATTTAAATCCTGGTACTTTTTCCATTCCAACTACATTAAATGAGATAACTGGAATGTTTGGATATCCTGCATCCTTAAGGGCTTTCCTTATAAATCCTATGTAATTTGTTGCTCTACATCCACCACCAGTTTGTGACATTATTAAAGCAGTTTTGTTTGGATCATATTTACCAGATTCCAAAGCTTCTATCATTTGTCCAGTAACTAATATTGATGGATAACAAGCATCATTATTAACATATTTTAATCCTGTTTCAACAGTTTTTTGAGTAAATTCTCTTAATAATACTAAGTTATATCCTGCTGTTCTCATTGCTGTTTCCAATAATTCGAAATGTATTGGAGCCATTTGAGGACAAAGAATTGTATAATCTTTTTTCATTTCCTTTGTAAATATCTTTTTATTTATTCCGTAGTTGCCATCATCTGATTCATCCTTTTTTAATGCTTCTCTTTTTTTCATACTAGCTAGTAAAGAACGAATACGGATTCTAACAGCGCCTAAGTTATTTACTTCGTCTATTTTTATTAATGTATACATTTTTCCGTAACTAGATAGTATTTCTTCTACTTGGTCTGTTGTTACAGCATCTACACCACAACCAAATGAATTTAATTGTATTAATTCTAGATTATCGTGATGTCCTACAAATTCAGCGGCAGCATATAGTCTAGCGTGGAATACCCATTGGTCAACAACTCTTAAAGGACGTTTTGCTTCAGTCTGATTTGCAACACTATCTTCTGTTAAGACACATAAACCAAGACTTGTGATTAATGTATCTATACCATGATTTATTTCTGGGTCAGAATGATAAGGTCTACCTGCAAGTACAATTCCTTTTGTATGATGTTTATCCATATATTCAAGAGCTTCTTGACCTTTTTGGAAAATATCTTGTTTAAAATGTTGATATTCATCTTCAGCTTTTTTAGCTGCTTCCATTAATTCTTTCTTATTAAAGTTATATTCTTTAAATTCATTCAATTCCAAAATTCTCTTTGTTAAATTCTTAGCATCAAATGGTAAGAATGGATTTAGGAATTTAATACTTGGGTCTTTTAGTTCTTCTACATTATTTTTTAATACCTCAGAATATGAAATTACTATTGGACAATTGTAATGATTGTCTGCTTTTTCATATTCTTTTCTTGAATAAGGCATACAAGGATAGAATATTGTTTTAATTCCATTTTGTATTAAACTTATTACATGACCATGAGATAGTTTTGCTGGATAGCAAACTGATTCTGATGGCATAGATTCCATTCCCTTTTCGTAAGTTTTTCTAGTACTTTTTTCAGAAACTATTACCCTAAATCCTAAAGATGTAAAGAATGTAAACCAGAATGGGTAATCTTCATACATATTTAAAACTCTAGGAATACCAATTGTACCTCTAGGTGCATCTTTCTCATCTAATGGTTTATAGTAATTAAATAGTCTTTCTTGTTTATATTTAATTAGATTTGGTAAATCACTATGTCCAGTAACTATTCCAGCACCTTTTTCACAACGGTTTCCAGATATATGTCTATGTCCATTATTAAAAGTATTAATAGTTAATAAGCAGTGGTTTTCACATCTATTACAACGAGCATGTGTAACTTTAATTTCTAATTTATCTATGTCTTCCTCTTTAGCAATTGTAGAATAATATTCCATATCAAAATTAGATTCATATTGTTGTCTTGCTAAAATAGCAACACCATAAGCTCCCATCAATCCAGATATGTCTGGTCTTACAACCTCTTTACCTACAATCTTCTCGAATGCTCTTAATACAGCATCGTTATAGAAAGTTCCTCCTTGTACTACAATGTGGTCACCTAAAGTGCTTACATCCCTAACTTTCATAACTTTTTGAATAGCGTTTTTAATAACTGAATAAGAAAGTCCTGCAGAGATATCTCCTACACTATAGCCTTCTTTTTGAGCTTGTTTAATTTTTGAGTTCATAAATACTGTACATCTTGAACCTAAGTCTACAGGTCTTTTAGAAAGTATTGCTTCCTCAACAAATTTTTCTATAGAAAGGTTTAAGCTTTTTGCAAAAGTTTCTATAAAAGAACCACATCCAGAAGAACAAGCTTCGTTAAGCATTATATTATCGATAGCACCATTTTTTAGTTTAATATATTTCATGTCTTGACCACCAATATCTACAATACTAGTAACGTCTGGTTGGAATTTTTTTGCAGCTGTATAATGTGCAATTGTTTCTATTTCATTTAAATCCACATTTAAAGCTGTTTGAATTAATTGTTCTCCATATCCAGTAACACCACTAAATCTTATTTTAGCTTTTTCTGGTAGTACTGAATAAAGTTCTTTTAACATCTTCATAACACTTTTTAAAGGATTTCCTTCGTTGCTATCGTATAGTGAATATAATAAATTATCTTCATTATCAATTAAAACTAATTTTGTTGTAGTAGAACCTGCGTCTATACCTATAAAACAATCTCCTTTAAAGTCTTTTAAATCTTTTCTATGAACTTTAGCTTTTTCGTGTCTTTTCTTAAATTCTTGGTATTCTTCATCAGAATTGAAAAGAGGCTCTACAGGATTAGTTGTATTATCATGAGATATTCTTAAATTATGTATTTTTTCTTTTAATTCATCCACAGTAATTGGCTCATTATCGAAAGCATCTAAACAAGCACCTTTAGCTACTAATAAATGAGCTTCGTTTGGTACAACTATTTCATCTGGTTTTAAGTGAAGAGTTTCTATAAATCTCTTTCTTAATTCTGGAAGATAATTTAAAGGTCCTCCTAGGAATGCTACGGTTCCCCTAATTGGTCTACCACAAGCAAGACCACTAATAGTTTGATTTACTACTGCTTGAAAAATTGAAGCAGCAATATCAGATTTTTCAGCACCATCGTTTATTAAAGGTTGTACATCAGTTTTAGCAAAAACTCCACAACGTGATGCTATTGGATAGATTGTTGTATAATCTTTGGCAAGTTCGTTAAGTCCTGCTGTATCCGTATCTAATAAAGATGCCATTTGATCTAGAAAGGCACCAGTACCTCCGGCACAAGTTCCATTCATTCTTTGCTCAACGGATTGGTCAAAGTAGATTATTTTTGCATCTTCTCCACCTAATTCAATTACTACATCTGTTTGAGGTATAAATTTCTCAACAGCTCTTTTACAAGCTACAACTTCTTGTATAAAAGGTAGCCCTAAGAATGTAGCTGCAGACATAGCTCCTGAACCAGTAAGAGCAATTGTAAATTTGCTATTTGGAAATCTTTTTGCAAGATCTTCTAAGACATTACAAACAGTATTTTTTGTATCTGAATAATGTCTTGTGTAATCAGAATATATTTCTTTTTTATTAGAATCTATAACTACAATTTTTACTGTTGTTGACCCAACGTCTAAACCAACATGAAGTATATTTTCCATAAATTTCTCCTTTCATAGCTTTATAAAAGCATAATCTCACAAGCTAATTTTATACGGAAAAGGGACTTTTGTCAAATTGCAGAAATTGGAAATAATGCCCCTTTTTAAGTATTATACTAGATTACAGGAATTAGAACTAAATTAAAAAAAATTAAAAAAGAGAAGTTCTTTTTTTTACTTGTCTCACATAATAATTAATCAAACAAAAGGAGGGATTAAATGAAAAAGAAAGAAGGTTTTATTATAGTATTTTTCTTAATATTATTAGTAGTCATTTTAGGAGGAGTAATATATTATTTTAATGTAAATAAAAAAGATACACAAAATGAGATAATTGAGGAGTATGTACCACAGGAGGAAGTAAGTGATGAACAATTAAGAAATACTATTATTTCGTTATATTTTATAAATAAAGAAAGTGGAGAAATTAATCCAGAAGCAAGAACTATAAGCACAAATTTACTAATAGATAATCCATATAAATATTTATTAGAGCAATTAATTGAAGGTCCAAAAAATGAAAAATTAACAAAAGCTATACCGGATAACACAAAAATTAATAATGTAGAATTAAATGGAGATACCTTAAATATAGATTTTTCACACGAATTTATAGACAATGCACCAGAAGGAAAAGATGCTGAAAATAAAATTATAGAAACAATTGTAAAAACAGTTACAGAATTGAACGAAGTTAATTCCGTAAAAATATTAATTGATGGAGAAGAAAATAAATGCTTTAAAGACGAAGGAATAAATTTTGAAAAAACTTTTGCAAGGGAAGACTATTGATTTTTTCTTATGAAATCTGCGAAATTCTTAGTCTTTAATAAGATAGTAAATTTATTTAAAAAGTTTTCTACTTGATAAAGTGAACAAATAATATTATTTTTTTTATCGATTATTTTATTTTTATTATTATTCATATCTGGCCTCCATATTTGAAAAAAGTTACTATATATTATATAATATGCAATGAAATTAATTATGTTGAGGAATAAAAATGAAATTAAAAGAAAATGAAAGAATAGATGATTTAGAATATAAGGGACTAAAAATAATACAAAACGAGAATTATTTTTGCTTTGGAATGGATAGTATTTTATTAAGTGATTTTGCAAAAGAAATAAAAAAGGATAGTACAATATTGGATATTGGTACAGGTACGGGAATTATTAGTATTTTATTATCTAAAAAAACAGAATGTAAAAAAATCTTTGCATTAGAAGTACAGCAAGAAATTGCTGAGATGGCAAAGCGTAGTGTAGAAATGAATAATCTGCAAGATAAAATAGAGATAATAAATGACAATATAAAAAATATAGAAAATTATTTAGAAAATAATTCTATTAATGCAATTGTTACAAATCCACCATACAAAAGGAAAGATAGTGGTGTAAAAAATGAAAATATGAACAAATTAATATCTAGACACGAAATTACAGCTAATTTAGAAGACTTTATTGCCAAGGGAAGTAAAGTGCTAAAGGATAAGGGAGCTTTTTATATGGTCAATAGACCAGAAAGATTAGCGGATATTATAAGTTTGTTTAGAAAATATAAAATAGAACCAAAAAAATTAAGACTTGTTTATCCTAAAATAAATAACAAACCAAATTTAATTTTAATTAAAGGAATAAAAAATGCAAGGCCATTTTTAGAAATAGAAAAGCCATTAATTGTTTATAAAAATGACAACAATTATACTGATGAGATTTTAGAAATATATAATAAAAAATAATAGGAGGAAAAATGAAGGGAAAATTATATGTAGTAGCAACGCCAATAGGAAATCTGGACGATATAACCTTAAGAGCTATTAATACTTTAAAAAATGTAGATATAATAATTGCGGAGGATACCAGACATTCTTTAAAATTATTAAATCATTTGGAAATATCTAAACCGCTAATTAGTTATCACAGACATAATGAGGAAGAAAGAACAGATGGTATTTTAGATAAAATAGAAGAAGGTAATAATATTGCATTAATATCTGATGCAGGAACACCTATTATTTCTGACCCGGGAGAAGTGATTGTAAAGAAAGCATTAGAAAGAAATATAGAAGTAATTCCAATTCCTGGGGCTTGTGCCATTATAACAGCTTTAATGGCAGCAGGTGTAAACACAAGGAGTTTTACTTTTTACGGATTTTTATCCATTAATAAAAAGCTTAGAAATAAAGAATTAGAACAAATAAAAAATAATAGAAATACAATTATTTTATACGAAGCACCACATAAAATATTAAATACTTTAAAAGATTTAGAAGATTATGTGGGAAATAGAAAGATTGTTTTAGCAAGAGAATTAACTAAAATACACGAAGAATTTATTAGAGGAACAATTAAAGAAGTTCAAGAAAAAATAAATTCTCCAAAGGGAGAATATGTAATAATAATTGATGAAGATAATGAGGAGCCTGACAATAAAGAAAACGAATTAAATGAATTATCTTTAGAAGAACATTATAAATATTATGAAAATATGGGATTGGATAAAAAAGAAATAATAAAGAAAATCGCAAAAGATAGGGGAGTTCCTAAGAATGAGATTTATCAAAAGTTCATATAATAAATAAAAGATTGTAACAACAGTTACAATCTTTTAATATATGTAATATTTAAATTATTTTTCTTCAGTTTTAGAAAGATTTTCTATACATTTAGAGCAAACTAATTTTCCTTTGTATTCAGTTAATTTTTTTGTACTTCCACAAAAAACACAATTAGGTTCATATTTTTTAAGAACTATAGAAGATCCGTCAACATATATTTCGATTGGATCTTTTTCTTTTATGTCAAACTTATTTCTTAATTCTATAGGAATAACAACTCTTCCTAATTCATCAACTCTTCTTACAATTCCCGTTGCTTTCATTTACAATCCTCCCTAATCAAAATAAACGACAAATTATACTATAATAATATCATATAAATCGTTTTTGGTCAATAATTTAAGAAGTTTTTTTGACTTTCTAAAAATAATGTACAACATAGAAAAATCAAAGATTTTTAAGGTAGTGCAATTTCCTAATTTTGGGAATATTTGTTAAGGTGTTTAATAAAATAAAATATGGAGGAATTATAATGCTAAATAAATTATGGCCAGGATTTATCATTGTTTCATTTATATATGCAATTTTAAATTTTAATATGAATGAATTAAATAATTCTGTATTTGAATCATGTGAGCAAACAGTTGAAATGATATTAAGCTTTATTGGTGTTATGTGCATGTGGAACGGGGTAATGGAGATTATTAAAGAAACTACGTTAATTAATAAAATAACAAAATGTTTATCTCCAATTATGAGATTCCTTTTTCCGGATATAAAAAAGGAAAATAAAGCCTACGAAGAAATATCTATGAATATTGTCGCAAATTTATTAGGCTTAGGTAATGCAGCAACTCCATTAGGATTAAGAGCAATAAAATCATTACAGGAGGAAAATACAAATAAGGAAGAATTATCAAACTCAATGATAATGTTCATTGTTTTAAATACTGCTTCTATACAAGTAATTCCAACGACTGTAATTGCGATAAGGAGTTCTCTTCGGCTCTAGCAATCCATCAAGTATAATACTGCCGGTTTGGATTGCTACAATTACCGCAGCAATAGCAGGAATAGGTTCGGTTAAAATTTTATCTAAAAAGGGTGTTCATTAATGAAAGTTATAAATTATATTTCTACAATAATAATTCCATTTGTAATTGTTTTTGTTGTAGCTTATGGAGTAATAGAAAAAAAGAACGTTTATGATATATTTATGAATGGTGTTAAGAGCGGAATAGAAATAGTTATAAAAATTTTTCCAACCTTATTGGCGATTTTTTTAGCAATTAACATGCTAAAAAGTTCTGGAATAATAGATTACATTATAAATTTAATTTCTCCAGTGTTAAAGATATTTAATATACCAGTAGAAATAATGCCACTTGCAATTTTAAGGCCAATTTCTGGTAGTGCTTCTATGGGAATTGCAACAAATATAATGCAAGAAAATGGAGTTGATAGTAAAATAGGACTAATTGCTTCAACAATAATGGGTGCAACGGAAACAACCTTTTATACAATTGCATTATATACAAGCTCTATAGGTGTAAAGAAAATAAGATTTACCTTGGTTTCATCATTAATTGCAAACTTTGTTGGTGTAGCAACTGCAATAATAATTTTTAGTGGGTATTAAAGGATTATATTAATTGTTCAAATGTAGTTATATGTAGAAATTTGTCGAAGAGTTTTTGTTGACAAAGAATATAAAAGAGAGTAAGATAATAAAAAATTAATTCAAAGAGGAAATATGATTTTTAAAATATTAATTTTTATTTCAATTTATTTTTTTATAAAACAAATTATTCAAAAAATTATTTCTAAAAAAATCCAAAAAGAAATTAATAACAGTTAATAATCTTACAGAAGGAGCAATTTTTTATCTGTATATAATTATTATAGCTCCCCCAATCGGTTAAATATAATGTAAGTAAAAAATAATATAATGTTCCTTCTGTAGCCCCCATATAATTACCAATGATAAGTTTCATTATTAGAAATTTTAAATGCTCTAAATAATTGTTCTAATAAAAATATACGTATTAATTGGTGTGGAAATGTCATTTTGGAAAAGCAAATTTTTTCATTTGCAGAATTCAAAACTTCATTTGATATTCCTAAAGTTCCACCAATAATAAATGTAATAGAACTATTGTAGTTTAGAGCGATAGAATCAAGTTTAGAAGAAAATTCTTCAGAGGAAAATTGTTTTCCATGTAAATCTAAACATATTATATAAGAATCTTTTTTTAAATGGTCTAATATTTTTTTACCTTCAGTATTTTTAATATTTTCAATTATTTTATCGTTTACTTTAGATGGTATTTTCTCATCAGGAAGTTCTATAATGTTTAAATTACAATATTTAGATAATCTTTTTGAATATTCATTTATAGCATCTTTAAAAAAGTTTTCTTTAATTTTTCCAATACAAACTATATTTATGAATAACATGTTAAAACTCCTTTTTGCTTAATTGGATTCGTTTAGTATATTCCAATAGTGCGAAATTTAAGAAACCGTAACTATTTTACTAGGCTCGTTTCTATTTGCAACAGATACTCTAATAGAATTTTCATCAAAATTACTATGTATTAATTCATCTACAACTGTTTGATATGCTAATTCTGGGAAATTGTTTTCTTTACTTAAGTGTCCAAGCATAACTTCTTTTAAAGAACCTTTTAGTAAATAAGCAATAGTTTTTCCAGCCATTTCGTTTGGTAAATGACCATTAGGACCTAGAATTCTTGTTTTTAAATAATATGGGTATTTTCCAGATTTTAAAATTTCTGGGTCATAATTAGATTCTAGTAATATAAAAGAACTACCATCTAATTTATCTACAATAGATTTAGTCATATGTCCAATATCTGTAGCAATACTAATTTTTTCATTATTATTTGTAATATTAAAACCACAAGGGTCTGCAGCATCATGTGGAATAGAAAAAGGATCTATTATTAAATCACCAATTTCGAATTTCTCATATGATTTAAAAAGTTTTTGATTAGTATCTGATATTCTATCTTTTTGTTTTGGCATTGCATCCCAAGTTTTTTCATTTGCGTATACAGGTATATTAAATTTAGAAGATACCATTCCTAAACTTTGTACATGGTCTGAGTGTTCATGTGTAACGATAATTGCATCTATATCATCAAGTGAAATATCATTAGAAGATAAAGCAGAAGTTAATTTTTTCAAACTAACTCCACTATCTACCAATATTTTAGTATTTTCACTTTCTACAAAAAGACTATTCCCTGTACTGCCACTATATAAACTTCTAAAATGTAACATTTTATTCATCCTTTGCTTATTCAGAAACTCTTTCTATTTTTGCTCCTAAATTTCTGAATTTATTTTCTATATTTTCGTAACCTCTATCTATATGTTCCAAATTATAAACTTCAGTTTTTCCTTTAGCTATGGCACCTGCAATTATTAATGCAGCACCAGCACGTAAATCTGTAGAATATACAGGAGCAGCAGATAACTCATTTACTCCTTGGAATACAGCAGATTTACCAGAAGCTGTTATATTAGCTCCCATTTTGTTTAATTCTGCAGTATATTGGAATCTTGATTCCCAAATACTTTCATTAATTATACTTGTTCCGTTAGCTATAGATAAAACAACTCCCATTTGAGGTTGTAAATCTGTAGGGAAACCAGGATATGGTGCTGTTTTTATAGTAGCTTTATTTGGTCTTTTTGTTGCCCATACTCTTAAAGTATCACCATCTATATCTTCTACATGTGCACCAATCTCTAATATTTTTGCTGTTACACATTCTAAGTGCTTTGTAATACAATTCTTAATTGTTATATCTCCCTTAGAAGCTACAGCAGCTAACATAAATGTTCCTGCTTCTATTTGGTCTGGAACTACTGAATATGTAGCATTTCCGTGTAAAGCCTTAACTCCGTTTATTTTTATAACATCTGTACCAGCTCCACGAATATCTGCCCCCATAGTGTTTAAGAAGTTAGCAACGTCAACAATATGAGGTTCTTTGGCTGCATTATCTATTGTAGTTGTACCCTCAGCAAGAACTGCTGATAACATTATATTTATTGTTGCTCCAACAGATACCACGTCTAAGTAAATTGGAGTTCCAATTAATTTCTTTGCTTTAGCTTGAATTTTACCTTGAGAAACATCAACTTTAGCTCCTAAGGCTTCAAATCCTTTTATATGTTGGTCTATAGGTCTTGGACCTAAATTACATCCACCAGGTAATCCAACTTCAACATTTTTAAATCTTCCAAGTAAAGCACCAATTAAATAATAAGATGCTCTAAACTTTCTAGTAAGATCTAATGGAGCATGAGTAGAAGTAATATTACTTGAATCGATTTCCAAAGTATTTTTATCAGTCCATGTTACTTTTGCACCTAATTCTTCTAATATTTTACAAGATATTTTTACATCACTTATATTAGGTACATTTTCGATTGTACAAGTACCATTAATTAAAAGCGTTGCTGGTAATATTGCTATAGCAGCATTTTTAGCGCCACTAATTGTAACCTCGCCTCTTAAAGGTGTGCCCCCTGTTATTATTAATTTATCCAAATTGATTACCTCCATCACGTTTTTTTTAACTGAATACCTAATAAAATATAACATAAAATGTAGATGTTGACAACCAATTATACATAAATAATTCTCTTAATTTTCTAAATTATTAAAAAATTCGATTAATTTGAATTTTATTTTTATATCAGGTTCACCAGTTTCATTTGTATTTCCTTCGCTAATTATTTTATAACCTTCGGAAGTAATATTTTCTTTTAGTTCTTCTTTAGAATCTTCTGGAACAATACCTGTTGTAGAATTAACAAAACAAAGAGGAGGGAATAAAACACACCACCAATTTTGTCCAACTGCTTGACCTATTTCTATTTTAAGTGCATCATAATTTCCAGAGGGAAAAGATATGTCACCATATGTTTTTGTAGGGAAATAAAAGTTTCCAACTTCTATATTAACATCGTAATTATAACCGTTTTCTTTAATGGTATTTAATGCAATATTTTTAAAATTATCCAAATTATCTGAAACAATAGATATTACATCTGCTTTGTTAGAACAATTAGAAGTTAATGTATTCATATATTCAATTACATTATCTCTTACTTTAAGCTTTAGATTTTGGTCATTTTCAGAATCACTATTAGCAATAATATGTAATCTAAAAACACTATCCGATAAATTGTAAGATACAGCTTTTACATAGTTAACTGAAAGTAAAAAAACATAAAAAAATATTAATACAACTATGGTAAAGATAAAGATTAGTTTTTTCTTCATAAATATAACCTCCTGAAATATTGGTATACTAGGAATATGAACAAAAATTAAAAAAATATACGTAAGAATATAAAATTAAAATATTTGTCGATGAAATTTCCAAAAACAGAAATGGAAAATATTGACATTAAAAACATCAAATGGTAAAATTTGTAAGTAGCCAAAAATATTGGAGGGATACTATGTATTATGAAAAAAGTTTTAAAAGGATGTCTAGTTTCTATGTTAATGAAGTACATTTAATAACGATGTTACTTCCATATATGGAAAAAATAATTAAGGAGGAAGGCGAAATATATACAGTATTACAAAAAAGTCTAGAAAAAACCGTACAACTACTATTATCAAGATTAAATTTAAAACAAGAACTAAAAGACAAAATAAATAGTATTGATTGGAAATCAAAAACAATAAAAGATTGCAAAAACTTGGAAAAACGAATTAATAATCATAGTAAAAAATATATAATTATAAATGGAAATGAAAAATATGTTAGAGAAATGAATAAACAAATAAAAAAATTAAAAAAAGGTGAAAAAGATGAAGAAATAGTTTTAATAAATTGTTATGACATTGTAGAATTTAATAAAAATATCATTGATATATTAAATAATACGGATAAAATACTTAATACTTCTGGAGAACACGAAATAGAAGAAATCTTTCCTGAATATGTAAGAGAAAATATAAGAGAAAAAAAGAAGGCATAAAAAATATAAATCCGTAGATATTGACGAAAAAATTTTTATATTATAAGATAGAAATGTCATTTATGATAATATAAAATTAAGAGAGGCAGATTTTATGGAAAAATACGAAAAAGTAAAAGAAATACTAAAGAAAAACAATCAAGAACAATTGCTAGTTTGCTACGATAAATTGGATGAGAAAGGTAAAGAAAAATTATTAGATCAAATTTTAAATGTAGATTTTGATTTAATAAATAAATTATATGAGCAAACTAAAAAAGGCGTAGAGATGGGGGATGATGTTATTGAACCTGTGGACTACGTAGATAAGAGCAAATTATCAAAAGAAGAATACGAAAAACTAGAAAAAATAGGAGACCAAGCTATAAAAGATGGTAAATTAGCAGTTCTAACATTAGCAGGAGGTCAAGGAACAAGACTTGGTTATAATGGACCAAAAGGAACATTCGATATAGGATTAGATACACATGAGTCTTTATTCGAACTTATATGTAAACCTATTAAAGAAGCAAATAAAAAATATGGTATTACAATTCCTTGGTATATTATGACAAGTCATGAAAACAATGCACAAACAGTTAAGTTCTTTGAAGACCATGATTATTTTGGATATCCAAAAAATGACGTAATATTTTTCATTCAAGGTGAATTACCAATGATAGATACAGAAGGAAAAATATTAGTAAATGAGCAAGGATTTCTAAAATTAGCAGCAGATGGACATGGTGGAGTTTTCGAATCTATGCTAAAAAGTGGAGCACTAGAAGATATGAACAAAAGGAAAATAGAATGGGTATTTATAGGACCTGTAGATAATCCTTTAGTTAATATGGTAGATCCAATTTTTGTTGCTGTTGCAGAAACAAGAAAATGTATGGCAGCAGGAAAGTCTGTTGTTAAAGCAAGACCAGAAGAAAGAGTTGGAGTATTCTGTAAAAGAAATGGAAAACCAAGCGTAGTAGAATATACAGAAATTTCAGAAGAAATGAGCAATAAAAGAGATGAAAATGGGGAATTAGTTTTTGGAGAATCTCATATAAATTGTAATTTATTCAACATAAAAAGAGTAAATGAAATTGCAGCTAACAAATTACCATATCACGAAGCTTTTAAAAAAGCTAATTACATAAATAGTAAAGGTGAATTAGTTGTAGCTGATAAGCCAAATGCATATAAATTTGAAACATTTATATTTGATGCATTCCAAAGTATGGAAAGTATGGCAATAATGAGAGTTAAAAGAGAAGATGAATTTGCACCTGTAAAAAATGCAGAAGGTGTAGATAGCCCAGAAACAGCAAGAGAATTATATATAAATTTTCATAAAAATTCTGCAAAATAAGATGAAAAAATATAGAGACAAATAAAATGGGCTATCATAGCCCATTTTTGCGTTTAAAAAAGGAGGAAAAAATGGAATATTTAAATGAATATAAAAAATGGTGTACAAGTGATGCTTTCGATGAAGACACAAAGAAAGAATTAATGGCAATTAAAGATGATAATAAAGAAATTGAAGATAGATTTTATAAAGAATTAGAATTTGGAACAGCAGGATTAAGAGGAGTAATCGGTGCTGGAACAAATAGAATGAATATCTATACTGTAGGAAAAGCTACACAAGGATTAGCAAATTACATAATTAAACAACATGGTGAAGATAGAGGTGTTGTTATAGCTTTCGACTCAAGACATATGTCACCAGAATTTAGTAAGGAAGCTGCATTAATATTAAATGCAAATGGTATAAAAACATATTTATTTGATGAGTTAAGACCAGTACCAGAATTATCTTATTCTGTAAGAGAATTAAATTGTATTGCCGGAATTATGATAACAGCAAGTCATAATCCACCAAAATATAACGGATACAAAGTTTATTGGGAAGATGGTGCACAAATAGTTCCTCCTGTAGATAAAGGAATAATAGAAGAAGTAAAAAAAGTAGAAGATTATGGTAGCATAAAAAAGATTTCTCAAGAAGAAGCTGAAAGCAAAGGACTATTTAATGTAGTTGGAAAAGAAATAGATGACAAATATATGGATGTTCTAGAAAAACTTGTTTTAAATCCAGATGTAATTAAAAAACAAAAAGATTTAAAAATAGTTTATACTCCATTACATGGAACAGGAAATAAGCCAGTAAGAACTATTTTAAAAAGATTAGGATTTGAAAATGTATATGTAGTAAAAGAACAAGAATTACCAGATGGAGATTTTCCAACAGTAGATTATCCAAATCCAGAAGACCCAAAAGCATTTAAATTAGCATTAGATTTAGCAAAAGAAAAGGATGCAGACATAGTTTTAGCAACGGACCCAGATGCTGATAGATTAGGGGTATACGCAAAAGATTCTAAAACAGGAGAATATAAATCATTTACAGGTAATATGTCTGGACTACTAATAGCAGAATATGAATTATCACAAAAACAAGAAAGAAATATGATTCCATCAAATGGTGTATTAATAAAGACAATTGTTTCTTCTAATTTAGCAGACAGTATTGCTAAAAATTATAATATAGGATTAATAGAGGTTTTAACAGGATTTAAATATATTGGAGAGCAAATAAAATTATTTGAACAAACACATGAACATACATACTTATTCGGATTCGAGGAAAGTTATGGTTGCTTAATAGGAACACATGCTAGGGATAAAGATGGTATTGCAGCGGTAATGGCACTTTGCGAAGCAGCATCATATTATAAAGATAAAGGTTTAACTTTATGGGATCAAATGATTAATATTTATGAAAAATATGGATACTTTAAAGAAGATTTATTATCTTTAACATTGGAAGGTGCTAGCGGTGCAAAACAAATACAAGAAATGATGGATAACCTAAGAAATAATGTTCCTACAAAAATAGGAGATTACACAGTAGAGAAATTTAGAGATTATAAAACAGGAAAAATAATAGACATGAAAACAAAAGAAGAAACGGTAACAGGATTACCTGTATCAAATGTACTTTATTTTGATCTTGAAAATGATTCTTGGGTATGTGTAAGACCTTCTGGAACAGAACCTAAAATTAAATTCTATGTTGGGGTTAAAGGAACAAGTTTAAAAGATTCTGAAGATAAAGTAAAAAAATTAAAAGAAGATTTAAACGAAATAATAAAAAAATAAAATAAAGCAAAAAATAAAGTCAATATAAAAATATTGGCTTTATTTTTTCATTCTCCTGATTAAATCCAAGATTAGTTTTTGGTCTGAAACGCTCATATCCTTTAATTCATCTGTTATAGTCGTAACAATAGCATCTGAATCATCATCGAAGAATTGATTAAACAATTGTGTTGGATTGGTATCAATAGCTTTACAAAGCAAGATAATATTATAAATACTTGCGTTATATTTACCATTTTCAAATTTTGATAAATATTCTGGTGTTAAATCACTTTTTTCAGCTACTTCTTCTTGTGTAAATCTTTTACTTTTTCTAATTTGTTTGTAAGTACTACCAATAATTTTATTTGCTTCTTTTAAATCCATGTGCTATCCTCCTAAAAAATTTATATTAAGTATAACAGCACTTTAAGAATAATTTAATGAACTAAATAATAAAAAACTACAATCAAATTAAACTATAATTAAATTATATATTCCAACCTTTAATTTTACTTCGTTTTATTGCACCATACATATTAGCTCTAACATGAGGGATTTGCTTACTTAAATCATATAATAATTTTTTTATGTCTTCACGTTTAGAATTACCATCCATTGGACAAGCTTTTGGCATAATAGTAATATTGTTATTTTTTATAAAACTACGAGTTTGTTTTTCGCTAATATATATTAAAGGTCTAATTAGTGTCATTTTAGACCTATCCATATATGATGTTGGTGCAAAGGTAGAAATATTGCCTGTATACAAAATATTCATAAGAAATGTTTCTAAAACATCATCTTCGTTATGACCTAAAGCGATTTTATTACATCCATGTTTGATTGCAGTAGTATTTAAAATGCCACGTCGTAGATTTGCGCAAAGTGAACAAGGATTTTTTTCCTTCCTAATATCAAATACAATTTCTTTTATATAACTATCTACAACATCTAATTCTACATCTAAATCTTTACAAAGATTTTGTAATAAGCTTACATCAAAAAATTCGAAACCAGGATTAACTGTTATTGCCATTAAGTCGAATTTTTTAGGATAAAATCTTTGCAAATTTTTAAGTGCCATTAATAATGTAACGGAGTCTTTACCTCCGGATAATGCTACTGCTATTTTGTCGCCTTCATCTATCATATGAAATTCTTCTATTGCTTTTCTCATTGAACCTAATATTTTTTGCATAATGAAATCCCTTCTAATTTTTGTCATTGCGTAAGAAAAATCGTTAGATTTTTCCGGAGCAAGTTGATTAAGTTATTTTATTATACCGGAAAAAGCGACAAAATTCAATAGTTTCATAATTTCGTAGTTCGTTAGCTTGAAAAAAACTAATAATCTTGATATAATAACACAGTACCAAAAATTATGCACTTATAGCTCAGGTGGATAGAGCGCTCCCCTCCTAAGGGAGAGGCCGCTGGTTCGAATCCAGCTAAGTGCACCAAAAAGAAAAGGAGGAAAATGGAGACTCCCTAATTTCTAGAACAGGGAAATAAGGACCGTCCCCAAATCCCTATGGAAGAAAAAATTTTTTTTATGAAACAAGCATTAAAGGAAGCTAATAAGGCATATAGTAAAGGAGAGGTTCCCGTAGGTGCAGTAATTGTTAAAGATGGTAAAATTATTTCGAGAGGGCATAATTTAAAGGAAAGTAAAAAAGATACTGTAAAACATGCAGAGATTATTGCAATCGAAAAGGCAAGTAAAAAACTAGATTCTTGGCGTTTGGAAGATTGCGATATTTATATAACGATGGAGCCTTGTCCAATGTGTATGGGTGCAATTATCAATTCAAGAATAAGAAAAATTTATTATGGAGTTTCAGACTTAAAAGCTGGTGCTTGTGGATCTGTTATAGATTTAACTAAATATAAATTTAATCATATACCAGAATACGAAAAAAATATTTTGGCGGAGGAAAGCAAAGAAATCTTACAAGATTTTTTTAAAGAATTAAGAGCCAGAAATAAAAAAGATAGAGGTGTAAGTATTGAAAATTAGTGAATTAAAAAATAAAAAGATTGTTCACGTATGTATTATTTTAGGAATTATAGCAATAGTTTTAGTTATTGCAGGAATTATAATGCTAAGATACCAAGTAGAAGGAGAAAAAAACTTACCATTTGAATTATCTAAAATAATAGTTGTAAGTACTGCGGAAGGTAATGAGATAGAACCCGTAGATGGAGCCAGATGGAATTTTAGCGTAAATCAAAATAATGATATTTATATTCAAATACAAAAAAATGATGAGTATAAGCAAAATACTAATATAAAGAATATAACATTTGAAAATTTTAATATAGAAAAAGCAAATGGAGCAGAAAAAATAAAATTATATAGAGTTAATTCCGAAGGAAAAATAACAGAAGATGATGCACATTTAGTAAATAATACTTTAAATTATAAAGGTGCTAAAGAAAATAATTTAGACGCGTTGGAAATTTCAAACCAAGGAGGAATAATTTTATTAAGATCTGTTAATCAAAATGTGTGCGAAGTAAGAAACAATGATGAATCAATCGTGCATGACGGTACTTTGCTTGCAAAAGGAAATGTTAATCCAGAAGATTTAGAATATAAATTAAGTTTTGACATAATAATAGAAACAAATAAAAATATAAAATATAAAGGAACTGTATCTTTATTATTACCAACTGGAAACATAGAAACAGATGGAAAATCTCAGATGGAGAAAACAGATTTTAGCGATGTTATTTTTAAAAGAATGTAAAATATCTTGATAAAATGCAATAAATCATATATAATAACGATGTAATAAATAAATCAGTTTACAATGTTTAGCCTTTGTATGGAAGGCAATCTCCAATAAAAAGCTATGAACCTTGTCAGGTCCGGAAGGAAGCAGCAATAAGTAGTGTATTTATGTGGAGTAATTGCTTCCCATAGAGAGGCTAAACTTAAATTAGGAAGTGATAATATGGCATATACAGCTTTGTATAGAAAATTTAGACCTTTAACTTTTGATGAAATTGTAGGACAAGAACATATTACAAAAACGCTAAAAAATCAGTTGATAGCAGGAAGAGTTGGACATGCATATTTATTTAATGGATGTAGAGGAACAGGAAAAACTTCAGCCGCTAAAATATTAGCTAGAGCTGTTAACTGTTTAAATCCAAAAAATGGAGAACCATGTAATGAATGTGAAATCTGCAAGGCAGCTCTTAATGGCTCATTAACAGATATTGTAGAAATGGATGCAGCATCTAATAATAGTGTAGAGGATATAAGATTAATAAGGGATGAAGTTAATTTTTTACCAACCCTTGCTAAATATAGAGTTTATATAATAGACGAGGTTCATATGTTATCTACTGGGGCTTTTAATGCTTTATTAAAAACATTGGAAGAGCCACCAGCACACGTTAAATTTATTTTGGCTACAACGGAACCACAAAAACTACCAGCTACTATATTATCAAGATGTCAAAGATTTGATTTTAAAAAAATATCTCCAGAAAATATCGTAAAAAGATTGAAAATAGTATGTAAATCAAGTAATATAGAAGCCGACGAAAATGCATTAAAAATTATTGCATCTTTATCTGAAGGAGCAATGAGGGATGCATTAAGCATACTAGAAAGATGTTTGCAAGATGGGGACAACGAAATAAATGAGGATAAAGTAAAAGAGTTGGTAGGAATACCAAAACTAAGCTTTATAGAAGATATTGTTGGCAGTGTTTTAGCAAAGGATATTGATAATTGTCTAAAAACATTAAAAACAATAATTAGCGAAGGCAAGGACCAAAACAATTTTTTATGGGAAGTAATAAAATATGTAAAAGATGTTTTATTATATAAAGTAACTGGAGACGTAGGCATTTATAGCGAAGCAGAACAGCAGAAATTAAAAGAATTTGCTGAAAAGGCATCAAAAGAAGAATTAGTGCATTTAATTTATGAATTGTCAGACTTAGAAAATGATATGAAATGGTCATCACAAAAAACTATAATGCTAGAAGCAGGATTTATAAAATTATGTGATACAAACCAACCTGTAAGTGTGCAAATACCAGCATCTACGGGAACAGGTGCAAGCAGCAGCGAAATACAAGAATTGCAAAGAAGATTATTTAGGATAGAAAATTTTTTAAGTCAAGCTGGAAAAAATAAAACAGCGGTAAATCCTAATAATACTGCAAAACAAGCCACACCCGTACAAAAACAGGTAGAAAGAAAACCATTAACACCGGAGGAATTAAAAAAGAATAATTATTGGAAAGATATTGTAGGAAAATTTAAGACCGAAGGAAAAATGGGATTATATGCAAATTTATTAAATACAAATATTACAGAAATTAATGATATGACTGTAGGCATTAATTTTAAAAATGGACTAAACCCATTGGCAAAAGGTATTTTGGAAAAGCCAGAAAATATAAATGAAATCTCTAAGGAAATATCAATGGCCTATGGAAAAACTATGAAAGTAAAATTAATAGATAACAAAGTGGAAGCTAAACCACAAAAATCAGATTTCGAAAATTTGGTAGAAGGTTTAGATATTCCGATAGATATAATAGATGAATAATAGGAGGTAAAATTATGTCAAGACGTGGAGGATTCCCAGGAGGTATGGGAGGATTCGGAGGAATGAATCTTAATAATTTAATGAAAGAAGCTAAAAAGATGCAAGCAGATATAGAAAAAACACAAACAGAAATAGCATCTAAGGAATTTGAAAGTACAGCAGGTGGAGGAGCAATAACAGTAAAAGTTAGCGGAAAAAAAGAAATAAAAGAAATCAAACTAAGTAAAGATATTGTAGACCCAGATGATGTGGAAATGTTACAAGATTTAATTTTAACATGTGTTAATGATGCATTAAGCAAAGTAGATAGTTTGGCAGAACAACAAATGGGAAAATATAATATACCTGGATTAATGTAAGGAGTAGAAATGTCTATATATTCACCATCAATAGAAAAACTAATAGAAAATTTTGAAAGATTACCAAGTATCGGAAATAAAACAGCAACAAGACTTGCATTTTATATGTTAAATTGCAGTGATGAAGTTGCAGAAGAATTTGTGAAAGCTATACAAGATGCAAGAAAAAATTTAAAATACTGTTCTATATGTTTTAATATTTCTGATACTGACCCATGTTTAATTTGCGCAAATCCTAAGAGGGATAAATCTACTATTTGCGTTGTAGAAGATGTAAAAGATATTATAGCAATGGAAAAAACACATGAATATAAAGGAGTATACCATGTATTACATGGTTCAATCTCACCAATGAATGGTGTAGGACCTGATGATATAAAAATAAAAGAACTTTTAGCAAGACTACAATCGGGAGAAGTAAAAGAAGTAATTTTAGCAACAAATCCTAGGGTAGAAGGGGAAGCAACAGCAATGTATTTGTCTAAATTAATAAAACCTTTAGGAATTAAAGTTACAAGAATTGCAAGAGGAATTCCAATCGGAGGAGATTTGGAATATACAGATGAAATTACTTTATTGCAAGCTCTAGAAGGACGTAGGGAAATATGAGAAATATAAAATTAACAATTGAATATGATGGAAAAGAATTTAACGGATGGCAAAAACAACCTAATAAATTAAATATTCAAGGAAATATAGAAAAGGTAATTTCGGATATAACTAAAGAAGATATAGAAATTATTGGCTCAGGTAGAACAGATGCAGGCGTACATGCGCTAGGACAAGTAGCTAATTTTAAAACGAATTCTAATATTCCAATAGAAAAATTTGCAATAGCCATAAATTCCAGACTAAAAAAATCCATAGTCATAAAAAAGGCAGAAGAAGTTCCAGAAAGATTTCATAGCAGATATAATTGCAAACAAAAAACATACAGATATGTAATTAATAATTCCGAAACAGGAAGTGCAATTTATAGGAACCTAGAATATAATATTAAACAACCTTTAAATCTAGAAAAAATGCAAGAAGCAGCAATATATTTTGAAGGTGAACACGATTTTTCTGCATTTAAAGCAAGTGGAACAAGTAGTAAAAGCAGTGTAAGAACTATATATTCAGCTAAAGTAACTAAAGAAGGAGAAAGAATATATATAGAGCTTACAGGAAATGGATTTTTATATAATATGGTAAGAATAATATCTGGAACACTGGTAGAAGTAGGTTTGGGAAAAATTAAACCAGAAGAAATAACTGGAATAATAGAATCAAAAAACAGACAGAATGCTGGAAAAACCTTGCCACCATATGGGTTATACTTAGTGGAAGTTAACTATGATGAATAATGATAGATAGCAGAACTTTGTTTGTTGCCTAATTATAAGAAAATTTAAGTTAACTATAATTAGTAACAAAAAAATTATACATTCATAATATATATAAGATAAGAAAAGATATCGCGATAAAAGCGTGAAAGGATTTGAATTATTATGAATGTTTTATTAATATTTTTTGCAATACCATTTGCAGTAATAGTAATTTCCATAGCTTTAGAAAAACTTTTAGATTGCCCAGTACTTGTTGCTTCAATTATATTTTCTATATTACTATTAATTGCAGTAATATTTTCTAGTACATTATTTTTTATACTTGCTATAATTTATACAATAATATCGTTTTTAGCAGCATTAATTAGTAAATACATTTGTAGATTTATACGAAGTATAAGAAATTGCGTTAACAATTGCAATAATTGTGATGATGATAACAATTGTGGTTGTTCTCGTAATGGAAGAAGTGGTAGAAATAATGGTAATAATAACTGTAATAATAATTGCAATAATGGAAATGATAATGGAGACAATAATACATTAACTGTAAACGGAAGAGTAAGGTTATTAGATTCTAATAATCAAAATGGAAACCAAAATAATACAGGTACTTTTTGTGGATGTTATAGAAGAAGATAGGTTAAATAACTAAATTTAATCCTTGTTAAACCAAGTAGAGGTAACAACTATTACATCTTAGCAGTATTTAATTAAATTTTGGAAGAATTTGATTTTAATTTAATCTGGATGTTTCGTAAAAAAATGAATAAAGTAAGGAAAGGAATAAGAAATGAGAATAGATAAATTTTTAAAAGTAGCAAGAGTTATAAAAAGAAGAACAATAGCAAACGAAATGGCTGATATGGGAAGAATATCTGTAAATGGAAAACAGGTAAAGCCTAGTTACGAAGTTAAAATTGGAGATATAGTAGAAATAAAATTTGGAGAAAAAATATCAAAATTTAAAATTATAGCAATACCAAAAACATTAGGAAAAAATATGCCGGAGATGATAGAATTATTATAATTAATTCTCATCTTCGGCTATTGTTTTAGCAATATTATAAATAAGTCTTTGTTTTTCTGGAGAACATTTATCTAATATTTTCTTAAAATCTTCATCAAGATATGATTTAGAATCTTCTGAACTTCCAGATAAAATATAACCTTCTGAAACATCTAATAATTTACAAACTTGAGCTAGTCTATTTAAATTAAGATGTGAATGTCCGCGTTCTACTCGGCTCAAGAAAGCAACAGAAACGTCTAATTGCTCAGCTAAATTTTCTTGAGTCAAATTTTTAGAAAGTCTTGCTTGTTTTAATCTTTCTCCAATAATAGAATAATCTAAAGCCATAATGCTCCTCCCAATATTTTAGTATGTTCAATATAGCATTTAAATAAAACGCCTAGAAGAAACTATTTGGTAAATATTAAGCCATTAATTGATATTATTGTTCCATGAATTCGATAAAATATTCTTAAATTTTCAAAAATTTATTGATAACTATTATCACTTATGTTATGATGATTAAAGCGGTATGCTAATATATATTATGGGAGGTATATCATGAAGTTTAAACAATGGGATGGCTTTAAAAAAGATGGAGAATGGACCAAAGAAATAGATGTAAGAGGATTCATTCAAGCAAACTATACTCCATATGAAGGAGATGAAAGCTTTTTAAAGGGAGTCTCAGAAAAATCTAAAAAATTATGGGACGAGGTAATGGACCTATATCAAAAAGAAAGAGATAATGGAGGAGTTTTAGATGCAGATTGCAAAACACCTTCAAGAATAAATGCCTATGCACCAGGATATATAGATAAAGATTTAGAGGAAATTGTAGGATTACAAACAGATGCTCCATTAAAAAGAGCAATAATGCCAAATGGAGGAATTAGAATTGTAGAAAAATCAGCTGCAAGTTATGGTTTTAAAGTTGATAACGAAGTAGAATATGTTTATCATACTTTAAGAAAAACACATAACGATGGTGTATTCGATGTATACACAAAAGATATTAGAGCAGCAAGAAGTTCACACTTAATTACAGGACTTCCAGATGGATATGGAAGAGGAAGAATTATTGGTGACTACAGAAGGGTCGCTTTATATGGTGTGGATGTACTAATTGCAGACAAACAAAAATTACTAGACACATCATTAAATACAGATGAATTTACAGAGTCTGTTATTCGTGAAAGAGAAGAAGTTGCAGATCAAATAAAAGCATTAAAACAATTAAAAGAAATGGCTGAATCTTATGGATTCGATATATCAGAGCCTGCTTCTAATGCTAAAGAAGCAATACAATGGTTATATTTTGGATATTTAGCAGCAATAAAAGACCAAAACGGAGCAGCAATGAGTTTAGGAAGAACATCAACATTCTTAGACATATATATAGAAAGAGATTTAGAAAACGGAGTTTTAACAGAGGAAGAAGCTCAATCTTTAATGGACCAATTTATAATAAAATTAAGATTAGTTAGATTCTTAAGAGCTCCAGAATACAATGAATTATTCAGTGGAGATCCAGTTTGGGTAACAGAAAGCATCGGAGGTATGGGAATCGACGGAAGAACTTTAGTTACAAAGAACTCATACAGAGTATTACACACATTAGAAAACTTAGGATCAGCTCCAGAACCAAACTTAACAGTTTTATGGTCAAAGAATTTACCAGAACCATTTAAGAGATACTGTGCAAAAATCTCTATAGCTACATCATCAATTCAATACGAAAATGATGATTTAATGAGAATTACACTTGGAGATGACTACGGAATAGCTTGTTGTGTTTCTGCTATGAAGATAGGAAAACAAATGCAATTCTTCGGAGCAAGAGCAAACCTAGCAAAAGCACTATTATATGCAATTAATGGTGGAAAAGATGAAATGACAGGAAAACAAGTTACACCATTATTTGAGCCAATCACTTCAGAATACCTAGATTATGATGAAGTTATGGAAAAATTTGACCAAATGATGGATTATGTAGCAAAAATATATATTAAAGCATTAAATGCAATTCATTATATGCACGACAAATATTCTTATGAAGCATTAGAAATGGCATTACATGATAGAGATGCAGATATAGTAAGAACTATGGCTTGTGGTATTGCAGGTTTATCTGTAGTTGCAGATTCACTTTCTGCAATAAAATATGCAAAAGTAAAAGTAATAAGAAATGAAGACGGTTTAGCTGTAGATTATAAAGTAGAAGGAGATTTTCCTAAATTCGGAAATGATGATGACAGAGTTGATAATATTGCAGTAGACTTAGTAAAAACATTCTTAAGAAAATTACAAAAACACGTAACATACAGAAATTCTAAACACACATTATCAATCTTAACAATCACATCAAACGTTGTATACGGTAAAGCAACAGGAAATACTCCAGATGGAAGAAGAGCAGGAGAACCTTTCGGACCAGGAGCAAACCCATTACACGGAAGAGATGTTAACGGAGCTTTAGCTTCTATGAACTCTATTGCAAAACTACCATATGAATATTCAGAAGACGGTATTTCTTATACATTTGCAATAACACCTGGAACATTAGGAAAAGACAAAGAAACACAAATTACTAATATGGTAAATATGTTACAAGGATATTTTATCCAAACAGGACATCACATAAATGTAAATGTATTTGATAGAGCATTACTAGAGGATGCAATGGAACATCCAGAAAAATACCCACAATTAACAGTACGTGTTTCTGGATATGCAGTTAACTTTATAAAATTAACAAGAGAACAACAATTAGATGTAATACACAGAACAATTCATGAAAGAATATAATAATTAAGAAAAATGGGGACGATTCTAGAAATTCCAAAAGGAAACAGAACCATCCCCTGTTTCTATGTTAATTGGAGGAAATATGATGGACGTAAAAAATCAAATGAGAATACATTCCTTTGAAACATTGGGCGCTGTAGATGGCCCAGGAATAAGATATGTAATATTTACGCAGGGTTGTCACTTACAATGTAAATATTGCCAAAATCGTGATACATGGGATATGAATTCTGGGACAGTCTACGACATAAAGGACGTTGTAGAGAAAATTGAAAGATATACAGCCTATATGAGTAAAGATGGCGGAATCACAGTAAGTGGTGGTGAACCATTGTTACAGCCAGATGCATTAATAACTTTAGCAAAAGAAATGAAGAAAAGGCATATAAGCGTAGCAATTGATACTTCTGGAAATCTGCCAATTACGGATAAAATTAAAGAAGTAATAGACCTTACGGATTTATTTTTATTAGATATAAAATGCATAAATGATGAGATTTGTAAAGATTTAATTGGAGCTTCTAATAAATACGAATTAGAATTTGCAAAATATTTAAGTGACCATGGGAAAGAAATGTGGATAAGACAAGTTTTAGTTCCTGGTTATACAGATAAAGAAGAAGATTTAATTAAATTAAGAGAATTTATAAATTCATTGAAAACAGTTTCTAAAGTAGAAATATTGCCATATCATGATTTAGGAAAATTCAAATGGGAAGAATTAAACGTACCATATGAATTGGAAGGTGTAAAAGCACCAACAAATGAAGAGGTAGATAGGGCGAAGAAGATTTTAGGAATTTAAGTAAAACTTTGAACTTTAGGGACGGACCTTAAAAGTTCATTGGTAAACATAATTAAATATTAAATAAAGAAAGAAGCATCTATTAATGTGAACTTTTAAGAAGAAAGCGATTAATAGATGCTTTTATTATTTATATTTTTTATCGAAAAAAAGCGGAAGAACTCGAATTGAGTCAACGAAAAAGTTTATAATTGTATTGCAAACGCATAAGAAAAGTGATACAATGTATACAATAAATTTGGAGGTGTTTATTTATGGCAAAAACGGAAACTTTGCATATAAGAGTAGAACCAAGTGTAAAAGAAAGAGCGGAAAAAACATTAAATGAATTAGGCTTAACAATTGCTGAAGCTGTAAATGTATTCTTAAATCAAGTCATTTTAAATGAGGGAATACCTTTTGAAATAAAAAAGCCTAGATTTAATGAAGAAACTACAAAAGCTATGGAAGATACAATGAAAGGAAAAAACTTAAGTAAAACTTTTGATAATGTAGATGAAATGTTTGAGGAGTTAGATAAATAGGGCTAAAAAAATAAAAATTAGGAAAAAATGTTTAATGTAACAAAAAAATAATATAGAACGTCGAAAAATGGCTTCCGTAAAGAGATAGAGCATTGTTTCAAAAATGTGAAACAGTGCTCTATTTACTTATTATATATAAGTAGTTACAATAAAAATAATAAATTAGTATGGAAAAAGTAGGTGCATACAAATTATGAGTAAGAAGGACAAAAACAACAAAAAAGTAACGCCTGAAAACGTTGGCGCTGTACACACACACACACACACACACACACACACACACACACAGGTAGTTTAAGCCAAAAAGAAAAAAGAGCAGGAGAAAAGTCTGCTCTAAAAGTGATGGATAAAAGGAGAATAATAAAATGGCCAATGCTAGTATTTTTAATATTAGCATTTTTGTGCGTGGCTGCAATTCGTTTAAATCCTAAAATGAGGAACGGAATAATAAATGGGATTGGAGAAAATATAAGAAACGCAAACGAATCAAATGCGGTTGTAAGTTCAGCAGCAATAATTAGCACAAAGACAGGAACAGGACCATTTGATAATGATGATGAACCTGGAAACGATAGTTCAGAAGACAACAATATTGTTCGTTCATTTGACCAAGTAACATGGACAGTGGATTTAACAATGAATTCAAAAGACAGCAAAGCAATTGCAGGTTCTAAAATAAATGTAGAAGCTACTTTGCCAGAAGATATAGCAAACCTTGTGAAATGGGATTTAAGCTCAATGCAATGGATGGTGAATGGAAAAGTTAGCGGAGATGGTAGAACAGTTACAGGAAGTTATACAGTAGCTGATACAGAAACATCTTCTTCTGCAAAACAAACTCTAGTATTTGTTCTTCAAGTTTATGGAGCAGGAAATGGAACAGAGATACAACCTACTTTTAACTTTAATATAGATGGGAATGACAATACAGAAAAAGCTACGACAACAGCACAGAAAGTAATAGTTAGTGCAACAGGAAAGTATAATGTGCAGTTAGATAGTAATACGGATAAATTATTAAATAAGACAACAGTTGATTATGGTGAAGGTGAAACTTCAGGAAGAATGTATGGGTATGGTTTTGCAGTTCAACTATTTAATGATAATGCATCCAAAGGATTAAAAGGAGTAGAATATCCAAAAGGGGAAATATCCTTTGATATAGATTTAAAATTAGAAAGAACTGAATTTGAATCAATCGAACGTGAAGATATAACAAATGAATGCACACCTATATTATGGAATTATAGAATAAACGACTGGACACAAAGTAATGAGGGTTTAATTAATGGAAGAGAACTATATGCTACTAATATCTATCATAGATATGATTATACTTTGCCATTAGGGAAATATTTAGATGATAATTCTATAAATGAACCATCAGATTATTCAACATATAATTCAGGAAATATAAAAATAGTTCAAGAAGGAAGTAAGTTGAAAGTTACAATAAATAATTATGGTTTTAATGGCATTTTTCCATATTATAGATCATCATGGCCTGCCGATAATAATAAAGTTAAAATATATACAGATAATATAGGAACATTTAGTGTTGGATATATGCAAATATTTGTACCAGATAATGAAGCAAGTACAATAGAAGATAGAAATTATTATTTAACTATTTCAGATAATAATATGAACATATCTTCTACAACAGGAGTTAATATAAATAACCAAATGAAGACATCTGATGATAGTGTAAGTACACAACATTTTATATATAAACCAGGCTCTTATTCTCAATATATAGAATTATATAGTGGAAATACTAGAGTTGTCGGAACTGTTGAAAGTGGATATGGTCGAGGTGATGGAAGAGTAAATTTAGAAGCAAATTTTACACTTTGGTCTAAATTTAGTATGAGTGCAACAAATGATTATAATATACAATCAGCAGATAAATTTATAAAATTTGATGGTAATGGAATAGAACCAAGATATTTTGAAAATGGAAGTAAATATAAAATTGGTAGTATGGCAGGGAATCCAACTTTTAGAATATGGTATGTAACCAAAAAAGATGGAACTAATTGGACAAGCCAAACAGAGATGAATAACGCTAATATTGTAGATATGGATATTTATGACAATATAGAAAATATTCCAAAAGATAGAATATGCATAGGTGTTTATGTTGAAACAATAGATGGAGATATACCGAGAAGTACAGGAGAAAATAATTTTATAGTTATACCATTAAAAATAAAAAATACAGCGACGATTGGAAAAACATATGGAATAACTCAAAGAACAAGAATGTGGATTGATAAATTGGACAGAGATAAATATTCAATAATACATCCCGAAAACGAAATGCCAACACCAACATGGGATTCTGGAAATAAACAATATATAAAAACAGAATATGATGCAAACGGAAATATGATAACTGGAACACATAGTGGAGGTAATCAATGGGGAAATACAGTATTAGTAGTAGGAGCTAACATTCATGGAAACATAAGGGCAGTAGATAGTTCAAATGCTAATAAAGTAAATTATGATTTAGGAAAAAATGAAAATACAGTAACGTATAGTGTAGAACCACAACTTGATGCCAATAGTAATCTAAGTTCACAAATAAGTAATGTAACGTTAAAAGCAGAAGTAACTTTGGCAAAAGGATTAGAGTATGTACAAGGAAGTAGTAAAAAAGGAGAAAGTAGTTATACAGAGCCAGAAATAACAGAAAATTCAGATGGCAGTCAAAAATTAGTATGGTACATATATGGAGTAACTTCCGGACAAACAATAACACCAATTACATTTGATGCAAACATAGATAATGAATCTTCTAATGGTACACAATATGAAGCAAAATTTGTAGTATCGGAAGTAATAGGCAGTGATGGAGTTTCTAAAATAGGAAATAGTGCAATAAGTTTTAGAACATCTACAACATCAATAAATATAATAAACCTAGAGAGTCATAGACTATATAAAGAGGTAGAAACACCAATAATAGAGAAAAACGGAGAGATTAAATACAAAGTAACATACGAAAACAAAACAGATGCAACTGTACCAGATTTTCAATTACTAGATGTATTACCATATAATGGAGATGGTAGAGGAAGTAGCTTTGGTGGAAGTTACACATTAAAGAATATAAATGTAGTTCAAACAGTAAATGGAAGTAATCAAGCACTAGATAACCTAAAAATTTATTCAACAAATTCTGATAATGTAAAGGGAATGGATGCTAAGAATACGGGAATTGGAACAGATAGTATCTGGGAAAGTATATCTAACGGAATTGTAAACAAAGCATCAAAAGGAATTGCAATAAAAGGAGAGCTTGCAGGAAAAGCTAAAATAGAATTAGAAATAACACTTGCTACAAATGGAAATAATGCAAAAGATGTATATGCAAACACAGCAATGGCGCAAGTATATAGCAATTCTGAACAAATGGAGACATCTAGAGTATATTCAAGGGTTGTAAATAGATACATAGAAGGAAAAGTATGGTTAGATAATAATTATAATGGGGTAATAGATGATGGAGAAAAATATTTAAATAATGTAACTTTAAAATTAATAAATACTGCTAATAGCTCACAGGTTGCAACGACAACCACAAACGAGAATGGAGAGTATAAATTTACAGATGTAGCAAAAGGAAAATATAAAGTTCAAATAGAAGTAAATGGAACATATTATGATTTAACAGAAAAAGAAGTAGGAACAAACGTAGAGATAAACAGTAAATTTAATACGAATTCAGCAGAAACGGACGAAATAACAAGGTTGGACAGTATACAAAGTCCAGAACTAATCGAGACAAATGTAAATGCAGGTCTAACAATAAAGAAAATAAATATACCAGTAACAAAAGTATGGAACGACAATGCAGATGTAGCTAAGAAGAGACCAGATGGAATAGTAGCAGTAATAAAGAATGGAACAGCAGAAGTTGGAAGACAAGAATTAAACAATGGAAACAGTTGGACATACACATTTAGTGTTCCAAAATATGATGATAATTTAAGTGAGATAAATTATACAGTAGAAGAGCAAGTAAAAAATACTGATGATTTAAATTGCTATTCAAGTTCAACAACAGGAAGTATGTCAAATGGATTTACAATAACAAATACGATTTTGACTGGAAATGTAATAGTTCATCACTATATTCTAGATGATGGAGATAAGACAACTACGAGAGTTCCAAGTACTGATGGAGGAGAAGTCCAGGATGAGACAATAGAAGGAGTAAAAGGAGATAGCTACACAACAAATCCTGCAGATAATGTAAGTAATTATTATGAATTAGCAGAAACTCCAGATAACGCTAGTGGAACGATAACAGAAGGAACTACAGAAGTAAATTATTATTACAGATTAAAAGACACAAGCGTATTAGTACACCATTATATTGATGGAACAGAAACACAAGTACCATCAAAAGT
>CALXKK010000005.1 GCA_944388935.1 uncultured Clostridia bacterium | reverse complement strand
TATATAATGAAGGGAGTTTTGTCTACTACATAGCTAAAGCCTATGCTACTACCGGCATAGCCGGAAGATTATTTACACTTAAAAGCGAATGTAAAACAATTACATTCGCCAGTTAAATTACGCTTTTCTATTGAATTCTTTTATTTTTTCATAGACATCATAAAAACTATAACATCTAATTATATTTTTTCCTTCTACATCTTTGTTATATCTTGCATCAAAACAAATAATTGGTAAGAATTTTGAAAGTTGCCTAATATTATGTGGGCTATCTTCCACCATAATATCTATATTTTTTTCCCTACAATTTTCTAATTTATTAACAGTAGAAAAAATTAATTCATCATAATATAATTCATTATCCTTAAACCATTGTCTTACTAAATCTTCCATCTTGCTTTTTGCTTCTACATCCTGAAATTCGCTAGATCTAGCAGTTATTATATAAATATTATGACCATCATTTTTTAATTTATCTATTACTTCTTTTGCAAATGGTCTTGGTTTTTCTTCTATTGCATATTTTGCTTTATAATGATCCCAAAAATCATTGTCTGTTTGCTCACTCCAACTAAATATTTCTATACTTTCATATCCTTTAGGATTTATTATTCTTCCATTGCCAATTTCAGAAGCATATTTCGTTCCATAATTCATACAAAAATCATTAAAATTAGTTAATACACCATCTAGGTCAATTCCTATGTTCATGCCTTTCCTCCTTAGTTTATTAATTTATTTTATCAAATAATTTATCTTGATTTTTATAAACATATTTATTTACAAAATAAGTAATTATAATATGTAAAACCAAAATAACTAATGCAATTATTAAATAATTTGCAAAACTTAAAGGTATTGTTACTATAAATATTATTCCTATTTCTAATAAATTTAATACAAATGGCCATAATAAATTAAGATTTTGCTTTACTACCGCATATTCTGTTGACCATTCTAGTTTTGGCTTTTTTAAATCTACTAATTCCATTAAAATTGTTTGTAAAATTAATAAAACTAAATTTAGTATAAGAACTGTTAGTAAAAATAATACTGATGGTGCTGCTATTACATATACAAAACCTATAACAATTATTGATGTTATAGTTCCAAAAACTACACTTGGTATTCCCTTATAAATTAATTGTTTATAATATGAAACTGGTATATATTTCATAAATATTGCGTTTTGTCCATCTCTTGATATTGCGGTTGGAGCAATGTATAACATGGATGTTAAAAATTCTGTAATTGAAAGCACAATTGCCAAACCTATTGGTGTTTCTATAAAACTTCCTATAACATTTTGAAATTGCTTTATTGACTCTTGCGAATTATTGCTACTTATACTTACAATAAATATTCCTAAAAACACAACAGGCATTAAAACAGATGGCAACACACATTGCACAAAAAATATTGGGTTTTTAAACAACATTTTAAATTCTTTGGCAACATATGATTTTCCAACAGAACTGTTTCTTATATCCTTAGTTGTAATATTTTTACCTTTTTTGCTTCCAGAAGATAAATTTCCTACTGCTCCTCTAAAATAAAGTTTATTTCCGATTAAGATAAAAGCAATATAAATTATAGCTGTTATTCCTAACAGTTTTAGAAATTCTATAAAATCAGAGTTCACTATCGCATTTATAGCAGGTTTTATTATTGGTAATTTATCACTAATCATTTCTACCATACTATTTGCCTGGGTTATTGCATTTATTAATTCTTCATCCGTTATTTCTGATGTTCCAGATAAAGAAAATGAAAGTACAAGTGCCAATATAATTCCTAATAAAGGTGCTATTAATCTAAATCTATCTTTATTCTTAACACCCTTTGAGAAACTCATTATTATCATTATTATAAATGTTGCAATTAATATTGGAATTATAGGAAAAATTATTAATACCAATAAAGATATTATATAAAACATAACTCCAGCTGATGTTAATATTCCATATGCCGTTATCGGTGCAACTGCAAACAATAATTCCATTACATATTCAGTAACTAAAATTACATTTAATTTTGAAATCAAAATTTCATTAGGCTTTAATGGTAGTGGCAAAATATATTCTAAATCTTTTGAAAAATAAAATACATTTGTTACCGAAATTATTGACTGAATTATTGTAAGTAATGCTAATCCTAATAAAAATACTCCAATAAACATTGCTTCTTGTTGAACTTGTTGCAAGGTTGTAATTAATCCATATGAAAGGAATCCAAATATTCCTATTAAATAAACCACTAAAACTGCATAAAGCAAAATTTTTCCTATTTTACTAGTTTTTTTGTTGTTTTCATTGTATCTTTGGAAGGAATTTTTTAAGAGAACTTTTGTAAGAGAAATTATTTTTTTATTCATCTTGTGTAATCTCCAAAAATAACTCTTCTAATGAACCATTATCTTTTAATTTAGCTTTCATATCTTCAAAAGTTCCTACAAAAATTAATTTTCCCTTATTTATAATTCCTACCCTATCACATAATTTTTCTGCCACTTCTAGTACATGTGTTGAGAAGAAAACACAATTACCTTCCTTTGCATGTTTTCTCATCATTTCTTTTAAATCAAAAGAAGCTTTTGGGTCTAATCCTGTCATTGGTTCATCTAATATCCAATTTTTAGGATTACTTAAAAGTGCCCCACAAATTACTATTTTTTGTCTCATTCCATGTGAATAACTTTGCATTTCTTCATTTAAATTATCAAAAATTTCAAATTTCTTTGTTAGTTCTTCTATTCTTGTTTTTCTTATATCTGTTGGCACTTCATAAATATCTCCCATGAAATTTAAATATTCTATTCCCTTTAATTTTAAAAATATGTCCGGTGTATCTGGAACAAATCCAATATTCTTTTTAGCAGATATCCCTTCTTTTTTTATATCTTTTCCATCTATTAATATATTTCCCTCATCCGAATTTAAAATTCCTGTTATCATTTTAATAGTCGTAGTTTTTCCGGCACCATTTGGTCCTAAAAATCCAAATATCTCGCCATCTTTAATTTCCAAATTTAATGCATCTACAGATTTTTTCCCTTTAACATAAGATTTAGATACATTATTTATATTTATCATGTTTTAACCTCCCCATAATTTATTTATTTGATTTTACTTTTTTTAGATATACTAGTCAACAAATATTTAAAATTTTCTTAATCTCTTTACAGCTCAAGCTTTTTGCTATATACTTATGAAGTAGACAAGTTATTAGGAGGTCCTCACAAATGAAAAATAAAGTAGTAATAATAGGTACTGGTAACGTTGGTGTTAGTTATGCCTATTCACTTTTAAGTTCTAATTTAAATATACATGAAATTGTATTAATAGACATTAATACGCAGAAAGCTGAAGGAGAAGCACTGGACTTATTAAACTGTACTCCACTAGTGGATGCTTCTTGTAAAATTAAGTTTGGAACATATGATGAATGTAATGATGCTTCCATAATATGTATAACAGCTGGTGTTAGCCAAAGAGCTAATATGTCATCTAGAATGGAAGATTTACAAAAAGCAACAAGTATTTTTGAAGATATTGTTAGAAATATTACTAAAACTAATTTTAATGGTATTATACTTATTGCTGGAAATCCTCTAGATGTTATGACATATGTTACATGGAAATGTTCTGGATTAAATACAAATCAAATTATTGGTTCAGGAACATCATTAGATTCTGCAAGACTTCAAAATATAATATCAGAAATGCTTAATATTTCACCAAAAAGTGTACATGCTTATGTTATTGGTGAACACGGAAATAGTCAATTTGTTCCATGGAGTAATGCTAAAATAGGTTTAGAACCAATTTCTAATTATTTATCTAGAAAAGAAATGATAGATATAGAAAACGAAACAAGAAATTTTGGTTTTAAAATAGCTCAAAAGAAAAATTACACATGTTATGGAATAGCCTCTGCTCTAACAAGAATAACAAAAGCAATTATAGAAGATGAAAAAGCTATAATTTGTGTTTCATCATATGATCCAATACAAAAAATATTTATTAGCACACCTTCTGTTATTGGAATTGACGGAATAGAAAAAACTGGTATAATGACACTTACTCCAGAAGAAATTTCTAAATACGAAAATTCTGCAAATACTATAAAAAATGCTATTAATGAGATAAATTAATTATATTACCTCCTACACTTTGTTTTAGGGGGTTTTTTTATGCAAGAGTCAAAAGCTTTAGTAGTAAAAAAGAAATTATCAGAAAAACAATATATAGTTTTATATTTCTTTATATATTCATTTATTGGTTGGTTATTGGAAACATTATATTCACTTTTAGTGCTAGGACATTTTACTAAACGTGGTTTCTTATTTGGACCAATTTGCCCAATATATGGTTTTGGTGCAATAATGATGATTTTATTTATTAGTAGGTATAAAAAGAATTCTATTAAATTATTTTTTGCATCTGCAATTCTATTTTCTGCTTTTGAATATATTGTAGGTTTTGCATTGGATGCAATTTTTGCAGCAAAGTGGTGGGATTACACATACGACTTTTTTAACCTAAATGGTAGAATTAGTATTTTGTATACTATTGCATGGGGATTTATTGGTTTAATATTTATTAATAATATTCATCCATTTTTCTCTAAGAAAATAGAAAAATCGATATCAACCATACCAACATATATATTAAAAGTTCTTATATATTTATTGCTTATATGTCTAATTGTAGATACTGTTCTATCTACTTTGAAATATTTAGGAAAGTTGTAAAATGTCGAATTTTTGGAGCATAGGTCGAACGATTTATGCTTTATTTTATTGATATTATTTCCAATATTTGGTATAATATTTTTCGCACTAAATTTAACTCATCATTATTACAGGTTATAATTTGTGCCAAATAAAATAACTATATAGAGGTGATAATATTGTCTCAAAAGACAAAAACTGTATTCCATAGTGAAACAGACAACAAAACTCCATCCACAAATGTTGGATTACTTGGCTTCGTGCTATCCCCTGAGCAAAAAGAGGAACTAGAAAAAAGGCAAAAATTATTAGCTTTATACGACACATATAAAAATCAATATTTCCAATTTTATATACAAAATTTAGAAGAAGAAAATTCAGCTCTAAAACATACTTTTCCTAATGTAGATTTCTATATTTTATCAAGAATGAAATCTAAACATAATTATGAAGAAAAAATACAAAAAAAAGGAGAAGCTTTGGACATATTTGGTGATAAAATTATAATTTTATCTGCAGATGGTAAAACAGATGAAGATTCACTAATTGCTGTAGCATACGATATAGAAAACTTTTTAGTTACATATAAACCTAATATTACTGAAATTTCTAGAAAAAGAAAAGATTATATTGCACGTCCAAAACCTAATGGTTATTCATCTTTACATATAACTCGTACTGTTCATTTAGGAGATGGAAATACTTTTGACCACGAAACACAAATAAAAACTTTTAGAATGAGAGAAACAGAAAAAAGTGGACCTGCTAGTCATTCTAGCGTGTATAAGGCAAATAGAAAATTTTTCTTAAACAATATAGATAGCCCAGAATCTGCAGAATATTTTTTGCCAAAATATATGCATTTTGAATTTGATAGAAAATCTAGGACGGATAAATTAGTAATGGATAGTTTTGAGAACAGATTTAGATATTACTTTGGACAAGAATATGAAGATTTTATGAGACAAAAAGGTACTTTGCAAAGATAAAAAATAAAGGCGTGCAACTTATTTTTTAAGTACACGCCTTGTTTTTTTATTTAAATCTACTTATTGCTAAGCCATCTCCTACTTCAAGAATTTCTGTTTTACAATTTTCGTCCTCTGTTACCTCTTTTATATATTCACGTAAATTTCTAACAGCTGTTCTTTGTTTATGTTTATTATAATCACTCATAACATAACCTTTATATAGAATGTTATCTGCAAAAATAATTCCTTTTGGATTTAACATTCTTTTAGATTGCTCTAGGAAAAATGGATATTTTCCTTTAGCAGCATCTATAAATACAACATCATATTTGTTATCCAAAGTTGGTAATAGCTCTACTGCATCACCTTCTAAAATATTTATCTTATCTTCTACTCCAACTCTTTTTATGTTTTCTTTTGCTTCCTCTACTCTATCGTGTTCTCTTTCTATTGTATCTATTATGCCATCTTCATCTAAATATTTAGAAAAACACATTGCAGAATAACCAACAGCTGTTCCTATTTCTAGCATTTTCTTTGGCTTAACATCTTTTAAGATTTTATCTATTACTTCCAATGTATCATCCATTATTATTGGAATATGTTCACTTAATGCTTTTTCTTTTATTTTTGCTAACTCTACTTCATTCATTAATCTTCTTTTACTTTTCTCCTTGCTTCTCTTTCTCTTGTTTTTGTGTCTAGAATCTTCTTTCTTAGACGAATGCTTTTTGGTGTTACTTCTACTAATTCATCATCTTGAATAAATTCTATGGCTTTTTCTAGTGACATTTGAATTGGTGGAACTAATCTTAAAGCTTCATCTGAACCTGAAGCTCTTGTATTTGTTAAATGTTTTTCTTTACATACATTTATAGACAAGTCTTCTGGTCTTGAGTTTATACCAACAATCATACCTTCGTATACTTCTACACCTGGTCCTATGAATAGTTCACCTTTATCTTGTGCATTGTATAGTCCATATGTTACAGATACTCCTGGCTCGAATGCTACAATTGTTCCTCTTGTTCTAGCAACAACTGTTCCTTTGTATGGTTCATATCCTTCAAATACATGGTTCATAACACCATTACCTTTTGTATCTGTCATAAATTCTGTTCTATATCCAATTAGTCCTCTTGATGGTATTTTAAATTCTACTTTAGTATGTCCTGCCTCTGCAGGTTCCATATTTTGCATTTCTGCTTTTCTTCTACCTAATTTTTCTATTACAGTACCTATGCAATCATCTGGTACATTTACTACAAGTCTTTCTATAGGTTCGCATTTTTGACCATTTATTTCTTTTATAATAACTTTTGGTCTTGAAACTAAGAACTCATATCCTTCTCTTCTCATTGTTTCGATTAATACAGATAGATGTAATTCTCCACGTCCAGCTACTTCGAAAGCATCTGCTGAATCTGTTTCTTTTACACGTAAACTTACATTTCTTTCTAGTTCTCTAAATAATCTATCTCTTAGATGTCTAGATGTAATAAATTTTCCTTCTTTTCCAGCTAATGGTCCATCATTTACGCTAAATGTCATTGTTACTGTTGGTTCATCAATATCTACGAAATCGATTTTGTCTGGATGTTCTGCATCACATATTGTTTCACCAATATTTATATCTGGAATTCCAGAAATTTCGATGATATCTCCAGCACCAATATGGTCAACTTCTACTTTTTTAAGTCCCATATGAGTATATATTTTTCCTACTCTAGCGTTTTCTAATTTTCCATCTTTTTTACAGATAACTATAGGGTCATTAACTTTCATAACTCCTCTTTCTAGTCTTCCTATAGCCATTCTACCTATGAACTCATCATAATCTATGTTAGATACTAACATTTGAACTGGTCCTTCTTCATCACATTGTGGTGGATCAATTTCTTTTATGATTGTTTCGAATATGCAATTTACATTGTCACTGCTATCTTCCATATGCATTTTAGCAATTCCGTTTTTTGCTGATGCATAAATTACTGGGAATTCTAGTTGTTCATCTGTTGCATCCAATTCTATAAATAATTCTAGAACTTGGTCTAAAACTTTAGATGGGTTTGCACCTGGTCTATCTATTTTATTTATTACAACTATTGGTTTTAAGTTCATAGCTAATGCTTTCTTTAGAACTTCTCTTGTTTGAGGCATTGGTCCTTCGAATGCATCTACTAATAATAAAACTCCATCAACAGTTTTTAAAACTCTCTCTACCTCTCCACCAAAATCAGCATGTCCTGGGGTATCTACTATATTTATTTTTACTCCATTATACATAACTGATGTATTTTTAGAAAGAATTGTTATTCCTCTTTCTCTTTCTAGAGCATTAGAGTCCATTACTCTTTCTGCAACTTGTTCATTATCTCTAAATACGTGGCTTTGCTTTAAAAGAGCATCAACCAATGTTGTTTTTCCATGATCTACGTGTGCTATGATTGCTATGTTTCTAATATTTTTGTTTATCATTTTTATTACTCCTTTATTCCTTATATTCGTTAGATGTATTTTCTAATTCTCTTATTGATAATTCGATTCTTTTATTTTCCAAATCCATATCAATTATTTTGGCATTAACCTTTTGACCGATTCTTAATTCCTCTTCTGGTTTTGCTATTTTTCTCTCGCAAATTTGTGAAAGATGTACTAAACCTTCAATTCCTGGCTCCAATTCCACAAAAGCACCAAATGGCATTAATTTAACTACTTTTACTGTTAAAATATCATTTATATTATATTTACCATTTACACTCTTCCATGGGTCCGGTCCTTTTTCTGCATATGATAATTTTATTCTTTTATTTTCTTTGTCTACATCTATTGCAATTACATCTATAATTTGTCCAACCTTTAAAATTTCATTAGGTGGTGTATTTCTATTCCAAGTCATTTCTGAAATATGTAATAACCCTTGTACTACACCTAAATCTACAAAAGCTCCATATGTACTTATACTTGTAACTTTTCCTTTATATTTTTTACCAACTTCTGCTTCATTCCAAAATTCTTCTATTTTTTTATTTTTTTCTTCATCTAAAACTGATTTTATTGAGCCTATTAATCTTCTAGGTCTAAATTTACATTCTATTAATCTAAATCTAACTACTTTATTTTTATAGTCATCTATGTTTTCACTTCTTGTTATTCCAGATAAAGACATTGGAATAAATATATTGTATCCTTCTTTTGAGACTATAAAACCTTTATCTGTAATACTTGATATTTTTTCTTCTAAAATTTCATTATTTTTAAATTTTTCTTCTAACTCATTCTGAGCTTCTTTCATTTTATATCTTTTAGTAGAAAGTAACACATTACCTTCTCCATCATTCATCTTAACAACTTCAGCTGTTATAACATCTCCAGCTTTTAGTTCTTTTTTTGGATCTGCAGATTCGTCATATGAATATTCGTTTCTTGGAATTATTCCATCTGCTTTATATCCTATATCCACAATTACTTCGCCTTTTCTGTTTATGCTTATAACTGTTCCTTGTATAGTTTCTTTTACATTTATATTTTTCATGGATTCTTTAACCATTTGTTCAAAATTTAATTGTTCTGACATAATTTCACCTTCCTAAAATTATTGTTACATCCTCTTTTGTGGTTTTTCTTTATAAATGGCGTTTTTCATAAATGAAAAACGCCTATTCGCAGTAAACTGCTAATATTATATATTATTGTTTGATATTTGTCAACATAATTATGTCATCCATTATTTCTTTGCTTACTTTATCAAGTTCCTCTTTTGAAGGCTTTTTTGTAATCCTGTCACTAAAATCTAATGGCTTTCCATAATTAACATATACTTTTTTAAATGGTTTCTCTCCTCCAACTATTCCTACAGGCTGTACTTTTGCTCCAGTTGTTAGTGCAAAAAATGCTACTCCATCTTTTACACCTTCTCCTTTTTTTAGACCATTTCTAGTTCCTTCTGGAAACATTGCAACACTTTCTTTATTGTTCAAAGCTTTTAAAGTTGTTTTTAAAGCTCCTATATCTTTATTATCTCTTTTTACATATATTGCATTAAATACATAGCCTAAGAATTTAAGGAATTTATTTTGAGCAAGCTCTTCTTTTGCCATAAACCTAACATGTCTTCCTGCTGTTATAACTATTAAAGGTGGATCTAAATAACTTCTATGATTTCCACAATATATTACAGGTCCTTCCTTTGGAATATTTTCTTTTCCTAAAACTTTCATTCTATAAACTATTTTACAATATATATATATTGCAGTTCTTACTATTACTCTTAATATTTTTTTAATTATTTCCATTTGTTTCTTGTTTCCTTTCTAGATTGGGCAAGAATTAAATTTTGGCTAGGCAAACGAACAAAAAAACCGGAAGCGTACTTTTTGTACGCTGAGGATTTTTGCAGTGAAGTTTAACGACTCCAAAATTGTAATTATTGTTCAATCTCCTTAGTTTTTTGTTTAATAATACTTATTATTTTATGCTTAATTTTATTCACACTAGATTTACTTGAATCTACATATATTGCATCTGGGGCTTTTTTTAGAGCTCCTACGGGTTTGTTCATATCATTTTTGTCTCTTTCCATAATTGCCTGTAATACTTCCTCGAATGATTGATTTATACCATTCCTTTTATTTTGTCTACATCTTCTTTTTGCTCTTTCTATAGGCGTTGCATCTAGATATATTTTTACTTTTGCATCTGGAAAAACAACTGTTGTAATATCTCGCCCTTCCATTATAATGTTTTTACCTTCTTTTAACCAATCATAGCCTATTTTTCTTTCTATTTTTGTTATTTTTTCTCTTACACTTGGAAAACTAGAGGTTTGTGAAACAATACCACTAACTTCTGGAGTTCTAATCTGTGTTGATACATCCTCTCCATTTAAAAAGACTAGTTGTTTATTGTTTTTGTTTTTCAAATTGATATCTATTTTCTCTAAAATACCTGCTACTTCTTTTTCATTTGATATTGGTATCTTATTTCTTAATACTGCTAAAGCATGGCATCTGTATAACATTCCAGTATCTATGCTAACTAAGCCTAAATCTTTGGCAACTAATTTTGTAATTGTACCTTTACCTGCACCTGCAGGACCATCTATTGCTACAATGTATGACATTATCATTCTACCTTCCCACTATTTATTTTCGTCTTTGTTTATATGAATTTCCTTTATAACTATTTTTATAGTCTGCACCCTCATCGTTGTTAATTTTTCTAATTCTTTTACAACTTTGTTTTTAAATTCTTCCACAATTGTTCTTACATTTCCGCCATATTCAACGCTAAGTTCTATATATACATATGGTCCTTCCTCTTGATTATCTATTCTTGTTCTTATTATACTATGTATATTTGGTTCTTTCTTTGCTAAATATTCTATTATCTGTCTAAATACTGTATCTGATATTGTAAAATTTCCCAAATAACTGAATGTGGGCCTTATTATTGATTTTTCTGAAATATATGGCTTACGATCTCTTCCTTTAAATTTAAATATTTGAAGTGGATCTAATATAAATCCTGAAAAATCTTTTTTTATTTCGAATGTTGGTACTGGAATAACATGTTTTCCTTCTGTTACTCTACTTCTTCTTGCTTCTTGAATTTCTTCTGGTGTTGCAATTTCATCTATATATATTGTTTTTTGTATTGGTGGCAATCCAATATTTGCTGCTATTTTTTGTACCATTCCATCCGATGTTCCTAAAATTAAAATTGATTCTGGTTTGTATTTTTCTATAGCTTTCCTTATTTCATCTTTTTGTTCTTGCTTTAAGAATAAAGCTTTTTTTACAGTTTCTATTTTTGTTGGAGCTTTTTTAGCAGACTCCCCTGCTATTATTTCGTTATCATTTATAAAAAGTCCATCATCTATAATATAATGAATATTGTTTTCGTTAGCTACCATTTGTGCCCTATAGCTTTTTCCTGTCCCAGAAGGACCAACAAAAGCATACACTTTTATATCATCCATTTATTTTCTCCTTTTTAAAGGTCTTTATATAACATATATTAAAATCTTTTATATTATACCTCAATATCTTTTTCTTTTCAATATTTCATTTTTATTGATAGAGTCAAAATGCAAATTTACTATTTTATGTAAATATGGTATAATAAATAGTGTATAAAACTGTTGAATTTAAAAAACGAAAGGATTTTCATGTCTTAGTTGTATAGCAACACGTCGTCGAAGTCACAACAAATGGAAGGAACTAACATGACTGACAAAGAGCTCATTATTCATCTACTGGCAAACGTATGGTCACTTTTTGTATTCGCTATGATTACACTCTATTGTAAGCACCGGCTGGAAAAGGACCTGCGTACCGAAAAGAGGAGCAAAGTGTTTATCTTTGCTTTCATAATGATTGCTTGCACTGCCGCAAGTTATATGGGAGCGTGGTACACAAATGAGGAATTTGCAACTATAATGACCTACATCGATTTCGGTGCTAGTGCAGCCATATTTTTCATTGGATTTCCAAAATTCTGGATTCATAAAAAATAGGTAACACTGTACTGTAACCTCTAGAGAAAGGGGATTTTCGTTTTTGGAGGAAGGTGTAATTGCACCTTCCTCCTTTTCGTCTATAGAAATCTATTCGCAAAAAGGCAGGAATTATAAAAATTCCTACCTTTTAAACAATTTATTTTTTTATGTCATCATTCTATTTATTTTCATAACCAGGCTTTCCAAGCAATTTAAACATATTTGTTTTATATGCTTCTACACCTGGTTGATTAAATGGATTTACTCCTAATAATTTTCCAGACATTGCACATGCAAGTTCGAAGAAATATATTAATTGTCCTAAATTTTCTTCATCTAATTTTTCCATTGTAATTAAAGTATTTGGAACATCTCCATCAACATGTGCTTTAATTGTTGCTTCCATTGCTTTTTTATTTACATAGTCCAAAGTTTTTCCTACTAAATAATTTAGACCGTCTAGATTATCTTCGTCTGATTCTATTTTTATATCTGTCTTTGATTTTTCTACATTTAAAACTGTTTCAAATAGATTACGTCTTCCTTGTTGAATATATTGTCCCATAGAATGTAAATCTGTTGTAAATTCTACTCCTGCAGGGAAAATACCTTTTAAATCTTTACCTTCACTTTCTCCAAATAATTGTTTCCACCATTCTATAAAGTAATGTAATTTTGGTTCATAATCTACTAATAATTCTATGTTTTTATCTTTTCCATATAAAATATTTCTTACTACAGCATATTTATAGCAATCATTATATTTTAAATTTTCTTCTGCATATTTATTTTGTGCAGATAAAGCACCTTGCATTAATTTATCTATATCTATTCCAGCTACTGCAATTGGTAATAATCCAACAGCTGTTAAAACAGAATATCTTCCACCGACATTATCTGGAATTACAAATTCTTCATATCCTTCTCTATCTGCAAGTTGTTTTAATGCTCCCTTCTTCTTGTCTGTTGTAACATATATTCTGCTTCTTGCTTCTTCTATTCCATATTTATTCTCTAAGAATTCTCTAAATATTCTAAATGCTATTGCAGGTTCTGTTGTAGTTCCAGATTTAGATATAACATTTATAGATAAATCTCTATCACCTATAAATTCTATAATATCATTTACGTAATCAGGATTTAAATTATTTCCTGCAAATATAACTTTTGGATATTTTGATTGTTCATCTGGTATAGCAGTTGCAAAATTACTTGTCATTGCTTCTACAACGGCTCTTGCACCTAAATAAGATCCTCCTATACCTATAACTAAAAATACATCTGAATCTCTTTGTACTTTTTTAGCTGCTTTTTCTATTCTTTTAAATTCTTTTTTATCGTAATCTGTTGGAAGTTTAAGCCAACCTAAAAATTCTTTTTCATCATCTGCTTTGCTGTATAATTCATTATGAATTTCAGCTACTTTTTCTGAATATTTTAAGATTGCTTCTTCTTCCACTCCAGTATTTTGAAAATCAATTTTTAAATCTTTCATAGGTATACCTCTTTTCTTTTTCTTTTTATCTTCGAGATATATTTTATATCATAATATTAATTTATGCAATATATAAAGAAAAATGAACTTCGAGGATTATTCCCCAAAGTCCATCCAATTTATCTTGTAACCCATTGAATTAAATCTAAATTCGTTGTATTTAACATCATATCTGTTTGTGGCATAACTCTAAAAGTATAACCATAGTTTCCACCAGTTTTTAATTCAATTTTTGTAGAATATTTGTATTCTCTCTTTTCATCATCTTTTTCTTTTAATTTCATTGGAACAGTTTTAATTCCTTCCATTATTCCATTATCTAGTATTTTTCCATAATATACTTCTGCTCTAATAGAATCACAATCTATACTTTCTGGCAAATTAACTATACAATGTACTTCTATTTGATTGCCTGCATCTATTGTTATATTGTCCAAATTATTATTTTGCGTAATTTTAATATCTTTCCAATTTGTATACATATTTCTTTTCCATTCAGTAAACTTAATTACTTCATCTAGATTTTCATAATGTTTATGATACATATTAATTAATTCCATATAATAATCTCTTGTGTATTCTATAACCATTCTAGATGTACTGTATTTTCCACCTGTTGATATTATTGAATTTTTGAACATTTCCATCCATTTATCTGAAACTCCATCAGCTTTTTTATCATCATAATACAAAGGTATAATTTTATTCTCCAATGTGTTATATAAGCTTTCGCTATCAGCTTTGTCTTGTTCTTCATAAGATTGGTATTCTGTGTTATCGCCTATTGTCCAACCATTCTTTTGGTTATATCCTTCTGCCCACCAACCATCTAATACACTAAAATTAATTACGCCATTTACAGAAGCCTTTTGTCCACTTGTTCCAGAAGCTTCCATTGGTCTTCTTGGAGTATTAAGCCAAACATCTACACCACTAATTAAATATCTTGACATTGCTATATTGTAATTTTCTAGCAAGAATATTTTTCCTTTAAATTGAGGTTTCATAGAAACTTCGTGTATATATTTTATTAAGTCTTGACCTTCTTTGTCTGCAGGATGAGCTTTACCAGCAAAGATTAATTGAACTGGTCTATCTGGATCATTTAATAGTTGTGTTAATCTTTCCAAATCCTTAAATATTAATGTTGCTCTTTTATATGTTGCAAATCTTCTTGCAAATCCAATAGTTAAAGCTTTTGGATTTAATTTAGATACTATTTCGTTTATTTCTTCGTAATTATATCCACTTGCTTTTAATCTATTTGTCATATTATTTTTTACCAAAGCACATAATTTTTTCTTTCTATCTATATGTGTATCCCATAATTCTTTGTTAGGAATATTTTTAATATCTTTCCACGTTTCGTCATCTTGAATACTGTCTTGCCAATATGGTTTTAAATATTGATTAAATAATTTCTTCATAGATGGAGCAAGCCATGAACAAGTATGAATTCCATTTGTTACATATTCAATTGGAGATTCATCTGGAGCTATGTTTGGCCATACATCTGAGAATAGCCTTCTTGATACAGCACCATGTAATTTACTAACACCATTTTTCTTACCGGCTATTCTTAAAGCAAACATTCCCATGTTAAATCCTTGTTCTAATCCTTGAGCACTCTTCATTCCAAGTCTTAAGAAATCCTCGCGAGAAATTCCAAGTTGAGGCCAGAAGTTTGAAAAGTATTTATCCATTAATTCTATTGGGAATATATCATTTCCAGCTGGAACTGGTGTATGTGTTGTAAATACTGTTTTAGCAGAGCATATAGTTTTTGCTACATCAAATGGTACTTGTTTTTCTTGCATTATATTTTTTATTACTTCTAAATTTAAAAATGCTGAATGTCCTTCGTTCATATGGTATACAGAAGGTTTTAGTCCTAAACGTTTTAATAGTTTTATGCCTGCCATTCCTAAGACAATCTCTTGTCTTATTCTCATTTCTTGGTCTCCACCATATAATCTTAATGTAACAACTCTGTCTTCTGCTATATTTTTATCTATATCAGAATCCATTAAATATAAAGTAATTCTACCAACAATAATTTTCCAAATTTTTAGATAAAGTTTTCTATCTGGAAAATCTACATCTATTATTAAATCTTCGTCATTCTCATCTTTTACTGGCAAAATTGGTAAATTATCTAAATCTATATTAGAATATTCTGTTTTTTGAATTCCATATCCATCTATTTTCTGGTTAAAATATCCATTTTTATATAATAATCCTACTGCAACAAAAGGTAATCCTAAGTCACTTGCAGACTTTAAGTGATCTCCAGAAAGAATTCCTAATCCTCCAGAATATATTGGTATTATTTCGTCTATACCATATTCTGCAGAAAAATATGCAATTAGGTCTTTTGTATTGTTAGGATAATTTCTAGAAAACCATGTTTCCTTTGTTTGCATATATGAGTTAAAATGATCTACAACCTCATCATATTTCTTTAAAAATTCTTCATCTTTTACTATCTCTTCCAATTTGTCTTGAGAAACTAATTTTAAGAATTTTACTGGATTTTTACCTACAGTTTCCCATAAATCAGAATCGATATCTTTAAAAAGTCTTAAAAATTCTGTATTCCAAGACCACCATAAATTGTTTGCAATATCTAATAATTGTCCCACTCTTTTTGGTAATTGTGGATTTACCGTAATTTTATTAAATATATACATTAATATTTCCTCCTTAGTTTACCTTTCAATTTATCTGTTGTACTCCATATATTATCTATTATAGTTTTGTTTTTGTCAAATGATTTTAAGCATTTTTTTATTATTTTTTCGCCTTAATTTTTATGAAATTTATATAATTTTTCTATTGAATTTATTTCTATTTTGATATAGTATATATATAGTTATGCGTGAATACAAAGGAGGAAACTAAATGCCAAAAAAAGCAAATGATTTAGAATTAAAAAAGACTGAAACATTAACAAAAAAATCTACAAATTCAACTACCAAAAAAACTACAAAAACAACTGCAAAGACAAAAAAAGCTGCTGCTTCTACTACTAAAAAGAAAACAAAAACTAAAAAGCCTGTAGAAAAAGTTGCTACTAAAAAAACTTCTGTAGCCAAAAAAACGACTGCAAAAAAGACTACTGCTAAAAAAACGACTACAAAGAAGGCTACAAAAACAACAAAAAAAGTTGTTAAAGCATTAACAAAAGATTCTATAGAAAGTACAGAAAAGAAATCTTCAACTATAAGTGGCGAAACATTCTCTATAGCAGAATATTATGACTTGCCTTATAGATATAATCAAACTGTAGTAAAGTTACTATATCAAACACCTACTACTCTTTTTATCTATTGGGATATTTCTGATGAAGATAGAGAAAAACTTAAAGAAACTTATGGTGAGGACTTTTTTGAAAAAACAAAGCCTGTACTTTTAGTTTATAACGAAACTAAAGGCTATAGTTTTGAGGTAGAAATTAATGATTTTGCTAATTGTTGGTATTTAAATGTTAATGATAGTAAATGTAAATATAAGATAGAATTAGGTAGAAAACCTTTTGAAGTTATGTATAATGGCGAAGTTACAGAGGTAAAAACCACTCCTAAAATAACTCAAAATTATATTCCTATAACTTCATCTAACGAAGTAGAGTCACCTAATGATCATATTCTTTTCGAGAAGAAACAGGAAATGATATATTTTAAGAATGTAAAAGACAATACTGTAACCGCTAAAAATGTTGCTAATCTTAATTTTGTTAGAAGCATTGGCAAAGTATATAAAATTAATGATTTTTACAAGAAATTTTATAAGGATGAGAATTTAGACGGATTTGGTAAAGAACAAAATCCTTCATCAAGTAGTTTAAGTTCATCAGGATTTAAAGCTTTTTAAAGGAGTTATAAAATGAGCAAAGACACAAAAGGATATGTAAGTTTTGTATTGCATGCACATTTACCATTTGTGCATCACCCAGAAAGTGACGATTACTTAGAGGAGCAATGGTTGTTTGAAGCTATGTCAGAAACTTATATTCCTCTTCTTAGGAATTTCAAAAAATTAGTAGATGAAAAAGTTGACTTTAGAATAACAATGTCAATGACTCCTCCTCTACTTTGGATGTTAGATAATAAATTATTACAAGAAAAATATGTTCATTACCTAAATGAACATATTGAACTTTGTGAAAAAGAAGTTAAAAGAACAGCATATGATGCTAGATTAAATGAACTTTCTAAATATTATTTAAAAAGATACTCAAATGATTTATATTTATTTGAAAAAGTTTTTAAACGTGATTTAATCTCTGCGTTTAAGCATTTTCAAGATATTGGTGTTTTAGAAATTATAACTTGTGGGGCAACTCATGGCTTCTTCCCTATTTTATATGTAAACGAAAAAACAGTAAGAGCTCAAATTGCTGTTGGTGTTCAAACATATAAAAGATATTTTGGTAGACAACCTAGAGGTATTTGGCTTCCTGAATGTGGATATGTTCCAGAAGCTGATAAATATTTAAAAGAATTTGGTATAGAATATGCAATTTTAGAATCACATGGTATTTTATATGCAGACCCTACTCCATTATATGGAACATTTGCGCCAATTGTTTCTCCTGGTGGTTTAGTAGCTTTTGGTCGTGATATGGAATCTTCAAGACAGGTGTGGAGTTCTATAAATGGATATCCTGGAGATTTTAATTATAGAGAATTCTACAGAGACATAGGTTATGAAGCTGATTATGATTATATTAAACCATATATAGCTCACGATGGTGTTAGAGTTAATACAGGTATTAAATATTACAGAATTACAGGAAAAACAGACCAAAAAGACTATTATAATTTGCAATGGGCACAAGATTCTATTTACAAACAAACTGGTCATTTTTTTGATAGTAGAGTAAAGCAAATAAATGATATCGCACCTTATATGGACCATCCACCTATTATTCTATGCCCTTATGATGCAGAATTATATGGACATTGGTGGTATGAAGGTCCAGATTGGTTATATATTTTATTTAAGAAAATCTATTATGATGATTGTAATTTTAAACTTATAACTCCAAGTGAGTATATAGATAAATATCCAAATATTCAAATTGCATCACCTTGTAGATCTAGCTGGGGAGCTAATGGATATAACGAAGTATGGCTTAATCCATTAAATGATTATGTTCATAGACATCTTCATAAAGCTGGTGACAGAATGGTAGAACTTGCACATCTCTTCCCTAATGAAAAGGACGAGCTAAAAAGATTTGCTTTAAATCAATGTGCAAGAGAATTATTACTTGCCCAAAGTAGTGATTGGTTATTTATTATTACAAATCAAACTATGGTAGATTATGCTAAAAAGAGAATTAAAGACCATATTGGTAGATTCACAAAACTTTATTATGAATTAAAAAATGATAAAATTGATAAAACCTACTTAGAAGAAATTTATAAAAAAGATAAAATCTTTGATGACATCGATTATATGATTTATTACTAGACTAAGTTATGTAAGCTCACTTTTATAAAAAAAGTGGGCTAAAAATTTTGGCTTGTAAATATATAGCATACAAGTTGCAAAACTAATCTTCTTTCATATTATATGTATAATGATACTTTATTTAGTAGATAATACTACATATATGTGAAGGGAGATTTTTTCATGAAATCATTTTGTATAAAAACAAATAACAAAGACATTGTTCAATATCTGCTAAATAATTTTACTTATCCAAACACATATATCTCTGTAAAAAAATTTAAAATATATCAAAATATAATTATTCATTTTACTGGGAAAAAGGATTCTAAAGAACAATCTGATTTTTATAATGCTCTTTCCAATACTCTAGTTGCTCTAATAATTAAATTTTATGAAAAAAAACTATTAAAATCGATTATACAATCTAATTATTTTTATTTTTCAGAATCAGAACAAGATATTATTTTGCAAAAATGTTTAAATTATCTTGCAGATAAGTCCACTGTAGAATATCAAGTAAGAATTGAACATATTTATATTGCTGCATTAAAATATTTAACTAATAATAAATTTATGATTTTAAGTGGATTTGTTAACTTTAGATTGTGTAATTATATGAAAATTTTAGATTATCTTGTTGATACTTTTGTAAATGAATTAGTTGTAGACAGAGAATATAGAGAATTTATAAATTTGCTAAAATCATATGTTAACTCTAGGCCATCAACTATAAACACAGTACATTTTATTTATAAAAATAATAACTCAGTTATACTTGATAGCAACTATAAAAAAATTCCATTTACAGACGATTTAGCAAATTTAAACTATATCTCTGATGTATCATTTTCTGAAAATGATATTTCTTTAAATACTCTACTTACTCTTTTACCACAAAAAATAATTATACATCTATCTAAAGAATCGGACGAATTTATAAAAACATTAATATGTATATTCGAAAACAGAATAGAATTTGCAAAATAGGGATTTTAGGAATGTCCTAAAATCCCTATAAACTTAAATTTATTCCCCTTGCTACAACATCTTTCATATTCTCTACCAATGTATCTATTTCTTTTGGTGTTACTACAAAATTGTAATCTTTTGGTATTAGCGCTTCTTTTATTTCTAAGTAATTATCTTCTTCTTTTAGTTTATTTAAATATGCATTTGATTCTGCTTTTTCCTGTAATTTTTCTATAAATACATCTAAACAATCATTTACCACTACTGCTGTTTCTACAACCGTTGGTATTCCTATTGCAATTACTGGCACTCCTAATGTATTTACTGTTAATTCTTTTCTTGCATTATCCACTCCTGCGCCTGGAACAATTCCCGTATCTGCTAGTTGAATTGTGCTGCTTATCCTCTCCATACTGCGGGAAGCTAAACTATCTATTACTATAACTAATTTTGGGTGTATATTGTCTACAATTCCCTTTAATATTTCTGCTGTTTCAATTCCTGTTGTTCCTAAAACTCCTGGAGAAATTGCACTTACTGGTCTCGTATTCTTGTCTAAGTATTGTGGTACATATTTCAAAAGATGTCTTGTTATATCTATTTCATTAATAACTTTTGGTCCTAATGCATCAGGTGTTACATATATATTTCCTAATCCTACTACTAAAATCTCTTCTTCTTTGTTTACATATTCATCAATCATTTTCTTTAGTTCTGAACTTAATGTTTCACTTGCACTTTGTATGTCTTCTTCTCCCATATATTTCATATTTTTCAAATCTATTGTTACATAATTTCCTTTTACTTTTCCTATTGCATTTTCTCCGTTTTCATTTAATATCTTTACTCTCGTTAACTTAATATTATCGCTTACTTGTTCTTCTTCTGCTTCTATTCCATCTATTTCGTTTTCGATATTATTTGCTTTTCTATACAAGTCTCTTCTTTCACTTGCAAGATCTGTTCTAAAATCAAACATAAAAATAACCTTCCCTTCTTAAATCATCTATTGTCTAAGCAAAACTTTAAATTTTGCAACATCTTATTTATATTTTAAGAAAAAAAGGTTATTTTTATACATATTTTCTATCTTTCTACATCATCGTCAGTACCATGCTCACTCTTTTTTACACTTTCTTTTTGTGAACTTCCCCTTCTGTCCTCAAGCATACCTATAATATCAACATATAATCTTGCTTTTTTTGGTGATATTCCTACTCTATTTCTTAACATTTGCAATTTATTTATAGCATCATCTATTTTACCTGCTCTATATAAATCCATAATTCCTGAGATTTGTGTCTTTATTTCTTCTTTCGAAGTAACTCTTGGGTTGTTATTACTTTTTTCCGGTTGTTTTTCGCTAGGTTTATTCTTTTTTGGTTTCTTCCTTCTTGCTACTACTCTTCCTTGAGGGAGTATTCCTTCATCTTTTAGAAATCTTATATCATTGCTAATAGTACCAGGTGTAACATTAAAATTGCTTGCTAATTCTGCAATTGGCACTTTTCCGTACAAATCAGCTACTATTTTTCTTCTATTTTGCATTTCTCTTTGTTTTTCAGTAGAAGTAATTATTGGATATCTTTCCTGAGGAAGTATTCCTTCATCCTGTAAAAATTGTATATCTCTTCGAATTGTATTAAGTCCTGCTCCAAGCTCTCTAGCAATATCCCTAACATTTATTTTTCCATATAATGAAATTACATTTTTTCTTCTATCATCTATTTTAGCTTGTCTAGATTTAGAAACTCGACCTCTTAATTCTATACCACCAATTATTCCCTCTTTTTTTAAATCTTTTATTACTTGGTTTACTGTGGTAGTTGATACCCCTAACTCTTTAGCCATTTCTGCAATAGTTACTTTTCCATAAGATTCTGTAACAACTTTCCTTCTATTAGCTAATATGCTTTCTTTTGTACCTGTTTCTGGAAAAGAACTATCATTATTTCTTTTTGCGTTAGGAGCTATTCCTTTTGCTAACAAGTCTTCTTTAACTAGTGCCTCTGATATTCTTAACTTATTAGCAATTTCTTCTATGGACATTTTATCTTCCAAAAAATATTTTTTTATTGCATTTCTTCTATCTATTGGTGTACTACTTTTTCCCTGTTCTGTATTTTTTTGTCCTTCTATATAATCAATAACATCAATTAAATCTATCTGCAATATATCTGCTATTTCTCTATAACCGAGTCCATCTTGAGATAATTCTTCCATTCTCCTATAATCTGTTTGCTTCATTATTAGCGCCTATTTTACCCCTCCTAAATAGAGTTTTTATTTTTGTCCATATCTTTTCTATTATATTTTCTTGTTTATATAGCATCAAACCTGTATTGGAAGAATTTGGTATTAAATTGTTCTGTTCATTTACTACCATATAATCTTCATTTTCTTTTTCATTTTTCCAATATATATTTAAAATTTCTTCTCTTTCCTCTGGTTTACACCAATAATCCAAATTCAAAACAGATAACAATAATAATGTTTTTCTGTGTAATTTTTGGTCTTCTAATGGAAGTTTTGGATTTATTTGGACTTTATAATTTTTATCTCGTTTTGTTTTAAATATATTCAAAACTTCTTTTGGAATTTTATTTAAATATGACATTGGTATATATTTTAATATTTCGTATACTTCTGAGTATGCTTGTGCTAATTCGTTTTCCATAACTCTCTCCTAATTTTTACTAATATTTAATTCTTCTTTTATTGTTTGATAAGCTATTAATTCTTCATTTCTTTCAATCTTGCTACCACTTTTTAATGAACTTTGTAATCTATTAAAGAATGTTTCTGGAGTTAAATTTACTTCATTTGACATTTCCAGTTTTATTTTTAGATATGACAAAGAATCTTTTATATCTTCTTCTAATTGCTTGTCTTCTATCTCTATATTGTTTGCATAATCATTAATTTTTTGTATAAGTTCTTTGCTTCTTTCTACTTTAACATTTCTTTCTAAATCATTTATTAAATATTGTATAACTTCTAGAGTCTGTTTTGCAATATCATTTTTTAATTTCTTATATTTTAAAACAATTAATATGTTTTCTAAAATATTATCGGAAGACATTCTTTTTTCCATATCTGTAAAGCTATTCAATTCTTCACTAATCCAATCTACCAGATTATCCCTTATTCTATTTGTATCTTGCATGATATTTATTACTTCGTCTAATTCATCAGCATTAATCTTATTTATTTTTTCATAATTAAAGTATTTATTTATTATTTCTGATGAATTATATTCTTTTTGTAATATATTTTCATTTTGGATTTTTCCTTGCAAAATATATAGTGGCAAAATTGTGTTTTTCCTATAATAAATGCTTTCTCTATTAATATCTTTTAATGCAAATTGATTTTTCTCGTAGAATTCATTTAAATCGAATTCTTCATTTCCTTTGCCACCATTAAATATATTCTTTATATATTTTTCTTTATCTCCTAAAAGATATTCCAATAGCATTTTTTTATCTATTTTTAATTTTTCTAGCACATACATTCTAGTTCTTATTATACTATTTTCTTCTAAATAAGCACTCTCTATACTATAATCTTTATCTAAATGGAATCCCAAATTTTCAAAAGGATGTTTTTTTAGATAATTATTTACTACTAAATCTGTAAATATATCTGCATTTCCTTCTTCTAATACTTCATTAAAGTTTTCATCTGTTTTGGAATCTCTATTAGAAAAACAATGTGCATAACCATGTAATACATAACCTAATAATTTACCTTGATTATGTCTTCTTCTCTCTAATATTGTCATTGTTTTATTTTTTATATCAACTTCTAAATTCTGGTTTTCTGGCAATTTGTTAAAAACAATATTTGTTCTATTAAAGGTGATATCCACAGCTTCTAACTTATCTTCTGGAATTTTTGTATATACGTCCTTTAAAAATTCTTTAATCATTCTTTGAGCCAAATAAACAATCTTAAATAAATCTGGAGATATTTTATGTTCTAAACTACTTATTATTTTATCCCTAGATTCTTTCTCTGTAAAATTTTTTAAGAATTCTAATTTTGCATCATTATCATCTTGAGCAGCTAGATATGACACCTTGTTTTTCTCTCCATCTATTGCATTTATTTCTTTCTTTAAAATTTCATTTTCTCCAATATTTGTATCTAACATAATAATCTTCTCCTATGTTTAGTCTATTAGTTTTCCAGAAAAATCTTCTTTCTTTACTTCTATTCCTTTTTCTTTTAATTTTTCTTCTAATCTCTTATTAAAAACATGCACATATCCTAATGATGTTTCACTAACTTGATTCTTTAACTCTTCTTTTACTTCATTTTTTAGAATTTCTATTATTTCTTCATTTGACTCCATTTTTATCCCTCTTTTATTAATTATTTTGAGCAATTATTACACAAAATTGTTTCTAGACCTACATTTAAGTCAATCTTACCAATTTTATAATTATAATCCAAATCTATTAGTGCTTTTATAATATTAGAAATTTCTAATTCTGTAAAGGTTTTTGCTTGCATTTTATATTTATTTACCAAAAACATTTGATTTGGTTTTAAATTTAAAGATTTCGCTATATCCAATTTATATTTTTCTGCTATTTTTGTAAAGTATAATTTTTTAAAATGATTATATAATGTTATTAATATTTTTTGAATTGGTTCTTTATTATAAAGTAATTTATTTAATTCATCTAAAGCTTGTCTTATTTGTTTTTTACCTAAATAATCCGTTAAATTGAAAATTATTGCTTGTGTTTGCTTTGTACATAACAAATCTATATCGGACTTGGTTATTGTACCTCCTTCGCCTTCATACTCTATTAATTTTCTAATTTCATTAATAAGCTCTTGCATATTTTGTCCGCATTGCTCAATTAAATATTGTAATGTATTTTCTGCAACATTTACTTTATATGCATTTGCTATGGATTTTAATCTTCTTATAATTTGATTTGGTTTTTGAAATGTAAATTCACACACACAGGCATGCTTTTCTAGAACTTTGAATAATTTTTGTTTTTCTACATTTTCTTCTACGAAAACTAATATTACGCTTTCTTCAATTTCTTCTATATTATTTTCTATATATTCTGCAACACTCTTTTTTACTTTTGCAAGTTCTGGATCTTTTCTTTTACCTTCTTTTTTTAGAATACCTGAATTACGTATAATTATTAGCTTTTTTGTATAGCCAAACGCTGGAGTTTGTATATCTGCAATTAATTCACCAATATTGGTTTCATCAATATTTATATAATTAATACCATTTATACATTCTCCAAAATTTTTCTTTATTTTTTTAACTATTGATTCTAACAAAAATTTTTCTTCACCATATAATACATATATACTTTTTAATTTCTGTTCCTTTAACTCTCGTTCTAGCTCTTCAATTAACACAATCATACCTTCTTTATAGTTTAAATTGAGATGAGAATTTAGATGAATGCGCATGGCAAATTGCCATTGCCATACTATCTGTTATATCATCTAATTTTGGTAGTTTTTCTACATTTAATATCATTTTTACCATTCTCTGTACTTGTATTTTATCTGCTCTACCATAACCTGTTACTGCTTGTTTTACTTGCAAAGGTGTATATTCAAAAATATCTAGTTTATTTATTCTTGCTGTTATTAATATTACGCCCCTCGCTTGTGCTACATTAATAGCTGTTTTAGCATTATTATTGAAGAATAATTCTTCTATTGACATTGCATCTGGTTTATATGTTTTTATTATATTGTCTAAATCGGTATAAATCTTTTCCAATCTTAATGGGAATGAAACTCCAGCTTCTGTTAAAATTGCCCCAGATGTTTCTAATTTAAATTTATTTCCTATGTAATCTATTATACTGTACCCGGTTATTGCAAAACCTGGGTCTATTCCTAATATTCTCATTATTTTTCCTCTTCTTCTGTCTTTGAATCTAGTAATATTCTAAATATTTCCGCAACACTCCAAGCTTGTGAAAAAGCTCCCTTTGGTAAATATGGAGGTTTAGAATCATATAATTCTGATATACTTTGTACACAACCTTCTTTGTACATCATAGCTTTTGTTGTTGTTTTAAGATTTTTTATAAACTGGTCATATTGTTTTTGTAATTCTTGTTTTGTTTTTACCGTTTTTGTATTTTCTATAACTTTTTTATATGCATCGCTATATAATCCAAATAACCATGGCCATGTAATTCCTTGATGATAACTTATATCTCTTCTATAAGAATCGCCTTCATATGTTGCAATATATTGCTTGTCCTTCCTATTTAAAGTACGTAATCCATGCCTTGTATACAATTCATTTGTTACAGTTTTTAATACTTCTTTTGCATTTCTACCAGCTGGATTAAATACAGGATAAGTAAGTGATAAACTGAATAATTGATTTGGTCTTATTCTGTCATCTCCTAATACATCATATAAAGATTTTTTCTCTGAGTTATAAAATTTTCTATTAAAAGATTTTTGAACTTTTTCTGCTAATTCACCATATATTTCTGATGCTTTCTTTGTCTCGAATCTTTTTGATAGTTCTTCCATTATTTTTAATGCATTATACCATAAACTATTTATTTCTACTGCTTTTCCATTTCTTGGTGTAACTGCAAAATCTCCTATTTTTACATCCATCCAAGTATTTTGAGTATTTATAGTTCCAGAATGAATTAATCCATCTCTTTCCATATAAATATTGTTGTCATCAACATCTATTCCATTAATGTATGCTTCTATAATTTTCTTTAAACATATATAGAAATTATCCTTAATAAATTTATAATCATGTGTATAGTTTAAATATTTCTTTATTTCTTCAAAAAGTAGTAAAGATGCATCTGCACTATTATATAAAGGTCTATTGTCATATCCTGAATATCCATTTGGTACTAATCCATATTTTACATCTCTTACAAAGGTTAAAAGAACTTCTTTTGCTATATCAAACCTTCTTGTTTTTAGTAGCAATCCTTCGAAAGAAATTAGACTATCCCTACCCCAATCTAGGAACCATGGATATCCTGCAATTATAGTGTGTAGGCCAAATGATGGTCTATATGCTATAAAACTATCTGCTGTAATAATAAAATCTTCTATTAACTCTTTGTCTTCTGTTTTTTCGTTTATTAATTTCGTATCTTTTACAATTTTCTTTAATCTTTCTTCTTCTTGTTTTATTATATCTTCTGCTTTTATTTCATCAATATTTTCTTCTAAAGAGAATACAAATGTTATTTCTTTTTCTTCATTTGGATTAATATTAATTTCATATCTTCCAGGAATTGCATGATTTTCTATTGGGTCAAATCCTCTTTTTTCTTCTTCCATATAAAACATATGATAAAAAATATCATTATGGTGTTCTATATATTGTCCTTCTGAACATTTCATATAAAAAGGTGTTTGACTTTCATTCTTTACAATCATTTTTACTTTTGTTCCAGATATGTTTTCTCTTAAATCAAAATCTGTATCTTTGTTAATTTGATGGAAATCTCTATAATTTATTATTGGAGCTAATGTTAGTTTAGTTTTATAATTTCCGTTTTTTACTTTATATAATACAACTACTGTATTTCTTCCATATTGCATACTAATAGTTTTTTGAATAGTAATATCATCTATTTTATATGTAAATGTTGGAACATATTTTTTCTCGAATGATTCTATTCTTTTATATCCATCGGAAATATAATTGTCACAAATATTAGTATATAAAGGATATTTTGACCCATTAAATTCTATTGATTCATCTACTTTAGACAATATCAAGAATCTTCTTGCTGGTGGAGTTAATGCTGCTACAAGCAATCCATGATATTTTCTTGTATTTGCTCCAACAACTGTGGATGAAGCGAAACCTCCTATTCCATTGGAAATTACCCATTCCCTCTGAACTAAATCTTTAAAATCTCCTTTATTTACCATTATCTTCATTTGTATGCCTCCAATTATTTATTTTTTCTTATTTTGTTCAATCTTTTCTATAAAATTTTCTATAAACTCTTCCTCTTTGTCTTTTTCCATATTTTTTAACATTTCTCTATTTTTTATTTTTACATCTTCTGTATTTTTTATAGCTTCTATACGATTTCCATATCTGTCTAAGAATTTACTTTTTCTACCTTTCTTATTGTCTTTCTTTTTCTTTCTTTTTGGTTTATTCTTTATTTTGTTAAATTGTTTTTCATATGTTAATTTAGATTTTAATAATAGATATTGTGGATCTGATTGTTTATCTCTATATTTTAAATCATCACAAATTAATTCTGAAATAGCACGAGCTACTAAATCTGGATTATGTCTTATATAGCCATTTTCTACACAAGCTAAGTCTCTTTGCAATAATCTTACTCCCAAGCTTTTAGCTTTTTGAGTATCTGAATCTACTAATTCTGCTCCTTTTAAATTATATTTTTTTATGTATTCTGGGATTATTTCTCCTGTATCATAAATACAATAATCCATAACATTTTTGCCTGTATGTTCCATTATTGCTTTAATATGATCAGATAATTTGTATCCATCTGTTTGTCCAGGTTCTGTCATTATATTACTAATATATACTTTTATTGCTTTACTTTCTTTCATAGCTTTATATACACCATTTACTAATAAATTAGGTATTACATTTGTATATAAACTTCCTGGAGCAATTACTATACAATCTGCTTCTTTTATTGCTTGCATAACTTCTGGTGTTGCTCTACAATTTGGTGGTGATATATAGACTCTATTAATTCTTGTGATTTTATCGTATGCAATCTGACTAATTTTATCTTTTTCTTCTATAATCATACCATTTTCTAACTCTGCACAAATCCTCATTTCATCATTTGTAATTGGTAATATTTTTCCTATTATATCAAATATTTGGTTAGAATTATCAATTGCTTCTGTAAAATCTTTAGAAATATCTTGCAATGTTGCAAAATATAAATCATTAAAAGTTATGTCTTTTAGCTCTCCACTTTTAAATTTGTAGTTCATTAATTTGTTAGCTAGTTCTTCATTTCTAGATAAAGCAATCATAGTATTTTTTATGTCTTCTGTTGGCATAGAATTCACATTGCTATTTTTCATTTTTCCATATGCTGATACTGTAACGATAGCTGTTATATTGTCTGTGTATTGTTTTAATCCTTTTGCAACAGTTTCCATACCATTTCCTGAACCTATTATAACAATTTTTGGACCTTCTGAATAAATTTTTTTGTTAAATATTAATGAATTTATATTTATATGCTTTCTATTATTTTTAACTCTTGAATCTGTAGATTCTATTAACATTTCCATAGTTCTTTTTTGCATAAATACAATTCCTATTACTATGCATGTAAAACCTACAATAAATGATAAAATGATTAATAATAATTGTGTTAATTCTAATTCTTCTTTTACTATTATAGAAGATATACCATAACAAGCAAACACTATACCTACAAGGATTAAAAACATCCATCTTTTTATTCTTGCATTTGGTCTAAACCATTCTATAAATCCTTTCATTTTAATTTAATACATCCTTTCACTGTCAGTTTTCTAAATCTTCTCCTATGACTTGTACCTCTAGCTCCAATTTTTTGCCAAATTTTTCATAGACTTTTTCACTAATGTATCTCGTTAAATTTAATATATCATTTGCTTTTGCTTTTCCTTTGTTAATAACAAAACCTGCATGTTTTGTAGATATTTCTGCATCACCTATACTATATCCTTTTAATCCGCATTCATCTATTAATTTTGCAGTAATAAAATCATTACCTCTTTTAAATGTGCTACCTGCTGAAGGATATTCGATAGGTTGATGTTCTTTTCTCCAATTTGTGTATTCATCCATTTTAGATTTTATTTCTTTATATATTCCTTGTTTTAATTTTAATTTTGTACTTAGTATAATATATTTATTTGTACTAAAAATACTATTTCTGTATTGAAATTTTTGGTCTGAATTTGAAAATACCTTTATATTTCCATCCATGTCCATACATTTTGTTTCTAGCACAATATCTTTCATTTCTCCGCCATGAGCCCCTGCATTCATCCTTATTGCTCCGCCAATGGAACCAGGAATACCTGCTGCAAACTCAAAGCCTTCAATTTCATCTATTAATAATTTTTGTGCTACATATCCATTTTTTACACCAGCACCCGCAGTTACAATATATGTATTATCGTCTTCTTTTTCTATGCTAAAATCTTCTATGCCTACTTTTAAGACTATTCCTCTAACTCCACCATCTTTTACTAATAAATTACTTCCATTTCCAATAACAGTTAAAGGAATATTATTTGAAAAAGCATACTTTACAATATTTTGTACATCTTCCTCTGTTTTAGCGTTTATAAATATATCTGCAGGTCCACCTACTTTAAAAGAAGTGTGTTTTGACATTAATTCATTTTCTTTTATACTTGATTCTTTAGATATGCAATTTTCTAATTCTTTAGAAACTTTTTCTATATTCAAGTTATTTTCTCTCCTTTAAAAATTCGATAACTTCATCTATACTTTCCTTAGGTGTTGATGCTCCTGCCATAACACCTATTTTTTCTAGATTGCTTAAATCTTCGTTGTTTAATTCTTGTGCGGTTTCTATTTTTATTGCTTTCTTACAATATTTTTGAGAAATCTCATATAATTTATTTGTGTTAGAGCTTTTCTTTCCACCGATTATAATCATATAATCCACTTGTTTTGCAATTTTTTCTGTTTCTTTCTGTCTATTTTCTGTGGCGTTACATATACAATTATATATTTCTGTATTATCTGCTAAATTACTTTTAATGAATTCTTCCATTTTTAAAAACTTTTGCAAATTATATGTAGTTTGAGTTATTACAGCAATTTTTTCTTTCTTTTTTAAGTCCTCTACTCTTTGCTTTAATTCTTCTAAATCCTCTATTATTTCACCATCTTTACAAAAACTAAAAGTTCCAAGAACCTCTGCATGGCTTTTCTCGCCAATTAGCACTATATAATAACCTTTTTTTGATAACTCTTCTGCTAAATTATGAATTCTTAAAACCTTTGGACATGTACAATCTAGCAATTCTATATCATTTGATTTTGCATAATCATAAACTTCTTTTTTAACTCCGTGAGCTCTAATAACGACTCTTTCTTTAGTTTTAGCATCTTTAATATCATTTATTATATGTAATCCTTTGCTTTTTAATTTATTAAGTACTTGGTTATTATGAAGTAAATCTCCAAGACATTCTACTTTATCTGACTTTTCTAGTTCCTTTTCAGTTTTATCTAAAGCTAATGTAATTCCTGTGCAAAAACCAGCTGTTTTACCTAATATTATCTCCATTTATTATCACCTATATTAATTTATGCTTTCTTACGTTGCATTATATCATACATTATACTTATATGTAAAATAAAATTTTATGGATTTTTAGGGATTTGGAGATGGTCCGAAAAATCTATATTTTTTATGCAAAATGACGGAGGTCCTCACATAATGTGAGAACCTCCGCCATTAATTCTTTTATTGCTCATTTGAAGATTCTTGAGCATTTGACTTTTGAGCATCATCTTCTTCCTTGTCGTCGTCTGATTTGCTATTTGGAAAAAATATTAATCCAAAAGCCACAAAAATCATTGCCACTATAATAAGTGCAAAAGCATACGGGCGTGCATTTTTATCAAACAAGCACAAAGCTAAAGGAATCAGTATTATCCACAAGTATGGACAAATTACATAAATAAGCAATAACGTACAAGCTCCTAATACCCCTAAAGCTGTTGTCATATTAGAGCAAAATTGCTCAAAATTACCATTACACAGCTTCCAATTAACTATAAAAAAAACTATAATGCCCAATATCAAGAAAAATTTAATGAACCTTTTATTGCTTGTCTTCTTTGACATCTCTGTCCCTTTCGTTTTTTTGCCGACGATGTTATATATCTTGTCTAAGCTCAAAAGCCTCCTTCCTTCTACAAATAAGTAGAAAGCATTTCAAATAGAAACAAAAATATTATATCTCCGATTTACATAATTTTCAATGATAAACTAATTATTATATTTCATAAAATTTATTATGCTTTAAATCATTTGGATATTGTAAAATCTCACAATTTTTCAATTTGTATTTACTATAATTACCATCTCTTGGCTCTCCTTCAAAATAGCATTTAGCATAAATACTTATCCCTGCATGTGTAACAATAAGGATATCTTTTCCAGGATATTTTTTTAATATATCGGCAAAAAAATCTGTTATTCTTCTTCTAAAAATTGGTAAAGGCTCAATGCCATATCTATTTTCATTAGGATCTGCAAAATTTACCAATCCATTATATTCTGATTTCAATCTACCTTCTAAATCGCCATTGCATCTTTCAATCAATCTTTCATCTATAATTATATTATCATTATTACAAATTATTTGAGCAGTTTTATAGGCACGCTTTAAAGGACTTGAAAAAACAAAATCAAATTTTTTTCCATTTAATTTTTTTGCTGTTTCTTCAGCTTGTTTAATACCGGTTTCATTTAACTCAATATCAGTTCTTCCTTGGTTTCTTCCTATCACATTCCAATCCGTTTGTCCATGTCTAACTATATATATCATTTTATCATTCTCCTTCATTCATTAACACAAATATATATAATGCTATAGTTTTAAAAACAAAAACAGCCAAATGATTTATGTATTCATCTGACTGTTTTGAACATTAGGAACCTTAAAAATCCAAAGAGTAAACATAAAATTTGAACTTTTAAGGTCCGTCCCTCGTGTTCACTATCCAAATAAACCTCTTTTCTTTACTGGAGGTTGCTCGTTCATAGTTTTTGCTAATTGTGTAAATAAGTCTCTTTGTTCTTTTGTTAATTTCTTTGGAGTTTGTACATTAACTGTAAAGATGTAATCTCCTTGCCAATTTCCGTTTAAAGATTTAAATCCTTTATTACGTATATTAAATCTTGTTCCTGTTTGTGTTCCTTCTGGTATTTTATATTTAACTTTTTCGCCATCTACCATTGGGATTTCTAATTCTGCACCAAGTGTTGCCTGTGTCATTGTGATAGGAATATTGCATAACACATTATTTCCATCCCTTGTAAAGATACTGTGTCTCTTTAGATGTACTGTTACATAAATATCTCCGTTTTCTCCGCCTCTTTCACCTGGCTCTCCTTCTTTCTTTAAGATTAGAGTTTGGTTATCGTCTATTCCTGCTGGAATATTTATTGTAACTTTGGCTTGTTTTCTTACAGTTCCTTTTCCTCTACATGTTGAACATGGTTCTTTTATAATTTGACCAGTTCCATGACATTCAGAACAAGTTCTAGTAGTTTGCATTTGTCCTAAAATTGTATTTTGAACTTGTGTAACTTGACCTGTTCCATGGCAATTAGGACATGTTATTGGACTTGTTCCTGGTTTTGCACCTGTTCCATTACAAGTTGTACATTTTTCATTTCTATTTATAAAGAATTCTTTCTTAATGCCTGAATATGCTTCTTCAAAAGTAATCTCTATATCATGTCTTAAATCTCTACCTCTTTTAGGTCCATTCCTATTACTTCTGCCTGAAGAACCACCAAATCCAGAAAAGAATGAACTAAATATATCGCCAAAATCTCCAAAATTACCAAATCCATCAAATCCATTAGTACTGTAAGAATAATATCCTCCTTGACCTGCACCTTGGCCTCCGAATCCTTGTGGACCATTAAAGCCAAATTGATCATACATTTTTCTTTTTTGTGGATCAGAAAGAGTTTCGTATGCTTCATTTAATTCTTTAAATTTTTCTTCTGCTTCTTTTCTATTATTTGGATTTGCATCAGGATGATATTTTTTGGCTAATTTTCTATAGGCTTTTTTTAGTTCATCATCTGTTGCATTTTTATTAACTCCTAAAACTTCATAATAATCTCTTTTTTCTGCCATTATATCCTCCAATTAGCGTTTAAATGTTGGAGGTTTTACCCTCCAACACTAAACTTTATTTTTTATCATTGTCATCTTCTACTTTGTAGTCTGCATCATATACATTTCCGTTTTCATCTGCTTTTGGTCCTTCGTTAGCTCCTGCTTGGTCTGCTCCTGCATTTGCTCCAGCTGCACCATTAGCTGCTCCATTTGGATTTGCATTTTTATATAATTTTTCTGTTATTTCATAGAATACAGATGTTAATTTATCTGTTGCAGCTTTTATAGCTTCTGTATCTTTTCCTTCTAGTGTTTTCTTTAAGTTATCTAATTCTGCTTCTACTTTTGATTTTTCTTCATTGCTTATCTTATCTCCAATATCTTTTAATGTTTTTTCTGTATTAAAGATTAAGCTTTCTGCATTATTTCTTACTTCTATATCTTCTTTCATCTTTTTATCTTCTGCAGCATGTGCTTCTGCATCTTTAACAGCTTTTTCGATATCTGCATCTGATAAGTTTGTTGATGCTGTAATAACAACGTTTTGTTCATTTCCTGTTGCCATATCTTTTGCTGATACGTGAACTATACCGTTTGCATCAATATCGAATGTAACTTCGATTTGTGGTACTCCTCTTGGTGCTGCAGGTATTCCTGTTAATTGGAATCTACCTAATGTTTTGTTTCCTGAAGCCATTTCTCTTTCACCTTGAAGAACGTGAATTTCAACTGCTGTTTGACCATCTGCTGCTGTAGAGAATACTTGTGATTTCTTTGTTGGTATTGTTGTATTTCTATCGATTAATTTTGTAAATACACCACCATATGTTTCGATACCTAGTGATAATGGTGTTACATCTAGTAATACTAAGTCTTTAACATCTCCAGAAAGTACACCACCTTGAATAGCTGCACCAATTGCAACACATTCATCTGGGTTAATTCCTTTATCTGGCTCTTTTCCTGTTATTTTCTTAACAGCTTCTTGTACTGCTGGAACTCTTGTAGATCCACCAACTAATAATACTTTGTGTAAATCGTTTGCAGAAATTCCTGCATCTTTTAAAGCTTGTTCTACTGGAGCTTTTGTTGCTTCTACTAAGTCACTAATTAATTCTTCAAATTTAGCTCTTGTTAATGTTACATCTAAGTGTTTTGGTCCTGTACTGTCTGCTGTAATGAATGGTAAATTAATTTGTGTTTGTTGCATTCCAGATAATTCTATTTTTGCTTTTTCTGCAGCTTCCTTTAATCTTTGCATTGCCATTCTATCTGAACTTAAATCTATTCCATTTGATTTTTTGAATTCTGATACTAAGTAATCTATAATTCTTTGGTCGAAGTCATCTCCACCTAAATGTGTATTACCATTTGTAGATAAAACTTCGAATACTCCATCACCAATATCTAGTATAGAAACATCGAATGTTCCTCCACCTAAATCGTAAATCATTATTTTTTGGTCTTGGTCTTCTTTATCCATTCCATAAGCAAGTGATGCTGCTGTTGGCTCGTTTATAATTCTTAAAACATCTAGTCCTGCTATTTTTCCTGCATCTTTTGTTGCTTGTCTTTGGCTATCGCTAAAGTATGCTGGAACTGTTATAACAGCTTGTGTAACTTTTTGTCCTAAATAATTTTCTGCATCTGCTTTTAATTTTTGTAAAATCATAGCTGATATTTCTTGTGGTGAGAATTCATCTCCATCTATTTTTACTTTTTCAGCTGTTCCCATTTTTCTTTTAATAGAAATAACTGTGTTTTCTGGATTTGTAACAGCTTGACGTTTAGCTATTTGTCCTACTAATCTTTCTCCATTTTTTGAGAATGCTACAACTGATGGTGTAGTTCTGTTACCTTCTGCATTAGGTATAACTACTGGCTCTCCACCTTCCATAACTGCAACACATGAATTTGTTGTTCCTAAGTCAATTCCTATAATCTTTCCCATTTTAAATTCCTCCTAAAAAATATTTATATAAATTTTAAAATAAATAACTTTCTATATATTTTTAACTTATTTGTCATTTGTATACAGCGGTTTACAACCTCACTGCATTCGGTTGCATAAGACATCTGTAATTCGCTTTGCTCAAACAGCTGTCTTAGTTTGCTACTACGACCATAGAATGACGTATTACTTTATTGCCAATTTTGTATCCTTTTCTATAGTCTTCTTTTATTTCTTTTTCTCCTAAGTTTTCATCTACAACAGAACTTACTGCTTCGTGTAACTCTGGATCAAAAGTCTTTCCTACTGCTTCTATTTCTTCAACACCGTTTGATTTTAGCAAATCTTTTAATTGTTTATAAACTAGCTCAACACCTTGTTTATAATTTTTATCCTCTGTCTCGGTTGCAACAGCTTTTTCTAAGTTATCCAATACTGGTAAAATTCCAATCATTATATCTCCCAAAATTGAGTTATATAATTGGTCTCTTTCTTTTGAGCTTCTCTTTTTGTAGTTTTCAAATTCTGCTAAAACTCTCTTATATCTATCCATTAGCTCATCATAATCTTGTTGTTTCTTTACTAATTCTTCTTTTTTTACCATTTCATCAGACTTGATTACTTCTGGTTCCTTTTTTGTTTCCTTCTTTGGTTCTTTTTTTTCTGCCAATTTACATACCCTCTTTCTTATTATTATCTTCATTTATTTTTTTACTTATGTATTTCATAACTGCTATTACCTTTGCATAATCCATTCTTTTTGGTCCTATAATTCCTATTGTTCCTAAATCCTTATCTCCCATAGTATGTTTAAAGGTTATAATACTAAAATCTTTTAAATTACTATTATCGTCATCGTCACCAATATAAACATTTATATCTTCTGCATCTCCAGAATTAAATATTTGTAGCATTTCGTCCTTGGCATCTAGCAAATTAACAAAATTTTTGGCAACCTTCATACTTTTAAATTCTGGTAAGTCAAATGAATTTTTGGCACCTTCCAATATTATATTGTTATCTTCTTCATCAACTATCTTATTTATTTGTTCAATTATTGCCTTCATTATCCCAACACTATAATTTACTTCTGAGAAAATATACTCTGCCATTGGCTTATCTATTTTTGATAACGGTTTTCCTTTTAGTCTTGTATTAAACAAATTATTTAAAGTATCTACTTGGCTATCTGTTATATCTTCGTCAAATTTTATAATTGTTTCTTTAACCAGACCTGTATCTGTTACTATTACTACCATTAGCATCCTTTGACCTAATGAAACAAATTTTATTTCTTCTATTATTTGCTTGTCTGACTTTGGTCCAACAGCTACTGTTGTATAATGAGTTATTTCAGAAAGTGTTGTTGTTGCAGCTTTGGTTAAATCTTCTATCTCATTAACTTTTACCTTTAATTTCTTTTGGATATATTTTATTTCTTCCAAACTTAAATTATCTTCTTTTAAAAGTTCATGAACATAATATCGATAACCTTTTGCAGAAGGTACTCTACCAGATGATGTATGTGGCTTATCCAAAAATCCTATATTTTCTAGTTGTGCCATATCATTTCTTATTGTAGCACTACTATAATCAAGTCCATGTCCTTTTGATATAGCCCCTGAGCTAACTGGTTCTGCAGTATTTATATATTCTTCTACAATTGCTTGCAAAACTTTTTTCTTTCTATCATCTAAATTATCTTTTTTCAATTTTTTTCACCTCTTTAGCACTCTTAATATTCGATTGCTAAATTCTTTATATATATTATATTCATTTTTAGCAAATGTCAATACCATTTGCTAAAAAAACTTTGTGAATTTTTTGTGAATTAACATGGAAAATGGGAGGCAATTAAGGTCCTCCCATTTTCCATATTCTTAAGAACATATGCATCATCATACACCTTATGTAAGTAATCCTTACTAAAAGACAGTATAATAACCGTTGAAACACCTTCAGCATCAGTCTCGATATTTTTAATAGCGTCTAACTTCCATTCGTTAAAAAGTTTATTTGCACTTATGCTATCTTGAGGCTCCATTCTCACATCTTGCTTGTGCTCTAATCTTGCATTCTGAGTAATACTCATAATGTCCCCTTTCACGGAACGAAACGACCATTTCTAAATTTAAGAAAGAAATGGGATTACACAGTTTGTGCTATCGCGATAATCATACATCAAATTTAAATACATTACAATTTTTTAAGAATATTTTGTATTTTTTTGTATTATTTTATACAAATTCTTCCCATACAAGATTTGCTAAATCTAAACCTTTATTAGTAAGTCTAATATTATTTAAATCAATTTCTATTAAATCTTCTTTAACTAATTTATCTAATTCAGTCCTAAATAAATATAGTGGATTGTCTCCAAATTTCTGCTTAAATTCTGATATATCTATTCCCTCTAATGTTCTTAGGCCTAACATCATATATTCTTTTTTAGTATCTTCTATTGTCTGTTTTTCTTCTATTTGTTTTTTACATGGGTCTTTCAAATATTCTTCTAAATTATTCGTATTAGAATATCTAATATTATTATAATATGAACTTGCAGCCACTCCGAATCCTAAGTAACTATGTTGTTTCCAACAGTTATAATTATGTTTAGATTTATATCCTTTTTTAGCAAAATTAGAAATTTCATAATGTTCATATCCATTTTGTTCTAGAAATTCTTTAACCTTCCAATACATTTGTCTTTCTAAATCATCATCTGGCAAATCTAATTTTCCTAAATTAACTAATACTTCTAATTTTGTATTTTCCTCTAAAATTAATGAGTAAACAGATATATGTTTAGGCTTTAGTTTTACAATTTCTTCTATACTATCTTCAACATCTTGCAAAGACTGTTCCGGAAGCCCAATCATTAAATCTACATTAATATTTTTTAATCCAATTTGCTTCGCCAATTTATATGTATTTAAAAAATCCTCATAAGTATGAATTCTTCCTATTTCTTCTAACAAGCTATCTTTAGTAGATTGCAATCCTATACTTAATCTATTTATGCCAGCATTTTTAAATTCTTGTAATTTTTCTTCTGTTACTGTTCCAGGATTCACTTCTATAGTTATTTCTGCATTTTTCTTTACCTTATAATTTTCTCTTATGCAATTTAAAATTTCCGTTATATATTCTGAATTAATTATTGATGGAGTTCCACCACCTATATAAATTGTATCTACGTAATTTTTTACGTTTTCGCTTCTGTGTTCTATCTCTTGCTTCAATTTTTGCACATATTCTTTTTGTTTATCTAATTTGTTAGGATATGATGTAAAATCACAATAATAACATTTTCTCATACAAAAAGGTATATGCACATATATACCTATATTTTCCATTTTATAATTCCTTTGCTATTTCTATTAATTTATTCAATCTGTAATTTACTCCGGATTTACCAACCGGTTTCTTTAGCATATTTCCTAATTCTATTAAACTTGCATCTGGGTTTTGAATTCTTAAATTTGCAATTTCTTTTAATTCTTCTGATAAATTTGTAAATTTTTTATGCTGTTTAATCTTTTTTATTGCCTCTATTTGTTTAGTTGCTGCATTTACAGTTTTGTTTAAATTAGCGACCTCACAATTAACCATTCTATTTACATTGTTTCTGGCATCTTTAATAACTCTTATTTCCTCAAATTTCAGCATTGCATCACTTGCGCCAATACATGCTAGAAAATTTGAAATATCTTCACCTTCTTTTATGTATAATGAAATTCTTCCATTTCTATTTAATATTTTTGGAAAAATGTTATACTTTTCTAATAATTCCTTTATAAACATAAGATTTTCTAAGTTACTAAAATTTATTTCTAAATGATTTTTACTTTTAGGTTCACTCATAAATCCAGCACCCATAAAAGCTCCACGCAATAGTGCTTTTGTATCTTTGTCTTCTAACACTTCTTTTTGATTAAATTTAATATTATTATACTCTATACTGCATCCTTTTAAATCTTCGTTTTTATTAAAAGTAATAACATACAAATTACCTTGCATCTCTATTTTGTATTTTATATTCATATTATTTAATAATTTATTAAATCGATTTATATTATATTCATTTTCTGTAGAAAATTTTATTTTTTTATCAACCTTTGTATTTTTAGTTATTAAGTATCCTACTAATTCGTAATACACAGCTTGTTTATCTTTCAAATTATTAATCTTACTTAATTCTTCTTTTATTTCCGCTGAAAAAGACATTCTATCCCTTCCTTATAACAATTATTCTATCATTATTTCCTAAGTCTTTTTTTGATTCTATAAATTGATACCTATTATCATCTTTAATAATATCTAGTAATTCTTGTTTTTGGTCATATCCTATTTCTAAAAATAACATTCCATCTTTTGATAAATATTCATATGCTTCTTTAATTATTTTTTTATAGAAAAATAGCCCATCATTTCCACCATCTAATGCTAGTATAGGTTCTTTTTGAACTTCTTTTTCTAATGTATTTATAACTTGCGTTTTTATATATGGTGGATTTGATACTATTATATCAAAATCTTTATCGTTTATATTATTAAATATATCTGAAGAGATAAATTTTACTTCTGTATTATTATTCTTTGCATTTATTTTTGCAATTTCTAATGCTTCTTTGCTAATGTCTGATCCATAAACTTTAGCATTTGGCATATATTTTTTTAGAGAAACAGCTATACAGCCACTTCCAGTGCATAAATCTAATATTTTTACTTTTCTATCCCTAAATGTATTAATAATTTCTTCAACTAAAATTTCTGTATCACTTCTTGGAATTAATACATTTTCATTAACGTAAAAATTTAGTTTCATAAATTCTTGATTTTTAATTACATATTGAATTGGAATATAATTTTTTAATTCTTCTATCTTTTTTAATATTTCTTTTTCGTCTTCTTCATTTAATATGTATTCACCATGAGCCATAACAAATTCTTTCGGCTTATTTAAAATAGAGGATATTAACATCCTAATTTTTAAAGCTGGCTCTTCTATTTCGTCCTTTTTTAACTCATATATTCCTTTCTTAATTATTTCATTTATTGTCATATTTAATCCCTTCAAAATATAAAAGGACAAACATATAAAAAAACTTACCCCGCCTTAGCCGTAAGATGTTTAGAAATTTTAAGAGCCTACTCGCGTAGGTGGGTGTCTTGTTAAATGCTCCTGGGCTTCTTACTACTAATTAAAGTGTAAGCTTGCACGCCACACCTAAAGGCGGACTCCCTTTTAAAATTTGTTGGTTCTAAAATTCCAGTCTACACGCACTATGCAGGGAAGTTTTTGTTTGTCGTTTATTTAATTTATAAGTATATTAACACATAATTAATTTTATTTCAATATCAATTTTGTGCATTTTTTGTGTTTTTTTAAGTTTATCTCGTTCATACTTAATTATATGCTATTTATTTAAATTCGTTTATATAACTTTATTATTTGTAATTATTTAAATTTTATGATAAAATTATAGTAATTATGTGTAAATATTTAAATTTCAATGGTCCAGGCACAGAAAAGCCCCTTTTTACATATACTTTTCATAGAGTGTTATTTAGGGAGGTATATGTATGTTCTCTACTATTTCGTTGGCTGGATTTATTTCTTTTTTAGGTTCAGCAGTTTTTGTCGTTGGATATATTCAAAGTTCTAGTTTATTTCCAGAACCTCTTTCACCTTCAGACGAATCATATTATTTAAATAAATTTAAGTCTGGTGATAAAGAAGCCAGAAATATTTTAATAGAAAAAAACCTGCGACTAGTTGCTCATGTCGCAAAAAAATATTCCACATCAAATATTGAACAAGATGATTTAATTTCTATTGGTACTATTGGCCTTATAAAAGGTATCAATAGTTTTAATCCTGACAAAGGTGTTAAACTTTCTACATATATAGCCAAATGTATAGATAATGAAATATTGATGTTTTTACGTTCTTCAAAAAAATTACAATCTGAAGTAAAACTAAATGATCCTATTCGGAAAAGATAAAGATGATAATGTTGTAACTCTTCAAGAAGTTTTAGAAGCAGATATTAGAAGCATCGAAGATGAAGTAGATTTAGGTTTAAAAAAAGAAAAACTTTATGCAAACATTGACAAAATATTAAAAGAACGTGAAAAAGAAATTATAATAAGAAGATTTGGCTTAAACGGACATAAACCAGAAACTCAAAATGAAATTGCAAAAGACCTTGGAATATCAAGATCGTATGTGTCAAGAATTGAAACCAAAGCAATAAAAAAATTAGAATCAAAACTAAAAAAGGACTAGACTAGTCCTTTTTATTCGTAGCTTTTTCGAATACATCATAAAATTCTTTATTAACTTTTTTTAAAGATATTGGCCTCATGTTAGAGTTTGTGAAACAATGCTTCGTTTCTCCTGTTCCCAATAATTTTCCATTTTCCTTATTCTTAATCTCATATTTAATTTTCATTTTTATTCCATCAAATTCTGCTATCTCTACTTTTATAGATATTGTATCTCCAAACCTTGCAGGATATTTATATTTATAATGTACTTCTAGAACAGGAATCATTATTCCATTATCATCTATTTTTTTATATGGTAAACCTATTTTATCTAATAAATAAATTCTTGCCTCTTCCATATATCTAATATAATTTGAATGATGTACAACATTCATTCCATCTAATTCGTAGTAATTTATTCCTCTTTCAAATTCCATTTATTTTTCCTCCAATAAATTCCAAAGCATTCCATCACTAACATCCTTTGGATTATGTCCTAAAACTTCTAATAATTTAAATGCAAATAACATTGCTGTTGCTGGTCCTCTACTAGTTATTAAATTTCCATCAACTTCTACTAAATTTTCAGAATAATCTGCTTTTTTTAGTAAATCTTCAAAACCTTTTCCTGGATAAGAAGTAATTAGCTTTCCCTCTTCTATGTTTGCTTTAGATAATACAATTGCTGGTGATGCACAAATTGCACCAATATATTTATGACTATCTTTACTAAATTCTTGTAAAGTTTCTATTAATAATTTATTTTCTGCTAAATTGTATGCTCCTGGTAATCCACCTGGTAATACAATCATATCATAATCCTTTATGCTTTCATCAATTACTTTATCAGCAAGAATTTCTACATTATGAGAACTTGTAATTTCTCTGCCATTAACACTTACAATATCACAATGTATATTTGCTCTTCTCATTACATCAACTACAGTAAGAGCTTCTATTTCTTCACTTCCATCTGCAATCATAACAGCAACTTTTTTCATAATATTACCTTCTTTCTTATTTTTTCTTATCTAATATATCACATCTTTTAAAATTTTAACAATATTATCTTTAGTACAATTGCTATATAATTTTCCATTTACTTCTACATTAGGTGCAAAAGCACATTTTTTAAAACAATTTTTAGTTTCCAATGTTATTTTTCCGTCAAGACTAGTATGTCCTTCTTTTACATTAAATTCTTTCTCTATAGCCTTAATTATATCTAATGAACCTTTTTTTAAACAATTTGGACCTTTACATACAATTACAATATTTTTCCCTTGTTTTTCTAATTTTATATTCTTTTTATATTTTAGAAGTATCATTATTTCCTTTTCTGAAATTCCTAAATAATTTGATATTTCCATAATATCATTTTTAGAAATAAATCCATTTATCTCTTGAAGTTCATCTAAAATTAAATTTAAACTCTCTTTTTCACTTTTATATGATTCTATAATTTCTTTATTTGTCATATTTATAACTTCCTTCCATATACATATAACATAGAGGTGTTTTATGAAATTTCTTTCTGATTATATTAAAGGTATATTAATTGGTGCAGGTGCGATAATCCCTGGAATAAGTAGTGGAGTTTTATGTGTTATCTTTGGTATTTACGAAACTCTATTAAATAGTATATTAAATTTTTTTAAGGATTGGAAGAAAAATTTAAAATTTCTTACACCTTTTATTTTAGGTGGACTTACTGGAATAATTCTCTTTAGCAATATTATTCTCTTTTTCTTCGAAAGATATCCAGAAATTACATCTTTTACATTTATAGGATTAATTCTAGGATGCATACCTTCAATTTTTAAGATTTGCAATTCAAAAGAAAAATTTAAATTAAACTATTTGTTTTATTTTATAATATCTTTTATTATTGCAATACTATTAATATTATTAGAAAATCATGTATCAAATAATATTGGTATTTATTATGGAGATAATTTTAGTTTTGAATTTTTATTGCTAGCCGGATTTTTAATGAGTGCAGGTATTGTTATACCTGGAGTTAGTAGCACAATTATTTTAATGTTGCTGGGTGTTTATGAAACCTATTTGTATGCAGTTTCAATTGTGAATTTTAGGATATTATTACCAATGGGCATTGGTTTAATAATTGGTGGATTTTTATGTATGAAATTAATACAATTTTTACTTAATAAATATCATTCTCAAACCTATTATTCTATTTTAGGATTTGTAATTGGCTCAATATTTATACTAATTCCTAAAATTGGATTTAATTTGACAGGCATACTTTCTATATTATTTTGTATAATAGGATTTTTTATTTCAACACGTTTTACAGAAAAATAACCATACCTTTAAAGATATGGTTATTTTATCTAGCTTCATCATCAGCTGATGACTGTTTATCTGGTTCTGTTAATGTTCTTTTTTCTTCTTAATACCCATCCTGTTTCTACTTTTATTGGTAAAGTCATTTTTACCTTTTGGTCTTTTACTCCCGGGTTAACTGTTTCAATCTCTTCATCTGTATCATAATCCCATAACTTATCTATAGTAAATTTTACTACTTCTATTTTTCCTGGAATTATAATTTCCATTTCGTCACCAACAGATAATTTATTTTTAATTTCTACAGTTGTTTTTCCATCCACTGTTTCTGCTACTTTTCCTCCAAACTCAAAATTTGGATTATATTGTTTTCCTTCATATTCTTGGAAATCTCTATTGTTTCTATCATTAAAATAAAATGTTGTTAAACCTCTTGTTTTTGTTTTTTCTAATTCTTCCATATATTTTTCTGCATTATAATTTTCAGGGTCTTTTATGTAATCATCTATTGCAGTTCTATATGTATTTATTACTGTAGCCAAATAATATTCTGTTTTTAATCTTCCTTCAATCTTTAGGCTATCCACACCCATTTGAACTATTTCTGGAATTTCGTGTATTAAGCATAAATCTTTAGATGAAAAGATATATGTTCCCTTGTCATCTGTTTCTATTGGCATTAAGTTTCCAGGATTGTTAGTCTCTTCTGCATATAAATTATATGCCCATCTACAACTCTGTGCACAATCACCTAGATTTGCACTTCTACAAGCTAGAAAATCACTTAAGAAACATCTTCCAGAATATCCAAAACATATTGCACCATGTGCAAACATTTCTACTTCTAAATCCTGTGGTTTATTTTGAATTATATATTTTATTTGTTCTTTATTTAATTCTCTTGCTAAAATTACTCTTTTTGCACCATTTTTATACCAAAATTTAGCTGTTTCTAAGCTTACTACATTTGCTTGAGTACTAATATGTATATCCACATTTGGTGCATATTTTTTTACAGTTTCTACAACTCCACCATCTGCAACAATGATACCATCTGCTTTCATGTCCTGTAACATTTTTGCTTGTTTTTTTATTTCATCATAATTTGTATCCCATGCAAATATATTAAGTGCAACATGGACCCTTTTTCCTAGACTATGGGCATACTCAATAGTTTTCGCTAATGCTTCATCATTCATTTCTGCTCTTGTTCTTAAAGAAAGAGCAGATGTACCACAATATACAGCATCTGCTCCATATCTAAATGCTGTTTTTGCCTTTTCGTATGAACCTGCTGGTGCTAATAATTCTGGCTTTTTCATTTTTAATTCCTCCATTATTTTCTCTTCATTTTATTTAATATTTCTTTTTCTTCTTTACTTACTCTATATGATTCTCTTATCTTTTGCAATGCTTTATTAAATGTAAATTTATTTAATTTATTATTTTTTAAATATTTCATCGTTTGTTTTGGAAATTTTATATACATTTCTGCTACAAGCCATGCTACTCCCATTTCCACATAATATTCTTCATTTGTTATATTGTCTATCACTTTAAATATTTTATCTATATACTCCTCTTTTACATAATGGTCTAATAACATTACAACTGCAAATCTTATCTCATATTCTTTTTTTGATTTAAAATATTGGCTTATAATTTTCCAGAAAAATTCTGGATTTTTTTCTGCATCCTTTAGGCTAGCACAAAAAGTATCACATACTGCCCACGAATTAATTTTTGGCACAAAATTAATTATATATTCTTTCTTTTTTTCTAAATCTATTTTTGAATTTGCAATTACAAAACCTTGTAACATTAATTCTTCCATATATTCTTCATTTGGATTTTTTAAATATTCTTCTGGGTTATCTTTTACTATGTCCTTTGCTAATTTTCTTACTTTAGGAATTCTTACTCCCATTATTTTCATATCTATTCCAGGACATAGCCCAGATTGAAAATCTTTATATTTTTCATCACTTAATTCTTCTAATTTATTTCTAATTTCTATATTATCCATTTGTTACTCCAATTCGAAGAAGTCTTTTAATACTCCTTTATTAATGTTGCTAGAGAACACTTCTCTTATAACTAAGAATATTATTGGTCCTAACAATAAACCAATTACTCCAAATAATTTAAATCCTGTATACATTCCTAATAGTGTAAATATTGGATGCATTCCCATTTGTTTGCTTACAAATTTTGGTTCTATAAATTGTTTAATAATAGACCATGCAAGCCATAGAACAAATATTGCAATACCTGCTGTGCTATTACCTTGAATTAATAACACAATTGCCCATGGGACCATTATAAAACCTGCACCAAACAATGGTAATAAATCTACAAATCCTATTAAAATCGCCATAATTGCAACATATTCTATATTTAATCCACATAAATTAAATATTATTAATCCAATTGTTACAAATATAAAACATAACAAAGAAAGTTTTGCTTCTGCTTTTATGTAATTCCAAATAATACTTAATGATTTTGTAGTTATCTCTTTTCCCTTTTCTAACCATTTCTTTGGTATTTGTTTTCTTAATAAATTTTTTACATAATCCCTATCAAAACACATAAATATTATTGCTAAAATTGTTATAATTGTATATGTAATAAATCCAGGTACCTGACTTGCAAAATTGATTACTCCTGTTGCAAAACCATATACTATATTTTTTACAACTTCTACTATACTACTTAACGAATCTTGAACAGCTGAAATCCAATCTTGCGGAATAACTAATGTTCCACTAGAAAAGTTTTCTATAATTCCTAATCCCCAATTATATACATCATCCATTGAAGAATTTAAATTCATTAGTAATACTTTTGCCTCAGAAATTATTGCAGAAATTAAAATTGCAAGTAATGAACCTATTATAAGTACAACTAATATTAACGAAATAGCAGCTGATGGCTTCCTTTTAAATTTACATTTATTCATAAAAAATTTTATTAATGGTTCTATCATTGTTGCTATTAAAAATGCAATTATAAAAGGAACATAGAAAATCGCAAGCTTATATGCAAGAAACAATAGAACTAATATAAATACTAATATTACTGTTTTAAACAATATTTTAGAGTAGTACTTTTTCTTTTCTTGATCCATATTACTTATTTCCTTCCTCTAGTGATCTATTTAATATATATTTTAATCTTTCGTCTTGTTTAGTTAAATATAAGTATCCAATAAGACCTTCAAATGCAGTTGCATATGCATATTCTGCTTGTGTAGCATTTTTGGCTATATGGTGATTTTGTGTATTTCTCGCTCTTCTTACAATATTCTTTTCTTCTTCTGTTAGCTCTTCTTCTATTCCCTTTAATATTTTAGCTTGTCCTGCAGCTTTTACATATTTAATTGCTTTCATATGTAATTCATGAACTTTTGCATTAGAATTATTTACTAAATATGTCCTTATAAATAATTCATAAACACTATCACCAACATACGCCCATACTAAAGGATTTAATAAATTTACTTCTTCAGGAGTTCTATTTGATTCTGCAATACCTTCCATTTATTTTCCTACCTTTTCCAATGTTATTCTTCCTAATTTTCCACTTCTAAAATCTTCTAAGATTATATTTGCAGTTTTTGTATCATCAACATTTCCGCCAGATACAACTGCTCCTCTGGATTTTCCTATTGTTAGCATTATATCGTATATTATTTCATTTTCTGGTCTATCTTGATTTTTTAATTTCTCTAGAATTTCTTCTTTCTTTAAGTTATATCTATTACATAGTTTATCTATTTCATTTTCTATCATATATTTTAGAAAATAAAATGCAACATCTGTCTTTTCTAATACATCGTCTTTTATTGTTCCTGTATATGCCAAATTAAGTGCTACCTCATCACTTTCGAATTTTGGCCATAAAACTCCCGGTGTATCTAATAATTCTATATTATTATTTATTCGTATCCATTGTTTTTTTCTTGTAACACCCGGTTTGTTTCCTACCTCTAATGAATTCTTATTTGCTAATCTATTTATAAAAGATGATTTTCCTACATTTGGTATTCCTAGTATCATCATTCTAATTTTTCTGCCAGTTCTACCTTTTTCTTCTCTTTTGTCTAACTCATCTTTCATGATTGTTTCTGCTTCTTTTATTACATCTTTAATACCTTTTCCAGTATTTGCATCTGTTATTATTGCCGGAATATTTTGAGATTTAAAATGTTCTGCCCATTTTAATGTTTCTTTTTCATCTGCTAAATCGCTTTTATTTAAAATAACAATTTTTTTCTTTCCTGCAACTATTGTGTTTATATCTGGATTTCTACTAGATATAGGTATTCTACTATCTAACAATTCCACTACTACATCTATTAATTTTAAGTCTTCTTGTATTTGTCTTTTAGTTTTTGCCATATGACCTGGGTACCAATTTATATTCATCATCTTCACCTTCTTTACATAATTATTTTAACTACATTATTATATACAATTTTTAGCAAAAAAGCAAGCTATTTAACCCATAGCTTGCTTTTTTATTGTTACAATGTTCTATAATTATTTTTATCTGCTCTTTCATCCAATTTTCTATCATAATCTTTATTTTTATAGAACCAGTCAGTTTTCTTATCTGTTGGATGAGCAGCTCTGTTTTTATCTACTAATATATTTAAGAATGCAAATAATGCAACTGCTATACCAATTGTGGATGCTATTATTGTGTCATAAGTATAAATATCTGCCATTCCATCTGAACTTGCAACTGTCATAATTGCATTGAATAATTGTGGTCCAAAATATCCTGCGTATACCAATAAATAAATTACTCCTGCTATTAAACTTCTTTTGTAAACAAATACAAGTAATATTAAAACTACAAATAATAAGATTACTTCCACATTAAAATCTTGTATTGGAAAGCCCATATCCTTTCCTGTTGCTGTTGTATATGCAAGTACTACTCTAAACGCCCAGAATAATCCTGCAAAAAATAATGATAAAATTGAACTTAATTGTTTCATTTGTATATCCTCCTTATTTTCCTATGTTAAATTATAAAATATTATTAACATTCCTAAAAAAAATAATATTAGTCCTACTATCTTAACAGCTAAAGTTCCACTGTTTTGGTCCCCAAAACTAAATCTTTCTTTTACAATATTTCTAGCATTATATATTAGCAATACTGCCATTAAAGATATTAATGCTCCTACAATTGATAATATAATTTTTATATCCATTTTTTACATCCTTTTTATTATTTTTCACTATAATTCTATTTTATTGATTTTTTAGTCAAAAGTCAATAAATTGCTACTTAATTATTAATTTTTTGCACACTAATATTATATTTCTACTCTATCCTTAAATTTATCCCTTATTAATAATCTTAACTCCTTATTTTTATCTAATTGCAATTTTGGATCTTCTTCAGTTATTTTTATAGATAATGCTTGAACTTGCTTTAAAACTGGCATATCCTCGAAAAGATTTGCAATCTTAAATTCTGGAAGTCCATGTTGTCTTGTACCAAAAAATTCTCCACTTCCACGAAGCTCTAAGTCTTTTTCAGAAATTATAAAGCCATCATTTGTTTCTGTCATAACCTTCATTCTTTTTCTAATAACATCAGAATTTCCTTGATATATTAATATACAATATGATTTATATTCTCCTCTTCCAACTCTTCCTCTTAATTGATGAAGTTGTGCTAATCCAAACCTTTCGGCATTTTCTACAACCATTAAGCTTGCATTTGGAACATTTACACCAACTTCTATTACAGTAGTAGAAATTAGTATATCAATATCTCCATTTTTAAATCTTTCCATAATTTCGTCTTTTTCTTTATTTTTCATTTTTCCGTGTAAGTATTCCACTCTATAATCTTTAAAGACTTCATTTTTATATTTTTCTGCTAATGCTGTTACAGATTTTAAATCCATTTCTTCGTTTTCTTCTACTAGCGGACAAACTATATATGCTTGTCTACCTTCATCAACTTGCTTTTTTATAAAATTATTTACTCTTTCTTCCATACTTTTATTAACAGCAAAAGTATCAATTTTCTTTCTATTTGGTGGTAATTCGTCTATTATAGAAATATCCAAGTCCCCATATAAAATTAGTGCTAATGTTCTTGGAATTGGCGTTGCAGTCATTACCAAAACATCTGGATTTTGTCCTTTTTCTACAATTGTCGTACGCTGTTTTACCCCAAATCTATGTTGCTCATCTGTTACAACAAATCCTAAATTTTTAAATACTACATTTTCCTCTAGTAACGCATGTGTACCTATTAAAATATCTATTTCACCATTTTTTAGTCTTTCTAAAATATCTTCCTTTTTCTTTTTGGTTATACTAGAAATTAACAATTCACATCTAATTCCAAATTGGTCTAAAGTTTCTTTAAAGCTTTCCAAATGTTGACTTGCAAGAATTGCAGTTGGTGCCATAATTGCTACTTGATATCCACATTTTACAGCTTTGTATGATGCAATAATAGAAACTGCAGTTTTTCCAGAACCAACATCTCCTTGCAATAATCTGTTCATATTTTTATTGCTTTCCATATCTTTATCTATTTCTTCTAAAACTCTTAATTGCGCTTTTGTTAATTTAAATGGAAGAACATTTATAACATCTGACATTTTTACGTTTTTATTAAATTGTATACCATTTGTATCTGATTCATATTTATTTTTTAAATTTAATAATGCTAATTGCATACCTAATAATTCTTCAAATACTAATCTTTTTCTCGCTTTTTGGAATTCATCAAAGTCTTCAGGAAAATGTATTTTATGTATAGCCTCATTAATCCCTAACAATTTATACTCATCTAGAATATATTTAGGTAATGTTTCTGGTAATGTGTTATTTACCAATGAAATTGCATTTTCTATTATTCCTCTTAAAACATTTTGTGATAAATTATATGTTAATGGATAAATAGGTATAATTTTTCCTGTATTTTTTCTTGTGCTTTCGTCATCAAAAACTGGTGAATTCATTTCTATTCTATTTTGTATTCTTTTAACTTTTCCAAAGAAATAATAAATTTCTCCAACTTTAAATCTATTTCTTAAATAACTTTGATTATACCATGTAATTACACATCTTCCTGTTTCATCTTCTACGATTAATCTATATATTACCATTCTTTTATTTCTTGTTCTAATTTCGTTCATTCTAGCAACTGGAATAGCTGCAATTAAGGCTTCCTCACCATCAACTAAATCTTCTATCTTTTTTGGCTTACTTCTATCTTCATAATCTCTTGGATAATATGTAATTAAATCTTTTAAGGTAAAAATATTTAGATTATTTAGTAATTTTACTCTATTTGGTCCAACACCTTTTATATATTGTACTTCTTTATTTAAATCAGCCATTTTTTCCTCCTATACGAAGTATAATTTCGTTTATTATATACTATTTTTTCGAAAAAGTCTTGTTTTTTTTGTTATAATATGGTAAGATATTAAACAGTCAGTTTATTATCTTAATAGGAGGTGCAATTATTATGGCAAAATGTGCAATTTGTGAAAAATCATTATCTCACGGAAACAAATTAAGTATAACACGTTCACATGTTAGTAATAGAGCTTCAAGAACTTGGAAACCAAATTTAAGAACTGTAAAAACAATAGTAGATGGACAACCAAAAAAAATTAAAGTATGTGCAAAATGTTTACGTTCTGGAAAAGTTAAAAGAGCTTAAGTTTATATATTGTGAGGGGTTATTATAGTAATATATCCCCTTTTATCATGTGTACACAGAAAAAATATCGTCAGAATACGCTGGCGATATTTTTATTATGCAAATCACTTTTCATTGGTCCGTGCGATTGCAAAGCAATCTGCACATTTGACGAAGTCACTTTTCCTATGTATCAATCTTTTATTCTAAATATAAATTTTACAAATCCCCTCAAAAATTTTGGAACTTTCTTTACAACAATTGTCATTCCTCTCTCCTCCTTTACCATTAACCAAATTTAATTAATTCCAATGTAACACTGAATAAAAATCAAAAATTCCTATAGTTGGCTAGTTACTAAGCCAAATTATTCCAACTATAATAATAGCAACACCTATTACAAAAAGCCATCCAGCAAAAGGAAGTAACAATACTAATAGTATTCCAATTCCCAAACCTATCAATATTACCGCTAAAGTCTTTTTTAAAATTTTGCACATAAATTATTACCTCCTTTTTTATATAATATGAGAAAATAATTATTACTGTGATTACTTTATGTTGATATCTTATTATGATATAATATTTCCAAAATAGGAGGTAATGTATGAACAAAAAAGATGTTATAGAATTAGTAGAAACTTTAAAGAAAACTTATCCAGATGCAACATGTAGCTTAGATTTTAAAACTCCTTTTCAATTAGTTATCGCTGTAATGCTATCTGCTCAATGTACCGATGAAAGAGTAAATTTAACTACACCAGCATTATTCCAAAAATACCCAACAATCGAAGCATTTGCAAATTGTGACATAAATGAATTAGAAGAAATAATTCATCCCTGTGGTTTTTATAAAAATAAAGCAAAAAATGCACGCGCTTGTGCAAATAAAATTTTAAAAGATTATAATGGTGTTGTACCAAACACTATGGATGAACTTATTAAACTACCTGGAATTGGTAGAAAAAGTGCTAATGTAATTTTATTAGAGGTTTTTGGAATTGCAACTGGAATTGCTGTTGACACACATGCAAAAAGAATTTCTAATAGACTTGGATTATCTAAAGAAAAAGACCCTGCAAAAATAGAACAAGATTTATTAAAAATTATTCCAAAAGAATATTTAAAAGATGTTAATCATCTATTTGTATGGCATGGAAGAAATACTTGTATGGCTAGAAATCCTAATTGTGAAAATTGTACACTAAAAAAATTTTGTAAAAAGTATAAATCTGAACATAAGAACTGATTTATATTGACAAAAAAAGACGTATACTATATATTTTGATTAGAGTATTTTATAGGAGGTATTACAAATGAAAAAATTAAGAAATATTATAATAACTATGTTTCTAGTTATTATCCTATCAATTTCTACAATTTGTTTTGCTGCAGATACAAACGAAACGCAAAATACTACAGCAACAGATTCTTCTGATACAACTACAGTTGTAAAAGATGACGCATATTTATATGGCGAAGATGTTAATTTGTCTCAAATTGTAGATGGAAATGTTTATATTTTCGGAAAAAATATAACAATATCTGGAGAAGTTAAAGGCAACTTATTTATATGTTCTACTGGTGATGTTACTTTTGAAGATTCTTCTTATGTAGATGGAAGTACATATATAGTAGCAAAGAATGTAACTTTTAATACATTTTCTAGTTCACTATATGTTGCTTGTAATGAATTAACTATTCCAATGAGTCATGGAACTTATAAAGATTTATACGCAATAACTAATAAAACAACTTTATTAGGAACCATAGGAAGAAATGCTTATATTTCTGCAACAGACTTTGTTATTTCTTCTGATTCTTCACAAGGTTCTGTTTCTGGTAACCTAACATATTCTACCGAAACAGAAATGCAAATTCCTTCTGGAGTTGTTAGTGGAGAAAGCAATTACATTTCACCTGCAACAAACAATAAATTCACTAATTTCTTAGATGTTATAATTGGTATTATTAATAGTATTTTTGCAGCAAGTTTAGTATATTTACTTTACAGATTCTTCTTAGAAGAAGGATTAGAAAAATCTTCTTCTTGCCTAGCACATCATTTTGGTAAAGTATTTTTAACTGGTTTAATTGCATTTATTGCTATACCAATCTTATCAGTTATATTAATTGCTGCTCAAATAGGTTTAACTATAGGATTATTACTTCTAATGATATATGTAGCTTTAATTGGAATTTCACCTTACATATTAGCATCAGTTTTAGCTAGAAGAATTTATAATAATAAAAAATTCTCTAAAATGCCATTAGAATATTTACTTGCAATATTAATTGCTGTTGTAATTGGAGCTTTACAATTAATACCTTATATTGGAATTATAATAACATTATTCATATCTATTCTAGGATTTGGAGTTATTATATATAATTTATTCTTTAATGGAAAAAACCATAAAAATGAAGTAATATCAAAAGAAAACTTAGCAAATTAATTTGCTAAGTTTTCTTTTATTGGTTTCGCCAAATTATGCCTTTAATTTTCTTACTGTTTCTTTATAATTATCTGATTTTAAAATTCCGTTCCCTACTACTGCTATATCCACTCCAGATTCGATAACATCTTCTATTGTGTTTAAATTAATTCCTCCATCTGCTTCTATATATGTATCTAAATTTTTTTGTCTTAAATATTCTTTTAATATTTTTACTTTTCTTAAAGTCTCTGGAATTAATGCTTGGCCACCCTTTCCAGGTTCTACTGTCATTACCAAAGCCATATTAATATATGGTAAAAATTCGTATAATTCTTTTATATCTGTGTTTGGCTTTATAGCTATTCCGACCTTACAATTATTTTCCTTTATTAAATTAATCATATCATATACTTTTTCTTTATCTTTAATTGCTTCTAAATGAAATGTTATTATATTTGGTTCTATTGCACTATATAATTTTATGTATGTTTCTACATCCTCTACCATTAAATGTACATCTAAAGGTAAAGTTGAAATTTGTTTTAACAAAGTTCCATATTTGTTCATTTTATCCACAGTATTCTTCTCAACAAATTTCCCATCCATAACATCTATATGGAAATAATCTATTTTTGCAACCTCAAGATTATAAAATGTTTTTGCTGCTTCCTCTTCTTTTGCATCCAATATTGATGCTGAAATTTCTACCATTTGTGTTCCTCCTTATCCTTTAAATCTTCATATATTTTTATAAAATTTTGATATCTACTTTCTGATATTTCTCTTTTTTGCACTGCCTTTCTGATTCCACAATTTTCTTCTTTTATGTGTCTACAATCTGCGTATTCACATTCTTTTGCAGGCTCTCTAAATTCTTTAAAATACTCTGCTAATTTATTAGATTCTATCTCTGAAATGTCAAATGTGGAAAAACCTGGTGTGTCTGCAATATATTCATTTTCTTTTATCTTATATAATGAAACATTAGTAGTTGTATTTTTTCCTCTTTTGTTTTTGTTACTAATTAATCCTGATTTAGTTATCTCTTCCCCATAAATATCATTTAATAAAGTAGACTTACCTACTCCGGAATTTCCAGCAAAAACATTAATATTATTTTCTAAGATCTTATTAAGCTCTTCTATTCCCTGTTTGTCCTTTGCATTTGTTGTTACTATTGGATATCCTATATCTTTATAAATTTCTTTTATTTCTTCAACTTTCTTTTGGTCTAAGTCTATTTTATTTATTACAATTGCAGATTTTACACCAACATATTCTGCATATGCTAATTGTTTATCTAGCATTAATAAATCTGGCTTTGGATGTTTTGCAGATAATACGCACACTATTTGCGTTATATTAGAAACTTTTGGTCTCTTAATATAATTTATCCTATTTTCTATTTTTTCTATTATATTGTCATTCTCGTTAAAATCTACTATATCTCCAACAACAATGCCTTCATCCTTTAATTTTCCCCTTGCATTGCATTCGTATGTTTTATCATTTGCCTCTACATAATACAAATTCGAAATATTGCTTATTACCTTTCCCTTCATATTTCCTCCTAACTAAGTGTATTATATCATAGCATATCAAGTTTTATATTTTCTATTTCTTCCCTAATAATTAATTATTTAATCCTACATCTTTACATATTTTATTTACTATGTCTTCTTGACTCATGTCCATAGTTAATATTTGTTCTGGAATATCCTTTAAAAGGTCTTTTTCTTTCCACCAACTTTTCATCTCTTCTTCGCCAAATTCATTTGCACATTCTCTTTGGCTATGACGTTTTAATGTTTCTTCGAACGGAATGTCAAAATAATATGCCAAAACATTATTTTTAAATTCTAATGATAATTTATTTAATAAACTTTCATACTTCTTTGATGTTAAAATACCTTCTAAAATTACTATGCCACAATTTTCTTTTCCATATAATGCAATTGTGTATATCAAATCATTAACCTTTGGCTTTTCTTGGCTACCTTTTAAATACAAGATTTCTCTTCGCACAACATCTTGAGAAATTAACATCGTTCCATATCCAATTTTTTTCTGCAAAGCTTTTGCAATTGTGGTTTTCCCACTTCCAGAATTTCCACGTAATATAATTAATTTTGACATTTTTTTACCTCTTTGTTTTTTATAGTATCAAAAAAAATATTAATTATCAATAGAAAAAGACGAAGCATTTAAGCTTCGTCTCATTTTATGAAATAGTAATTGAATTATTACCATCTGTTACTGTGTATGTTCTTTCTGTTGAATATATTTGTCCATTAGTTTTTTCATCAATTATTTCTACTTTAATTGTTACGGACTTTCCAACTCTTCCTTTAACAGTTATGTTGTTATAATTTTCGTTATTTTTACTTATTCCTGTTCTTGTCTCATTATTAACTTTTATTGTAACAGTTCTAGATGAAGCATCAGCTGTAGTATTCGATGTAGTCGAATAGCCTCCCGTTAATTGTCTAACATTAATATTTACTGTTATATCTTTTTCTGCTCCAACTTTATTTACTGTAATCGTTATAGTAGTTCCTTGTTGTACTTGTTCCCCTGCATCTCTATTTTGTCTTAGTACAACTCCGTCATTCTTTGATTCGTCTTCATCATTTACTACATTAACTTTTAAACCTGCTGCTGTAAGTGTATTTCTAGCTTGTTCCTCTGTTTGACCAACAACACTTGGGACTTCTACATTTACTATTCCGCTACCTTTGCTTACAACTATATTTACAGTGCTTCCTGCCTCTACTTCTTCTTTATCCTCTGGGTCTTGGCTTATTACTATTCCAGCTTCTACTTTTTCATCGTTTTGCTCTGTAACAGCTGCAACAAGACCTGCATCTTGTATCAGCTTTTCTGCATTTTCTCTTGTTTCTCCTACTACCTTAGGTACTTCTACTATTTCTTTACCTTTACTTACTACTACAGATATTTCAGTATGTTCTTTAACAGTATAATTTGGTTGATATGCTGGATCTTGTGAAATTATTTTTCCTTTTTCTACAGTATCACTATATTCCTCAGATTTAACGGTTAATTTTAATTTTAAATCTTTTACAGTCTGTTCAGCTTCTTCCTGTGTCTTATTTACTAAATCTGGCAATTGTACATCTTTTGGATTTACTAATTCTACAATTCCCATTGTACTTCCAAATGCTATAAAGAACAATAATATTGCACCAATTATAGCAGATAAAGCTTTATGTTTCTTAATAAATTCTATAAATTTATTTTTCTTTTTTCCTTTTCCATTTCCAGAATTATTATTTTTATTTTCATTTGCTTTTCTTTCTGCCTCTGCAATTTCTTCTGTAGAAATTCTTTGTGTGGCTGCATCCACGTTACTTCCAATATGTACACAATTTTCATCTGGATTTTTTAAAGCTGAATTTAAATCTTTTAACATATCTGTTGCTGATTGATATCTTAAATTAACATCTTTTTGCATTGCTTTCATTATAATATCATTTACAACTTGTGGTATATTATCATTTAATTCTTTTGGCTCTACTGGTTGTTCTTGCATATGTTTTAATGCTACAGATACTGGTGTGTCTGCATCAAAAGGTACTCTACCTGTTAACATTTCATACATAACAACACCTAGTGAATATAGGTCTGATTTAGCATCTGTATATCCACCTCTTGCATGTTCAGGTGAGAAATAATGTACTGAACCTATAGTAGTTCCAAATGCAGTAATGGTAGAATTAGAAACTGCTTTTGCTATTCCAAAATCTGTTACTTTTGCAACACCATCTTCTGTAATTATGATATTATGTGGTTTTATATCTCTATGTACTATGTTGTTTTTATGAGCTGTTTCTAAGGCTGACGCAATTTGTATTACTATATTCAATGACCATTTCCAAGGTAATGGTCCATTTTCTTCATTTATTATTTCTTTTAAAGTTTTACCTTTAATTAATTCCATTACAATATAATATAAACTGCCTTCATTACCAACATCATATATAGATACTATATTGGGATGTGTAAGACTTGCTGCAGATTGTGCTTCTATTCTAAATCTTTTTATAAATTCTTCATCTGTAGTAAATTCGTCTCTTAATACCTTAACTGCTACATATCTGTTTAAAACTTTGTCTTTACTTTTGTAAACAGTTGCCATCCCACCATTTCCAATTTTCTCTATTATTTCATATCTGTTACCTAATATTTTCCCCTCTAGGTCCATTTTCTCATCTCTCCTTAATCATTATATACAATAACAACCGTTATGTTATCATATCCTCCTCTGTTGTTTGCTAATTCAACTAACTTAGTAGTAGCATTTTCAACATCATTTGTTACTAAATCATAAATTTCCTGATTTGTTACCATATTCGTTAAACCATCCGACGTTAACACTAATCTGTCTCCTTTAAGGAATCCTTTTGTTGTAACATCTGGTTCTACGTAAGGAGTACATCCTAAGGCTTTCATTAACATATTCTTTTTAGGATGATTCTCTGCTTCTTCCCTTGTTATTGTTCCTTCTTTAACTAACTTTTCAACATAACTATGGTCTGTAGTTAATTTTCTTATAATGTTTTTCCTTACTCTGTATATTCTACTATCACCGACATGACCTATATATATTTTATTCCCATAACTTAGAACTAATTCCAAAGTTGTACCCATTCCTTCTAATTCTGGATCTTCTTTAGATTTTTCGAACACTACCATATTAGCATATTCCATACTACTTCTAATTAACTCTTCTATATTTACTCTGTCATGGGATATAGTATTAAAATTATTTACTAAATATTTTCTTGCAGAATCTATTGCAAGTTTACTTGCAACTTCTCCTCCATTGTATCCTCCCATTCCATCAGCTAACATATATATTCTTAAGTCATTTTCATCTGTTGGAATATAGTATGAATCTTCGTTTAATTCTCTTGCTTTACCTAAATCGGTCTTAGCAAAACATTTCATTTTATCACCTCTAACGTTTTTCTTCTATCGTCTTTCTTCTTAATTGTCCACAAGCAGCCTCTATATCTGAGCCTAACTCTCTTCTTATAGTTGCTACAATTCCATGATCATTTAAATAATCCCTGAATCTTATTATATTTTTATCTGTAGATTTTACAAATTTACCATTTTCTATCTTATTAATTGGAATTAAATTTACATGTGCTAACATTCCATGTAATAATTTTACTAATTCTTTAGCATCTTCCAAATTATCATTATTATCCTTAGCTAGTGCATATTCAAATGAAATTCTTTTATTCGTTTTTTCTATGTAATAATTACAAGCTTTCATTAGCTCTTCTATTGGGTATGCATTATTTACGGGCATCATTTCACTTCTCTTTTTATCGTTTGTTGCGTGTAATGATATTGACAAAGTACATTGTATTTTTTTATCTGCTAGCTCATAAATCTTTGGTACTATTCCACTAGTAGAAATACTTATATGTCTTGCCCCAATATTCAATCCTTTAGGATTATTTAATATTCCAATTGCATTTATAACATTATCAAAATTATCAAAAGGCTCACCAATTCCCATGAAAACAACATTTGATATCTTTGTATTTTCTTCTTGCTCTACTGCTAATATTTGTTCTACAATTTCGCCAGAAGTTAAATTTCTAACAAATGGTATTCCTGTTGAAGCACAGAATTTGCAACCCATTTTACATCCTATTTGTGAAGAAACACATAAAGTTTTTCCATGATGATATTCCATTAAAACTGTTTCTATCATATTACCATCTAATACATCAAATAAATATTTTTTGGTTCCATCTTTTGAGACTAATTTTTTTGCAATCTTAAAATTACACATACTATAATTATCTTGTAATTTTTGTCTTAATTCTTTTGATATATTAGTCATTTCATCAAAATCTTTTACTTTTTCTCTATATAACCACATAAAAACTTGCTCTGCTCTATATGGCTTTTCTCCTAATTCTTGAAATTCTTTCTTTAATTCTTCTAAATTATAATCTTTTATATTCTTCATATTTTTTCTCTTTTTCTCGTTATATTTTACCAATTATTTGTAAGTCTATATATATCACAATTCAATTTTTTTTTCAACTTATGCACCATAAAAAATAGAAGGATTTTAGATATGCAAAGTATTAAGCTTTGTGCCTAATATTTTATCACATTTTAACTTCCTTCTATTCTGCCTTTTTAAGCTGTTTCTATTTCGTTTGGTTGTATTTTTCTTCTTTTAACAACTTGCTTTTTTGGTTCTTTATTTTCATTAATTATTATTTTAGGCTTTGATATTCCCATAACATTTTCTTTAGTTACTATACATTTTTCTATTTTAGGATTTGATGGTATATCAAACATAATATCCCTCATAATCTCTTCTATAATAGAACGTAAACCTCTCGCTCCAGTCTTTCTTTCTATTGCTTTATCAACTATTGCTTCTATTGCCTCTGGTTCGAATTCTAATTCTACACCATCCATTGCTAATAATTTTTTGTATTGTTTTACTAAAGAATTCTTTGGCTCTGTTAATATTTTTATTAATGCGTTTTTATCCAGTTCTTCCAAAGTAGTTACAATTGGCAATCTTCCTACAAACTCTGGTATTAAACCAAATTTTAATAAATCTTGTGGTAGTAATTCTTTAAAGATTTCTGTTTTATTTTTCTTTACTAGTTCTTTCTTTTCAGCTCCAAAACCTATTGTCTTTTTGCCTGTTCTTTGGTCTATTATTTTCTCTAGACCTTCAAAAGCACCACCACAAATAAATAAGATGTTTTCTGTATTTATTTGTATTAGCTCTTGATGTGGATGTTTTCTTCCACCTTGTGGTGGAACGGATGCTACAGTTCCTTCTATTATTTTTAATAAAGCTTGTTGAACTCCTTCACCGCTTACATCTCTTGTTATAGATGGGTTCTCTGATTTTCTTGATATTTTGTCTATTTCATCTATATATATAATTCCTCTTTCTGCTTTTTGTATATCATAATCTGCAGCTTGAATTAATTTTAATAAAATATTTTCTACATCTTCTCCTACATATCCAGCTTCTGTTAAAGTAGTTGCATCAGCTATTGCAAATGGAACATTTAATATTTTAGCTAAAGTTTGTGCAAGTAATGTTTTTCCACAACCAGTTGGACCTAAAAGTAAGATATTACTTTTCTTTATTTCTACATCATCTTTGTTGTTTTTTTCGTCTTCATTATTTATTCTTTTATAGTGATTATATACCGCTACAGAAAGCGTTTTCTTAGCTTCTTCTTGTCCTATTACATATTCATCTAAAACTTTTTTTATTTCTTCTGGTGTAGGTACAACATCTTCATCTACCGTTGTATATAAATCGTCTTCATCTTCATAATACTCATTTTCTATTATGTTTGAACATACTTGTATACATTCATTACATATATATACACCTGGTCCTGCTACTATTTTCTCTACACTATCCTGTGTTTTTCCACAAAATGAGCATCTGATATTTTTATTATTATCGTTTTTTTGCATAATAAAACGCTCCTTCTTTTTTATGTTATCTTTAGCAACTTATTTATTTTCTTTTATCCATAATTCCATCTATAAGTCCATATTCTAATGCTTCCTCAGCTGTCATGTAATGATCTCTTTCTGTATCTCTATTAATTACTTCTATTGGTTGACCTGTCTTTTCACTTAGTAATCTGTTTAATTTTTCTCTAGTTTTCATCATGTGATCTGAAACTATCTTTATTTCTGTTGCTTGACCAGAAACACCTCCACCTTGACCACCAATTAATGGTTGGTGAATTAATATTTCTGAATTTGGTGTTGCAAATCTTTTACCTTTTTCTCCATTTGCTAGTAAAACTGCACCAAAACTTGCAGCTAAACCAACACAAATTGTAGAAACTGGGCAAGAAATATAATTCATTGTATCTACAATAGCCATTCCATCTGTTATAGATCCTCCTGGGCTATTTATGTATAAATGTATTTCCTTTTCTGGATCTTCTGATTCTAAGAATAACAATTGTGCTATTACAACACTTGCAGATGAACTATCTACTTGTTCTCCTAAGAATATAATTCTATCTTTTAATAATCTAGAAAATATATCGTATGATCTTTCGCCTCTGCTTGTTTGTTCTATTACATATGGTACTAAACTATTTAATCCTTTTTTATCCATATTAAAATTCCTCCTTTGAAAACTTACATTATTTTATATCATATTTTATATAAATGCAAACTTTTTAATTAAATTGTATATAAATCTTTTGTTTTGTTTCGACAATATAGTAAATTTACCGTTAGAAAAATTTAGGAGCTTAATAATTACATATTAAACTCCCCTTATTATTACATTTTATTCTTTTTACTAAACTATGATTTTTACTTTATTTCATTTTTGCATTTTTTACTAAGAATTCTATTGCTTTTTCTGTTTCTAGGCTACCCTTTATGTAATTTTTCAAAGCTTCATTTCCTTCTAATTCTTTTGCTTCTTTTCCATAATTTTTAGCCATTTCTTCGATTTTTTCTTTTATGTCTTTTTCATCCGCTTCTATTTTTTCTGCTTTTACAACAGCTTCAATTACTAATCTTGATTTAACAGATTGTTTTGCTTGCTCTTCATAATCTTTTCTAAATTCTTGTTCTGTTTTTCCTACCATTTTTAAGTAGTTATCTAATGTTAAACCTTGATATTGTAATCTTTGTTTCATATCATTTTCCATGTTGTCTATTTCTGATTCTATCATTCCTGATGGAATATCAATTTCTGTATTATCACAAACTGCTTTTACTGCAGCATCTTGTGTTTCGTATTTTGCTTTTTCTTCATTTTCTTTTTCTAATTTTTCTTTTATGCTAGCTTTTAATTCATCCAATGTATCGAATTCACTAACATCTTTTGCAAATTCATCATCTAATTCAGGTAATTCTTTTTTCTCTATTTCGTTAACTTTTACTTTAAATGTAGCATCTTTTCCTGCTAAGTCTTTAGAGAAGTATTCATCTGGGAATTTAACTTTTACATCTTTTTCTTCTCCAGTCTTCATTCCTATTATTTGGTCTTCAAATCCAGGAATAAATGTGTTGCTTCCTATTTCTAATTCATATCCTTCTGCTTTACCACCTTCGAAAGCTTTTCCGTCTACAAATCCTTCGAAATCTATTACTGCAACATTACCTTTTTCTACTGGTTTATCATCAACTGTAACCATTCTAGAATTTCTTTCTTGCATATGTCCTAATTCATGCTCTATATCTTCATCTTTTACAGTATACTCTACTTTTTTAAGTTCTATACCTTTATATTTTCCTAATTTAACTTCTGGTTTTACTTGAACAGTTGCTGTAAATATTAAATCTTTTCCTTTTTCCATTTGTTTAATATCAAATTCTGGATAACTTACAGCTGTAATGTCGTTAGCTTCTAGTTCTTTATCATATTCTTCTTTTAATATTTCGTTAAAAGCATCTTCATAGAAAATACTTTCTCCATAGTATTTTTCTACTATTTTCATTGGAGCTTTACCTTTTCTAAATCCTGGTACATTAAAATATTTAGCTGTTTGGAAATATACTTTTTTCATTGCATTTTCAAATTTTTCAGCTTCAATTGTAAATTCTAATTTTAATTCATTTTTATTGTCTGTTTTTTCTACTTTAATACTCATTTATTTCAATCCTTTCAATTAATTCGTTTATAGATTTTCATGCTTTCCTATTATATCATAAATTATGTGAATTGCAAGTCATTTAAGAATAAATATTACAATAATTTTACATTTATTGCTTTTTTATGTCACTTTTTATTCTTCCTTTTAATATATTTTTACAAGTTTATAGTTTGTATAATCACAACTTATCATAATATATTCTATTCCATCAATATTTTTTTCTACTACAAATCTATGTGCTGGTCCATGCAAATGACCATATAAACATTTCTTTACATTGTATTCTTCCATTATTCTTACAAAGTCTGATATTTCATCTGTCTTTATTGGTGGATAATGTAAACATACTATAATTTCTTTATCTTTTCCATATTTATTTATTCCATCTTCTATTGATAATCTTAATCTTTGTTTTTCTCTGTTATATATTTTTTCATCATCTTCTTGTATATCTTCTCCAAATCCCCAGCCTCGGGTACCACAAATAATTCTATCTTCGAATTCATAACTATTATTGTATATAAAATCTATATCATTAAACCCTATATCTTTAATATATTTTCTCATGCTTGTTAGTGTTCCCCACCAATAATCATGATTACCTTTTAATAACAGTTTTTTGCCTGGCAAATTATGTATAAATTCAAAATCTTTATATGTGTCTTCTAATTTCATTGACCACGAAAAATCTCCACCTAAAATTACTAAATCATTTTCTGTTATTGTTTTATTCCAATTTTCTTTAATTTTATTTTCGTAATCCTTCCAGCCAAATACATCCATTGGCTTATCTGCATTAAAAGACAAATGTAAGTCTGATATTGCATATATTGACATTTTTCATCCTCTTTCTAAATTATAATTTTAAGTTTGGTACAGCATTTAATTTTAAATCTGAAAAATTGCCTTTTAAATAATTATAATAACCCGCAGATGCTATCATTGCAGCATTATCTGTGCATAATTTAAGTTCTGGATAATATACTTGTATTTGTTCTTTTTCTTCTAATTCTTTAAATGCCTTTCTTATATAGCTGTTTGCAGATACACCACCTGCTAAAGCTATTTTTCTTATATTAGTCTGTTTAACAGCTTTTTTTGTATTCTCTAATAAAATTTCTGCTACATCTTTTTCAAAACTTGCTGCCAAATCTGCTTTATTTATATCAGGAGTTTTATGATGCAAATTAATTATTGCAGTTTTAAGTCCACTAAAGCTAAAATTTAAGCCATCAACATGAACTTTTGGTAACTCTATATTTGGAGTTCCTTCCTGTGCAAGCTTATCCATCTTTGGTCCCCCTGGATATCCAAGTCCTATTACTCTTGCTATTTTATCAAAAGCTTCTCCAACTGCATCATCTTTGGTTTTGCCCAATATCTCGAATTCTGTATAATCCTTTACTAATACCAATTGTGTATTTCCACCAGATATTAGTAAAGTTAAAAATGGTGGTTTTAAATCTTTATAAGTTATATAGTTTGCAGCTATATGACCTTGAATATGATTTACACCAATTAGTGGTTTATTTGCAGCATAGCTTAAAGCCTTGGCGTATGACACTCCAACTAATAAGGCTCCAACTAATCCTGGTCCATATGTGCAAGCTATTGCATCTACATCTTCTATTTTTATATTAGCTTCTTTTATTGCTTCTTTCATTACAGGAGAAATATTTTGTACATGATTTCTTGAAGCTATCTCTGGTACAACTCCACCATATAACTCATGAATACTTATTTGTGTATTTATTACATTAGATAAAACTTCTCTACCATTTTTTACAACAGCTACAGAAGTTTCGTCACAACTAGATTCTATTCCTAAAATTATTATATCTTTCATTTTTTACTCCTTTTATTCGCTTAAAAGTATAACATTTTTTTACTTATAAGTAAAGGGATTTAAACTTTGTAGGGATTCAGGGACGGTCCTTTTTTCCCTGTTTATGGAAAAAAGAGCAGTCCTTACACAACAAAAAATATTAAGTACACAGAAAAGGACTGCCCAAAAATCCCGGATAAAACCGGGATTTTTGGACAGTCCCCCAATCCCTATAATCCAAATATCTTAAAACTTATATTTAAGAAGAATTGTAATATTCCATTTATTATTGGTGAAGTGATTCTTGATGCAATTGGCGTTAGCCAAATTATTATAAATGCTATATAAAATATATTTTCATGTTCATAAAACCATCTTCTTGCATTTACTGGTAAAAAATATGCTAATACTTTTGATCCATCTAATGGTGGTAATGGTATTAAATTAAATACTCCCAATCCTATATTAACAATAATAATATCTGCTAAGATTGTTGCTATTACTCCCTGAGCTGTAGCCCATATGGCTGGAACGAATTTTGTAAGCGCTGCCAGTATTATAGAAAATACAATTGCCAATATAAAATTCATAAGTGGTCCCGCTATTGAGACTATCGCCTCAGCAGCAGTAGTAGATATTCTTCCTTTAAAATTTCTAGGATTTATCTCTACAGGTTTACCCCAACCAATATGTGCAAATATAAGCATTATAATACCAATTGGATCTAAATGTGATAAAGGATTTAGGCTAAGTCTTCCTTGCATTCTAGGAGTTTCATCACCTAATTTTACCGCTGCTAAAGCATGCGCATATTCGTGAAAAGTTATAGCAATTAAAACTCCCGGCAAACTCAATAGTATGCCTAATAAACTTACTCCCCCAGTCATAATATTAGTAATTACCATAATTAATAATATTATATATAAATAGCTACTTCCTCCTGGAAAATAAAACATTCTTTTCTCTCCTTTGTTAATTTAATGGTTTCATTGTTGGGAAGAATAATACATCTCTTATTGATGCAGCATCTGTAAGTAACATTACTAATCTATCTATTCCTATTCCTTCCCCTCCTGTAGGTGGCATTCCATATTCTAGAGCATTAATATAATCCTCATCCATCATTCCTGCTTCGTCATCACCATTTTCTCTTGCTCTTATTTCTTCTTTAAATCTTTCATATTGATCCATTGGGTCGTTTAACTCTGAGAATGCATTTCCATATTCACGTCCATCTATAAATACTTCAAATCTTTGTGTTAAACGAGGATCTTCTTTACATTTTTTAGCAAGTGGTGATATTTCTATTGGATAATCATAGATAAATGTAGGTTGTACTAATGTTTTTTCTACATATTCATCGAAGAATATACTAATAACATTTCCTCTTGTTTCTTTTCCTTTTGGAATTTCTAGATTTCTTTCTTTAGCTAATGCCACTGCTTCTTCGTCTGAATTAATAGTATTGAAATCAACACCTGTTGCTTCTTTTATACTGTCAATCATACTAATTCTTTTCCATTTTCCACCTAACTCAATTTCTGTTCCTTGATATGTAATCTTAGTTGTTCCACAAACTTTCATAGCACATTTTTGGAATATTTCTTCTGTAATATCCATCATATCATGATAATTTTGATATGCTGCATAGAATTCTATTGAAGTAAATTCTGGGTTGTGTCTTATATCCATACCTTCATTTCTAAATATTCTTCCTATTTCGTAAACTTTATCGTATCCACCAACTATAAGTCTTTTTAAGTTTAATTCTGTTGCTATTCTTAAATACATATCTATATCTAAAGTATTGTGATGTGTTATAAATGGTCTTGCTGTTGCTCCTCCTGATATTGTATTTAATATTGGTGTTTCAACCTCTAAATATCCTTTTTCATTTAATATATTTCTTATTTCATTTATTATTTGAGTTCTTTTAATAAATGTTTCTTTTACTTCTGGATTCATTATTAAATCTACATATCTTTGTCTGTATCTTAAATCAACATCTTTTAAGCCATGGAATTTTTCTGGTAATGGTCTTAAAGATTTAGATAGTAATGTTATTTCTTTTGCGTGAACAGATATTTCTCCAGTTCTTGTTTTAAATACAAAACCTTTTATTCCAATGATATCTCCAATGTCATAAGTTTTAAATTCTTTATAACTTTCTTCTCCTAAATCGTTTATACTTACATAACTTTGGATTTTTTCATCGCTATCTTGTATAGTACAGAATGAAGCCTTACCCATAATTCTCTTTGCAATAATTCTACCTGCTACAGATACATCTTTTTGCTCGTATTCATCATAATTTGCTTTAATTTGTCCTGCAGTTTCTGTTCTATCATATTTTGTTATTTCAAATGGATCTTTTCCTTCTTTTCTTAATTCATCTAACTTTTCTCTTCTAATTTTCATTAGTTTGTTTATGTCTTCTTCATAATTAACATTATTATCCATTTATATCTCCCTTTCTTGTTTCAATTTGGCCTTATTATATAACAGATTTATGATATTGTAAACAGGGATTTAAGTACGTTTCTTAAAATCTCTGTTTTTTTTACAAATAGAAAAAGCTACCAATTTGGTAGCATTTTTTACATTGAATGTTTTCCTTTTCCTCTTTTTGGTTTCTTTTCTTCTTTTTTTATTTCTTCGGCATAATTATAGAAATCATCTAATGCCTTTTGATGTTTATAATTAAATGAATTAGTATCTTCTTTATTTTCGTCCACATCAGTTTCTTTTTGAATTTCATTTATATTATCTTTATTTTCTTCTTCTCTTGCTTTTTTTATTTCTTCTATTTTTTTCTGGTCTTCCATTTCTTGTACAGCTTTTGGTTGTTCAATATTTTCTTCCTTTTTAAGTTCTTTAATTGCTTTTGGCTCTTCGCTATCTGGAACTTCTAAATTATTCTCTGGTTCATAATTCCAATCATCTTCATAATCTTCTCTACTTCTTGCATATAAAGAAATAGCAAGAATAATTCCAACTAAAGCTATAAGTGCGGCAGCTCCTCCTATTACCTGCTCCATAGTTAATGGTCCAAAATTATTTTCTGATGCTTTTATATCTGGATAACTTAATTCCATATGTTCTTCTATTATCTCATTTTCTGATGTTTCGTTTGAAACTGCATTTTCATCTTCTGTTTCATTTTCTTCGTCCGATATAGAATTGCTTTGAGATGTATTGCTACTTGCTCTATTAGTTACAGAATTAGCTGCAAAACTACAATTATTACAAATTATTACTAAAAATAATGTTATTAAAACTAAAACTATTTTTCTTTTCATCTTTTGCATAATTATTCCTCCTCACAATTGCAACTATTTTCAGATTTTACTTATTATAGATTACTTTACTTAATTCGCAAAATTTTTCTAGTTTTAGTATATAATAAACTATTTTTTTCGTCAATAAATCTTAACTTATATTCTTAATTTCTGTCCAACATAGATATAATTTATATTCTGTATACGATTTAACATTGCTATTTCATTTACTGTTTTTCCAAATCTTCTAGCTATTGACCACAAAGTATCACCCCTTACAACTGTATATATGCAATGTCCGGAATCATGTTCTCCTAACCCAATATTTACTGGAATCCTTATTTTCTGGTTAATATATATTCTATTTACATTTCTTATTCCATTTATATATGCTAATTCATTTACCGTTGTATTAAATTTATTTGCAATTTTCCATAAACTATCTCCTCTTTTTACAGTATAAGTAATATATTTTGTAGAAATATTAGCTGTACTTTTGGCTATAATTAATCTTTGACCTGGATATATTAAATTTGGATTTACAATATTGTTATTATTTACAATATTACTTACTGTTGTATTAAATCTCTTTGCAATGCCATATAAAGTATCCCCTTTTCTTACAATATATATTGTATTGTTTTTATCATCACTTCCTGAACTTACAGAATTATTCTTTGTAGGAATTAATAATGTCTCACCAGCATAAATTCTATTTGGATTTTGTATATTATTTAACCTTGCAAGTTCATCAACAGTAGTATTGTATCTTCTAGCTATTGAAGTTAATGTATCACCTCTTTGAATTGTATATCTTATGTAATTTGAATCATTATTTTCTTCGTCCACAATTTCATTATCCTCGTTATTATTTGGTATTTCCTCTTGACTATCCAATAATATTTCACTTGTAAATTTATCCCTATCAACATAGCCATTAATGCCTGGAACTTCTCCTCTATCTGTATATTGAAAACCTTCCCAAGTTTGCCATTTTCCATTGTCTGATGGATTTTCTACATAGTACTGTGCTACCCACAAAGGATATTCATTTGCAAGCTCTTGGCTAAAAACTGTTTGTGCAGAATAAGTATTACTATAAATAATCATCTCTTTATTTGTAAGCTCACGAACCCTTTCTAAAAACACCCTAGAAATTTCATTTACCTCACTATTGGATAAATTACCAAAACTTTCGAAATCCATTGCAAGTTTACACGTTGGCACAGTTCCAGCAATTGTATTTGCAAAATGTTCAGCTTCAGCAATTGCCTCTTCTGTAGTCCTAGCATCAACATAATGATAAAACCCAATATTTAAACCATTTGCTCTTGCTTGTTCATAATTTCTAAGAAAATATTCATCAACTAAATTTTCACCTTCGCTAGACTTTATATATACGAAATCAATTCCAGAATCCTTTACCTGTTTAAAATCTATTACACCCTGGTAAGCGCTAACATCAATTCCTTCATAAACTGTTCCAGCAGGCTCTAATGCATATATATTTGTTCCAAATATAATTAGTAAATTTGAAATAATGTACATACAAAAAATAACCTTAACAATAACTTTCATAAACTCACCTACTTATAATAGTTTATGAAAATTAACTCGTTAAGGTTAACAGAATATTTGAACTTTTAAGGTCCGTCCCCAAAGTTCACATGTGTAATCTTTTCTTGGTTTCTTCCCACATTGCTCTTCCACACAATATAATTGTTAAGACTAAAGAAAGTCCCGCTATCCCACTTGCTACAATCGTTAATACTTTATTGTCCAACTTCCCAAAAAGTAACAACATAAGTTGAATCATACTAAATATAAAAGTTAGCACATGGTACATTGCATATCTCATATATCTTTTTCTACTTACAATAGTTAAAATCATAAGAGTGGAATTTGCTACTATAATTACTATTGGAATTGCAATATTTATGGACCACCCACTATATCCTATAAAATAATCTATTGCCAATATTAATAAAGAAACTAACAAACATTGCACAAATACATTAGAAGCTATATTTACATTTCTTTTTCTTGAATAGATAATTGTACCATATACATATATTATTCCTGCAACACATAGTAGTGACCAATGATTTGTTTTATCTACAAGTAGATTAATAAGTAATAAAATATCTATTACTATAATTGATATTGCTATGGATGAAATTAAAATTATATTATTTCTTTTTATATTATCTAATTTTGGATATAACATATTAAACACCATTACTTTCTATTTCAACATGAATTCCCTGTTCTTCTAAAATTGCTTTAAACTCTTTTTCTACATCTGTTTTCATTAATACAGATGTAAAAGTAAAAAACATTTTATCTTCATATGAACATGTTGAACATTTAATTTTTTCTACTCTTTCTGGAGCAATTAAAAATAAAAATTGATCTATGTATTTTTGGTATTCTGCTATAATACCAATTCTACCAATGTTTGAAAATGTTGTCGTTGTATATTTTCTAATTTCTAGATAACTTAATCTTACAAATATTTGCTTTAGAAATAGGGGAATTACCCTTATAAAGAAATTATTTCCTAATTTAACATTTAAAGACATTGTCTTCATTATTTCTTCCGGTTTTAATAAGTTTTCAAAGTCATTCTTTACTAATTTTAATATATCGTCTAAATTATTAAAATCTATTTCGTCTCCATCTGCACTAACAGTTATATAAGAAAAGAAATTACTTAATGTTTTGGATTTATAATATTTTTTCAAATTTACTGGTACACAAACTTTTATTGGTCTATTGTTTTTCATTTGTTTCATATTTCCTAAATATATAGCTTTTATTAATACAGCAGTTAAATATTGTGTCATTGTAACACCTTTTTGCTTTGTTATCTCTTTTAATTTTTTTAGATCTAAAATTTCATGTGTAGCTTTAACTGCATCAAAAGGTATTTTTCTTCCCTTTAAAATATATGCCTTTTTACTTTTTACTGTATTTTTAGCTTTCTTATTATAATTTTTTAAATAGCTGTCTTCTATATTAAAATCAAATTTTCTATCTGTTCTTACTGCGTTTTTAAAATCTTTTGCATATGCAATTTCTATATATTGATATACAATTTCTTTAAAAAATTGTATTGCACTATTTCCATCTGTAAGTGAATGAAAAATATCAATATTAATTTTTTCATCAAAATATGTCACTTTAAAAAGATAGTCATTATTTGTATTTGGATCTATGTATTTACAAGGATAATCCTTTTCCTCTTCTATTACTATTTTCTTATCATTGTATTCAAAATAATACCAGAAAAATCCTTTTTTTAACCTAACTTTAAAGAAATTAAATTTATTTAGCGCGTTATTAACCGCCTTTTCCAAAAATTTTGGAACAACTTTTTCTTTCATAACAGCAGATATTCTAAAAACACTGCTATATTTTCTGCTAGATGATAAAGGGAATATTTTTGCTGAATTATCCAATTTTCTCCACATTAATTCTTTCTTTTCTCTTTTCTTCATATCCGAGCTCCTTAATTATTTTTTAATAATTCTATCATTTGTTTATATGGTCCTTGCACTAGTGGATCATTTTTATAATCTTTGTATTTATATAATAACCAGATATGTGTTGCTTTATCTGTTTCGTAAACATTAATTTTAGTACCAACCTCTTCTGCTCTTTCTTTTAAGAGCTGAACATCTGGATTTAATATATCATATGTCCCTGTAAAAATAGAAACATTTTTTAATTTGTCTAATGGACCATCTACTGGATTTACCAAATAGCTATTTATTCCATCTTTACCGGCATAATTTTCTCCTGCCAGCTTTAACGCAGATTTATTAAGTACAGGGTCATTCTTCTCTACTTCACTTATCTTAGGATTATTCAATCTTACATCAAGCCATGGTGAAATTAAAATTGTTTGATTTGGCATAGCTACATCTTCTTCTCCCATTTTTTCTAGCAAAGCTAATGCTAAACCTCCTCCGGCAGAATCTCCCATTAGTACAAAGTTTTTTGTATCTATTTTTTCAATAATTTCTTTGTATAATGGTTCCATCATATTAAATGTATCTTCATAATTATACTTTGGAGTAAGTGGATAATCTGGAAGTATTATTGTACATCCTAATTGGTCAACAATGTCACTACAAGTTTTCCAATGTTCCTCTGCTAAATCAGCAACATATGAACCACCATGTACATACATTATTACTAAGTCATTTGTTGCTCCATCTTTTGGCTCCATTACATATACTGGTCTATTTTTTTCTTCATATGTATTTATTTTATAATCTTCATCTATATATGTTGGAACTTTTGCCTTTATATCTCCCTTAAATAGGTATACAATTAATACTATAGCTGATATCACACCAATTAATATTATAGCTATTAATATTTTTACCATAATAAATATTCTTTTTGTTGTCATTACTGTTCCTTTCTAATTAGCAATCATTTTATAAATATTCTACCACATTTTTTTAATAGAACAAACAATTTTTTAAAGAACAATTGTAGTTAAGCATTGTACATTTTTTAATGCCTTTTGTTAGAACTTTGCATTACTAACAATTAATTTCATAAAAATTGGTGGATGGTCCTTGACGAATGTCAAGGGGGACCAATTTTTAATGAAATAATTGTAGTTAAGCAAGAAATAAGAAAAAGCTAGTAAAATTATAAAACTTTACTAGCCCTTATCTAAAAACTACTTCTGAAAATCTGCTATATCAGATACATTTAATGCAAAATATGGTAAATCTTTATCTTTTTCTTTAATAAAAATAACAAATTTATCATCAAAAGAAAAATCTCTACTTTCTGTTGGTTCTATTGCTCTTGTTTCTACTGACATACCCGCTTCACTTGAAACCTTTGCTCCTTCTTTATTCAATTCAAATTTTATGTTCTGTATTGCTTTTTCTATTTTTAGTTTTTCTCCGTCAGTACTTTCAAACTCTTTATTTTCTAAATCTTTATATTCTTTTTCTGATTCCATACTAAGCTCTGGAACTTTTAATATATCTGCATCTTCTAATGTAGTTATTCCTTTATAATTTTGTCTTTCATTATTTATTTTTTCATACACTTGATTAAAGTTCTGCAAAGTATCAGTTCTACACAAAATTATTTCATCATTTGTAGTAGTTGATATAGAAATTGCCTTATCTTTTCCATTATTATAATAAAGCACACTAACTTGACTTCTAGCTTCTGAATTATTAGAATTTGCTTTTAATCCAAAATAACTCGTTTTTGTATCCTTGCCTGCAAAATTACCTGTTTCTAGGTCATCAAATGGCGTAGCAAATTTTAAATCTTTTACAAGCATTGCATATAATAAGTATCTTATATTATTTGTGTCTGTAGTCCAATCAAAATTATTTATAAAATCACTTGTTCTTCCAAATTTATTATTTAAATCTGTTTCTATTTGAGTTTTCAATTCTGGCGAAATAATTCCATAAGTTTTATAATAATCAGCATCAGAAATCATATCTGCTGTAAAAGTAGATTTGTTAAGATTATCCGCACACTCTAATTGAGGTGAAAATTCTATATCCTGTTTTACAATTTCATTTTTTAAATCATTCCATGTCAATTGGAATGTACCACACCATACTGCATTTCCAGTTACCTTATCCTCCAATGTTGGAATTACTTTTATATTATCATTATCTGATGTGAAAACAGGTACAATTGTGTTTTGAATAATATCTTGAGCTTTCTCTGCAATTTGATCATTATATTTTCCTATTAAAACTACAATTGCAATTATAATAATTATTAAAATGATGAATAGTACAATATTAACTTTTTTATTTTCCATTTTTTCCACCCCGTTTTTTTCACATTATAACAATATTATAATTTTTTTACAATAGCCTGTTTACATATTCCTCTAAGCATTCTCCTGTTGAATTCATTTCTCTTGCAACTTTTTTGCCCACATATCTATAGTGCCATTCTTCGTTTGAAACCTTTGTTATATCTATCTTATCCTTAGGATATCTTAATATAAATCCATATTTATATCCATTTTCATTTAGCCAATTCCACATTGGTTCATTTTCTTCTGGTTTGCTTGGATTGCTAAAATCTATTGCAAGCCCAGTCTCGTGTTCTGAATATCCCGGTTTTTGAACTTCCGAATTTGTTTTTTCTATTGCAGACTTTTCAGTCATGCCTTCATTTTTGTATGTTTGTATTCTTCTATTATATATTTTTTGTTGCTCAGATTTATCCCTATATGCTGTATTTATTTTTAAATTTATTCCTTCTTTTTTGGCTGCTTTATACATTGCATCTAAATCGTTAATAATGCTACTATCTACTTTATGTCCATCATATTCTACCAAATTCACTTTATAATCATCCGGTATTTTGTTATCTTTATTTACTAAAACTATTTCCATCTTATCATCTTTCTCTTCTATATTATTTGCTATAGCAGCATATGTATCGAATTGTATGTAACCTTTATAATGTAAAAAAATTATAATTCCAATTATAATTAATAAAAAAACTAGTTTGTGAGAACTGCTCTTTTTCTTTTTTCTCATTGTATACTCCTCATTTAAAGAAGCCCATATAAAAATATGGACTTTTTAATATCTCTACATAAGCTCACCAAAACGAAGTTAAAGACAAAGGTTGCGATGATGGCTTATTTCTCTTTTTCTTATTCTTTATTTGCTGATTTTTTTCTTATTAATATTAATGGTGTTTGTTCTTGTCCTTGTCCTGTAGGGTTATCTTTTATTAATCCTTTTAATTCCTCTTCTGTTAATTTAATATCATCAGAATGTCCAATAACTTCTTGACCTAAATCGTTAGCATCTACTATCATACAAGAAATTCCTAATTTGTCATGTATTTCGTTACATACTTTTGTTGGATTTTCTGGTAATAATATTCCTATATCTCCATATTCTTTCCATACGTGATCATAGAAACCATCTAATCCACTTACTTCTTGTCCTACAATCTCATAAAATACACCCTTTTTACCGAACAATTTTGTAACAGCACTTGCTAAACTTGCCCATAATACTTTTAATAGACCAACTTGATTAATAGCAAATTGCATTTTTATAGGCTCTCCAACACCAACTCCTGCAGTAGTTTTATGTGCAAATTTAGATAAAAACTTTGCCCAAAATCCTACTTTTATATCTTCTCTTTTTAATACTCTATTTTGACAAAGAGCTATAATTTTTTCACTACTAGAAACTATATCTCCTTCTTGATATATTGGTGAAACATATTCTTTAAATAAATCTATATAACTATCTCCTTGTTTTACAAATCTCGTTTTAATTGCGTGTCTTAAATATACTTCTCCATTAACTTCAATTTCTACATTTTTTCCTTTATTTGCATGAAATTCCATTGTAATCCACCTTTCTTCTGTTTTTTCCCTGTTATTTTATCCCTAATTTATATTTTTTTCAATACTTAAATTAATTTTATTATGAACATTATTATTTGATATATAATATTTATTTGCGCAATTCCTGCTAAAGTTCCAGTTACTAGCCTTCTTAGGTTAGTAGATTCCCTTATTTTTTTGAATTGAATATACCAATCTAAAAACATTATTGCTAAAAATATAAAATCTAAATATATGGGAATATTAACTTTTAAAAGAATTAATATTATTGATAAAATTTGACCCAATAATATGCCTGTACATCTACTACAAATAGGAAATTGAAATTCACCTATCTTAAAACTTCTATCTTCTCTTTGATGGCAACCGCACCTATTTCCTAGTCTCATCGACCATGCCCAGATTTTTCTTTGTGTACTCTTCTTCATTAAAATCTATGCCCACAATCATTACAAATATTTGTAGTTGTTGTAGTTGTTTTTGTATCTCCAGTGTTACATAATCCACATAACACACCTGGCCACCCAAAAAGTAGATATCCACAGCACGCATCTCCACCATCAAAACCTTTAGTATGTGTATTAGTATTTACAATACTCGATATATTTTCACTTCCACATCTCGGACATCTCATTTGCTTCCTCCTCAATTTTTTAATAATTATACTATATTACTTTCAAAAATCCAATTAATATTTTCTTAATTTCTTGTATAATATGATGTTACGTGTTAAAATGTTTCTCGAAAGGAGCAATAGATATGTACAAAAAAGATTGGTTATTAGACCAAATTGATGATTTAGTAGAATTTTTAGCTAGAGTATTTTTAAATCAAACTAATACAGAATACATCCCAGAAAACATAGTTAATTCTACATCTGATGAATTATATAATTCTCTAGATAAATTAGTTAGTGAAAATAAAATTAATGAAGCTGAAAATTTATTATTTGATAAAATCGATACTCAAAATTCTAAACATTTATCTATAGCCTTAAATTTTTATGATAAATTAAATAAATTATCTGACGAGACTTTAGAGTCTGCAAATTATTCGCGTGAAGAAATAAATCAAGGGTTACATGACATATTAGATGAATTTGGAATAAAACTAGATATAAAATAACTCATTTAGAAAAACTAAATGAGTTATTTTTTAGCCTAATGCTACATCCAAAATCATCATAACTACAAATCCTAATGCTACACCAATTGTTCCAATATTAGTATGCTCTCCTGCTTGTGATTCTGGTATTAATTCTTCTACAACTACATATACCATTGCACCAGCTGCAAAAGCTAATATATATGGTAGTATTGGAATTACTGCATTAGTAAACAAAATAGCAACAACTGCTGAAATTGGTTCTACAACTCCTGAAAGGACCCCATATAAAAATGCTTTTCCTTTTGAAACTCCCTCTGCTTTTAATGGCATAGATATTATCGCACCTTCTGGGAAGTTTTGAATTGCCATTCCCACTGCAAGTACTATTGCACCAGCTAATGTCATTCCAGTGTTTCCAATTAGTGCTCCAGCAAATACAACTCCTGTTGCCATTCCTTCTGGTATGTTATGAATAGTAACTGCTAATACTAATTTTGTACTTTTCTTTAAATTTGATTCTAATCCCTCAGATTCTTCTGTTTCCAAATGTTGATGAGGTATTAATGAATCTAAGATAAGCAAAAATATAATTCCTACCATAAATCCAACTGCAACTGGAACCCATGCAAATCTCCCCTCTGTCATATTTAATGCAGGCATTAATAAAGACCAGATTGAGGCTGCCATCATTACTCCCGCTGCAAAGCCTATCAATAATTTTTGTACTTTTTTATTTATTTCTTTTTTCTTCATAAAAAATACTAAACCTGAACCTAATGTTGTTCCTAAAAACGGAATTAGCAATCCTACAATTACGTTTTTCATTATGTCCTCCTTAATTTATAAATTTGCATTTACTTCTACTTCTTTTGTCTGCGATGTTTTTAATTCACATATTTCAACCGAGGTAACCTCGCCATTTACATCACCAAATGCATAACCATATCCATTTAAATAGTAATAATATCTTTTTGGTAAATCTGTTTCTTCTCCAGTTTTTAAATTAACTTTATATGTAACTTGACCTGAAGAAAGATATGCAAATTCATTATCAACATATGATAATCTTTCCAATCCTCCATTAGCCTTCCAAACAACTTCTTCTGTATTGTTTTCCGGATTAATTTTAAATATACTAAATTCTGTTTCTATATTATTCTCATCCAAAATCTTTCTTGTAAATACATAATTACCATCTTCCGAAAAAATATCATTTCCGAAATCTCCCAATTTATGATTTTCGTTTGAATTTAAGTATATTACTCTATATGCTTCATTATCAGCAAAATCAACATATGTTAAACAATTATCATCTACATTACTAATATATGTTCTTCCTTTTGCTAACTCTTTTTTATTTGTTCCATCTATATTTGCTGAATATATACTTCTAGAATTTAAATCTGTATAATAAATAGTATTATTATGTATCTTAAAATAATTTTTTACATTTTCTATAATTTTTTGTTTATTACTTCCATCTTTATTCATTACACACATATTTCCCTGAGGAGTTCCATTTATTCTGTCATATCCTATTTGGTCTGTAAAATATATCTTATCATCTGTAATCCATAACTGAATAGATGCACCACCATATATTTTTTCTGCATTTCCTTGCAAATCTATTTTATAAATTCCTTTTCCTCTGTAATAATTTGGCATAACATATACATAGTCACCATCAAAATATAGTTCATCTACTCCATCTTCCATAGTATATAATAAGTCTAATTTTTCTGATTTGCAATCATATTTATATATTTTGTCTGTCGAATTATTATATATAATTATATCTCCAATTTTTGCAAATTTACCTCCGTTTTGCATACTATATGCCTTTTCATTTTCTAATTCTTTTTCTTCGTTTTCTTCAACATTTTCTAATAGAGTATTTGTAGAATTATTAATATTATTTGTATTTACATCAGTTCTAGTTCTAAAAATAATAATTTGTATTAAAATTATTATTACAATTATTGCTATCGCTATTATAATCTCTTTATATTTTTTCATTATTTAATCCCCTCTATAGCTTTTTTAGCTAATATTTTAGATATATTCATATCCCTAAAGTCCATATCCTCGTTAGACAAATCTGCATAAACTTGATAAATATAGTTTACAACTTCTTGTTTTGTTTGTCCATCTACATTTTCTATTTTTAAAATTTGTATAATCTCATCTATTGCATCTGTTCCTGTTTCTTGCTCCAAATAATCTAAATCTATTTTTCCTATTTCTATATATCTTTCCACATTTCTGTTAGCAATTATGGCATCAAAATTAATTAAATTCATTCCAGCATATACTACAATCATAATGATAAAATAATTTCTTAATAAGTTTTTTTGTTTGTTAAATATATATAGCATTGTTGGTATTAATAAAAGCACCTCTGTAAATAGTACACAATATACTAATAATCTTAAAAAAGTATATCCATATGCTTGCTCATAAAAATGCATTCTAACTGCAGAAGATAGTATTATGATAAATGTAAATATTACCATTATTATACACATAAAATTGATATATTTATTCTTTTTATCACTATATTTTTTTGAAACCAATATCATTATTAAATTTATTATAGATACTATCATTAATTGGAAAAATCCTTGTCTTGCATAATCTGCATAATTTATAATTGCTTTTTGCATAAATAAAGAATTAATCTGAATAATGCAAAATACAAAATAAACAATATTTAAAGCTGTTAAAATCATTTTTAAGGTAGTATCTTCTATTTTTTTAGTTTCTTTTTCTTCTTCTTCGAAATCATCTTCATTTCTTATTATATTGTAAAAGAAACTTGATAAATATATAAATACACATATTATTACAATAATTCTTATAACAATTCCAGATAAATTTAATTTTCCTAATAATCTAAAAATAGAACTGAATATATTAGAAATCATACTACTAAAAATTGAATCTGCTGATGCTAGGATAGTAATTATTATTATAACTAGTGGTAATGTAATGCATATTGCTTTAAAAATATTCTTTACCTTTTTATTTTCGCCATCTTCATGTTTTATATTTAATTTTTCTACAATAGTATTTTTAAATTCTTGCATTGTTTCGCCTATAAAGGCAAAAGGTTCTATAACTATATCCAAAATTCTTTCTACTAAAGTTCTCGGAATTAATTTAGTATTAATTAAATTTAATATCATAATAATTAATAAAATTGGAATTACTAATAAATTAAGTACATTAAAAAAGCTATTATTAAATATTAAATATGTTCCAGAAAGTATAATTATTGGTACTATCAATAATTTGGCTTTTTCATTTTTTACTTTATTCGTTCTTTCTAATATAAGCAATATATAATAAGTTATAGGTATTACAAATAATAACATTGACAATCCTATTTGTTTACCAAAAAATAATACTACACTCCATATACTTAATAATATTGCCCCTAAAAATATATTTATTTTTTGCATAATAAAATACCTCCATAAATATTTTATGAAGATATTTTATTTCTTTTGTTATCGTTTGTCAATAATTATTTATTGTTTTTGTATAATTTTATTGTGCTAAAATTTACAAATTATACATAATATGTTATAATAATAAGTGATTCAATCAACAGTACAAATACCGAAAGGAGAGCTTCTTAGTGAGTAAACAACTAGCTACAACATAATCTAACAACCAGCAAGTCGCTTCACCTTTACTGGCAAAGATGCCTTTGGCTATTGCCAGGGTACGGTAAAACAATCGTTTCAAACTTGAAATGGAGGAAGAGTTATGTCTCGTTCCGCAGATCCTCGCAAAGTCGGGGACGTACTCGATGCTATTATGAAAATGGCAGAGGAAAACAAGTTCCAATTCGCACCATGCCAAAGCAACCTCAAGTTCTATTCAGCTCCTGAAGTCAATCAGAGAGATGATGACTTCTTCGCTTTGTCTCTTTTCATCAACAAGTTTGTCCCACAGGACAGCACAAATGATGTTGCGGTTAGCATCTATTCACTTCTGTGCAGAAGGCCAACCAACAGCATTCGTGCCAACTTCAAAAAAGACATGGCAGATGCCATCAAGGCGTCGGCAGAACTGAGGAAGGCATCTTTCATGAACCAGAAGATTGTTGCCAATCTCTGTCAGTAGAAAGGAGACTCATCTCTTCTTGTTACGAAACAACCACACCCCATAAAAAGGGTGTGGTTGTTTCGATTTTTTTAATCTTATTTTTTTATCTTCAATATTAATCCATAACTCCAAGCACTATCCGTTGACATAACTTAATTATGGTTGTATAATATCTTTGTTTAAGCACAGCATATATGGAAGGAGAAACATGTCTCAATCCAAGAAGGAACGCAATTTTTTCGAAGTTGTTAGAGCCATTTGTGCACTTCTGCCAAAGGACATTACCAATTTGCTCATGGATTATTTACCATATTGGCCTCCAGAATGGCGGTGGTCACTCCTGTTAGATTTTTTGAACATGTATGTACATTATGATAGTGGAAACGTCACCACAGTTAATATTTATGCAATTTACTGTGGCGTGGATCCATACACAATGTATAAGCGGCTTTGGGGGCTTGGCTACTAACTTTGTATTCTTGTAGTTCCATACCGAAGGGAGTCTAATCTCTTCTTAAAACAACAAAACCACGCTCATTTCAAGTAGCGTGGTTTTGTTTTATATACAAAAAAATAGCATGACTTCGTCATGCTTTCATTGGTACCGATGGTGGGACTCGAACCCACATGGTTTCCCGCCAGATTTTGAGTCTGGTGCGTCTGCCAATTCCGCCACATCGGCATATAACACTTGCTTTTTAATAATACCAAATTTATTATTAAAAGGCAAGTACTTTTCATTATTTTGTATATGTTCCTGAGAACATTACTCCATTTCCACAATATGGACTATCTGTTTTTCCTGTAATATTATCGTAGCATTCATCATAAACTGTAATGCTATTTCCATATGTATAGAAAAATACATTATATTTATATGAATATGAACCTACTGTTTTTTCTTCTGAAAATACAAAATTCCCATTGCCTGTTATTGCTTTTGCTGTTCCTTGCATACTGCCTAAATTTGGTCCATATCCTGCAGATGTTTGTTTTTCACAAGCAAATTCAAAATCAAATGTATTTCCTGTTGAATTTGTTATTTTCAATGTTCCCATTGGTCCAGTATATGTTCCTTCTTCCAATGGTACATTATAGCTTGGTTCATATGTAAATGTTTTCATCTGGTCTAGACCTATTATCCCTTTAATATTACTATTTGTACTAGAACTTTGGCTTGTGGCTTCTGTCGTTCCAGTTGTCTCTGTTGTTTCTGTTGTTTGTTGTGGTATAGGAGATAAATTTTGCTCCTCACCATTCCATACATCTAATAATAACTCTTCTACAGAATAATTATCGCTAACATTTATTATAATGTTTTTGTTACAAGAATATTGTCCACCAGCATGTTCTAAGTCAGCAAGAATACAAAAATCTCCATTTTCATTTAAATAAACATTTGCTAATTTATCTATACTATCTTTCATTTCAGCTTCCCAGGTTGAAGTTTCTGATACTGGATACATTGTATCCCAATAGCTACCTACAGCTGTTTTATCATTTTCTATTACTTCTTGCATTTTCTTTTCTGCGGATTCATAAGCTTTTGCAATAACTTCATCTTTGTTTAATCCTTTTTCTTGCAAAAGCACATCACTGTTAATTGTTGAATAATCTTGTAAATTAATATTATATGCTGTAGACCATACACTATCATTTCCACCATTATATACTACTAAAGATAATATATGTCCATTTATATAATACTTATATCCGCTTTCTTCTGTTTCTGGTGATAGAATAAAGCCATTAGTACTATAATCTGATGCTTTAAATCCATATAAATTTTCTATTTCGGAATTGATTTGTTTTACATTATCTGCATCAATATTGATAGCTGGATATTTATAATTATCTCCATTCGTTGTTGATTTATATTCCTCTACTGTATATACAATATCCTTACTTGGATCTATTTTTTTAATGTTCTTTAATAATTTTATATCCTCAACTTTCTCTCTTACTTCGTCTGTTATCATATTTTCAACAGGAACATATTTATCTATAGCTTGGTCTAATATTTCTTTTTTTGCATCTTCAGAAGAATTTTTGTCAAAATCTATTTTTTCGCTATAATCATTATCCACTTTTATGCTATCTACTCCTAAATTTAGAGTTACTTCTTCTGGTGTATATTGACTATTTTCAAAATTTAAATTATATATTTTCGTAGTATTGTCTTCTTGCTCAGAAACTGCATACCAAACATAATCATCTTTATTTGAATCATAAATTAAATTCAAATCAAATTCATTATCCAAAGATACTCTTATTGTATCCACTTCGTTATTGTCATTTATTTTATATATATTGGCTATATATTCATTATCATCTTTATTTCCATATATTGTTAATTCTGGTATAGAGTCTTTTTCCAAATCACAAATTTGTATTTTTTGATTGTTCATATCTTCTAATTTATCTGTATCATTTAATACTTCTAAATATACTTTTCCCCAATCTAGAGTTTCATTATCTTCTTTATTAGATAAATAAAACCAAACACCCGCTGCTATTCCAGCTAATAATACTATAATAATCGCTATAATAATTATTATTTTTTTCTTACTTGTTTTCTTTCTATTTTCTTTTTTTGGTTCTTGAGTCCATTCTTGAGTACTCTTTGTTGTTTTATTATCTTCTTGTTTAGTTTGTTTTTCTTCTGAATTTTCCATTTATTTCCTCCCCTTTTATTTATTACATTATTAAATCCTTAAAACTATTGCCATACTCCAATTTTTTATATCCAAATATATCTAAAACTGTTGCAGAAATATCCGCATATGTGTCTCTTACTCCTATATTAACTCCACTTTTAATATTTTTTCCATACATTAAAATTGGTATATATTCTCTGTCATGGTCAGTACTTGGTGTTGAAGGATCATTTCCATGGTCTGCTGTAATAATAAGTAAATCATCTTCGTTCAAATTTTCAATTATTTCTGGCAATTTGTTGTCAAAATATTCTAGTGCTTTTGCATATCCTTCTACATTATTTCTGTGTCCATATAGCATATCGAAATCTACTAAATTTGTAAAAATTAATTTTGCAGATTGATTATTCTTTATCTCCTCTATTGTTTTTTCTATTCCATCAGCATTTCCCTCTGTATGAATTGCTTTAGTTATACCTCTTCCAGAAAATAAATCTTGTATTTTTCCTATTGCTACAACTTCATTATTATTTTCGTGTAATACATCTAGCATTGTTCTTCCAAACTCTGGTGATTCAAAATCCTTTCTATTATATGTTCGTGTAAAATTATCAGCTCTATCACCTACAAAAGGTCTTGCTATAACTGTTCCTACATCGTACTCTTTACTACTTAGCATCTTTCTTGCAATTTTGCATATCTCGTATAATCTGTCTACAGGAATTATATCCTCGTGTGCTGCAATTTGAAAAACGCTATCTGCTGAAGTATATATTATAGGATAACCCGTTCTTAAATGTTCTTCTCCATATTGCTTCAATAATTCTGTTCCAGAACCAACTCCATTATATAAAGTTCCTTTAAGTCCTGTCTTTTCTTTAAATTCTTCTATCATTTTTTCTGGAAATCCATTAGGATATGTTTTAAAAGGCTCTTCCTTTACAAAACCACAAATTTCCCAATGCCCAACCGGGCTGTTTTTTCCTGCACATTTTTCTGCAGCTTTTCCGTAACAACCAATAGGATTTTCCTCTTTTTCTGGTATTGTTAATCCATCAATATTATATAAACCTAATTTTTTCATATTATTTAATTTTGGTTTAGCTAATTCATAAATATGTCCTAAAGTATTAGCACCTACATCACCATATTTATCTGCATCTGGCAACTCCCCTACGCCAAAACTATCTAAAACAATTATAATTGCTCTATTTATCACTTTTTTCCTCCTTTTTTGGTTTTTTAAGCTTTAAATCAAATTCTTTTATATGTATTTCACAATTCTTATAATCAAATCTTTCAATTTTTTTGTTTATTCTAAAAAATGTATCTTGTCTTTTTATAAAATCAAATTTAGAATTATCAATTAAAACTAAATCACTTAATTCCATTCCCTCTGGAAGAGTTCTATTATAATTATCGTAATAAATTGTATTGGTTAAAAATATAAGTGGCATACCTTTTTTTATATTTATTCTACAAATTTTTTCATTACTACTTTCTATATCATTTATAGCCTGTTCTGGATTTATATGATATAATTCAAAATTATTTTTATTAATATTACTCTCTGCAATGTATAAAGATAAATTCATTGGAGCTTTTATTTGGTCTAAAACCTTTTCTATGTCTTCTACAATTTTCCTTAGTTTTTCTACAAATCTTTCCAAAGATGTATTTTTGTTTACATCAATTACTCTGTACATATTTTTTTCAATCTCACGATGCTTTCTTCCAGCCAATACTCTAATTTTTGTTTTATCCTCTGATAGACCTCCAAATATATCATATTCCTCTTTTGGAAATAAAGAACTTACTATTGTTGTTTTTTCTTTTATAGAATTTAATTCTTCTTCTAATAATTTCATTTTTGAATCATCTGGTTCACTATTATTTTTTACTTCATTTATAAATTTTAAAATTTCGGTAGTTGCTAAAAATATACTGTCACATTCTTTCTTAGATATTTTCTTTCTGATAATTTTATCCATATCTTTACCAACATCTTCTAAATCTTCTAAATAGTCAAATGTTTTTTCTAGTTTAGTAACAACTACTTCTTCGTCTGCTTCACCTTCTGATAAAATTAAATTATTATCTTTATTTGTAAATTTCCAGAAATCAAAAATACTCTTATTATGTTCATCTATTTCTTTTAAATATATATCTGCATTCTTTATCTTGCTATCTAAAACCTTTATTTTATTTTCTAATGCTCGTACATCCATCTCATCATTTTTTAGTTTTTTATCTTGATTCTCGAATGCTTTAACTAGCAAAACTAAATCCTCTATTGTCAAGAATTCTTTTGTTCTATCTATTCCATCATTTTCTTTTAATATTTCTTTTACTTCGTCTTTCTCTTCTTCTTTACTCTCCTTATTTAGAACTTCCTTTGCTTTTCCTTTTAGCTTTTTCTTATTTTGCATAAAGAATTTTATTTTTCCAAAGAAACTACGTTTGCAATCCAAATAAACTGATATCGCCTTTTCTTTGTTTTGAAATTCTTTTACTTTATTTTTCTCTTCTATTGATAGTTCTTGTTTTTGTTTTTGACATTTATTTAAATTTTCAACAATATCATTAATTTGATTATCAATTTTATAAAATTCTGTTTTTATAAAACTAGTAAGATTATCGTATTCTATTATATTTCCATCATATAAAAACTCTAAACTTCCGTCCTGTTTTATTAGAGGTTTAAAAGTATATTTTCCATTAGTTTCGGTTTGTAATATGAATAGTGCTTTTATTAATTTAAAAAATTTAACCGCTTCTTCCTCTGTTCTTATTACAATTCTGTAATTGCTAATTATCTTCTCATAACAAATCGTATTTCCTATAATGTATAAACTCATAATACCATCTTTATCGTATACTTCATAAATGAATGGCCAGTCTTTTGTAAATAACCATAAATAATTTTCTGTATCTGTAATCTCATTTCTTGTTAATAATTCTCCAGAATATTCTGTATTACATACTGGAACATAAATATATATATCCTTATTTTGCTTATATGCCTCTATTTGTTTTTTTAACAAATAAAAAAACGCCTCATATTCTTCATTTTCTAATGTTACCATCATAAAATATTGTTTCGTTATATCTGAATAATAAATTTGCCAAAGATAATTTTCGCTATATTTTACTTGAAATGGTATCTTTTCATTTAAAACATCTTGTTCTTCGGATATTCTCTCTACTTCTGCTAAATTCACTTTATCTACCATTTTTAAGAATATACTGTGTCTTACTATGTCATCATCTGATTCTAATTTTAAATAATCATATAACTGGTTTGATTCTTCATATTTTTTTAAAAGTGAATCCATCTTATTTCTAGGAGTTATATAGATTTGTATATCTTTAATATTTAAATATTTATATATTCTGCTTTTATTCTCGTTAAATCCTCTTATTGGTCTAAATTCAAGCGGTCTATAATTTCTTATAAATTCTGGTATATTTTCTAAATCTAATCCTATGTATTCCAAATTTTTTTGTATATTTATTTTTTCATCACTTGTAAGATCACTCATATTAACCTCCACATTTCTTCATGTTTATAAGTATAACATAATCTAAAAAAAAATACCACCAAATATTAGATTTACATCTATATTGGTGGCTATTTGTATTACTATTATGCTCTTGGATGTGCTTTTTTGTATATATTCTTTAAACCTTCATCTTGGAATTGCATATATACTTGAGTTGAAGAAATATCTGAATGTCCTAACATTACTTGTATTGCCTTTAAATCTGCTCCATTTTGTAATAAATGTGTTGCAAAAGAATGTCTTAATACATGTGGAGTAATATCTTTTTCTATATGAGCTTGTTCTTTATAAAATTTAACTATTTTCCAAAATCCTTGTCTAGTTAATCTTTTTCCATTTATATTTACAAATAAAGATTTTTCATCTTCGCTTTTTATTAAATAAGGTCTTGCCTTTTTTAGATAATCCTTTAAAGCATTAATAGAAATTGCTCCTAACGGAATATTTCTTTGTTTGTTAGCATTTTTGCAAGTAACATATCCGTCTTTTAAATTAAGGTCTTCTACATTTAAGTTTATAATTTCTGTAACTCTCATTCCTGTTGCATATGCAAATTCTAGCATTGCTTTATCTCTAATACCTTTTAAGTCAACTGCTTTAGGTTGCTCTAATAATAATTCTACTTCTTGAGAAGTTAAAACATTTGGTACTCTTTTTTCTACTTTTGGAGATTGTATACCTTCTGTTGGATCTTCTTTTATTTTTTTAGTTCTTACTAAATATTGATAAAAAGATCTAATTGATGCTAAATTTCTAGAAATTGTTGATGTTTTCTTACCCTTATTTTTTAAGTTTGTAAGATATTTTTTTATATCTTCTTTTGTAATTTTTAAATATTGTAAGTTTTCTTCGTTAATATATGATTCGAATTGGGTAATATCCCTTTTATATGATTGTAATGTGTTATTTGATAATTTTTTATCTTTTTGTAAAAATTCTAAAAAAAGTTTTATTTTCTTATCCATTCTACTATCTCCTCTACTGCTTTTTTATTTTATGTATATTAATTATTGAAACTTAATTTCAATAATTTTATTCTACATTTTGTACTTGGTAGAATAAATTTATTTACATAAACTATATATGTTATATCAAAGATATTCCAAATTGTAAATAGCTTTTAGTCAATTATTAAATATATTTTGTTATAAATGTAAGCAAATTCGTTGAAATATAAACTTCTGTTAAAGAAGATAACATAAAAAACATTATCCCAATTACAGATAATAATGAATGCCTAATTAATTCCAACTTTATGTTTTCTTTACTTCTATTTTTTATAATTGCATAGCACAGTTTTGTACTACTTACTGCTATTAAAAACAACGCTGGAACCAATATAATGTTTTGAAATAATATACTACTTAAACAAAATATAACTCCCTTTCCAGTACCTAAAGCAACAATTGCTCCAGCCATTGTATAACCTATGCACAAACCCTTGTAAAGCACAAAAAAATATATTAGTGGCAAACCAATAATCGTCGAACCTATAAACCATAGTGCTATTCCCATTAATATATTTCTTTTTAAAGATACTTTTAATAATTCATTTCTGTCTATGGAATTATTGTTTTTTAATGTAGTTACAAAATTATTTATATATTCACTCACTTCATTTTTTTGTGCCTCATCAGAGTTATTTATAAAAAAGACTCCTAAAACAATTCCAATAAGTAAAAATATTAATAAAAGTATATATGTTTTTTTATTTTCTAAAAAATTCTTTAAAATAATTTCTAGATATGTATTTTTAGACCTTTTCATTTTATCCTCCATAGAATTATTTATACATAATATCTATGTAATAAAATGATTTTTAGAACTATTTATTAAATAGTTTTTGTGGAAACTTTTCCGTAATTACCTCCACCACCAGACTGAATCTGTAATTTACCTTTTCTAGACTCATCTATAATAGTAGCCAATTTAGTTCCAACAACTGCTTCTATATCGTCAAAAGATAATTTATGTAATATATTCATTTCTGTTCCAAAATTATCTAGTAGTTTTTCTATTGTCTTAGTTCCTAAACCTGGTACAAATCCTAAAGGTATTTGATATATATATTCTGGTCTGAAATCTGGGCTTTTTGACTCCTTTTTATCTTTTATTAATTCTATCCTATCAAAAACACCAAATGTAACTTTACTACTTCCACAATATGGACAAACTTGAACTGGTTCTTTAGTTTGAATTGTAGAGTTACAAGCATCACAATATGTTCTATGATATTTTCCAAGCTTTGGATCTAGTCCATAATTTGCAACAATCTTTCTTCCATCTTCGTTTTTTAATGCTTTAACTAATTCTTTAAAAGATATATCTTCCATCTGAATTTTATTATATTCCCTTGCAATTTTAGGTAAAGAATGTGCATCTGAGTTTGTTACAAATGTTTTATCTTCCAACTCAGATATCATATCTGCTAAATATGTATCAGAACTTAATCCTAATTCTATAGCAAAAATTCTGTCATATTTTTCTTTAAAAATGTCTTTTAATCTATCTGTACAATTTCCATAATAACTCTTAAATGGTGTAAAAGCATGTGCTGGTACTAATATTCCATTATATTTTTCTACTATATCTATTAAGTCATAACCGGATAAGTCTGATCTTTGTGTACTTAAAGTTATATTTTTTATGTGTTTGCTCATTTCTTCAGAATAAGCTTTTATATCTTTTAAATGTGGAAAATAACACAAATTATGTGCTGCACCTTTTTTACCATTTCTACCTTTTTCTGAAGTCTCTGTTTCACTTCCTAGAATTATACATACTTTATCCTTATATATAATTCCTCCATCTTCTAATTCGTATGCATCTCCTGTTTTTAAGAATTCTTCTATGTCTTGTATTACATATGGTGATGCACAATCTATAATTCCTACAATATTTATTCCTTTTCTTTCTTCACATTCTTTTGCAATATTTGCAAAATTTAAACTTTTTGCTGCTGTAATTTTTATAGGTTTATTATTTCCAGCTCTACCTATATGAACATGCAAATCTGCAAAAAATTCATTCATCGTTTATTCCTCCCCATTGCCTAATAAATCTGAGAACTTGTGCTCTTCATCAATTTGCTTTGCAAGTTCATGTTTTAATCTTCTATCTGCATTTATTGCCTGTTTATTATCTCTTATTCCGTTTTTATTAACAGCTAATTTCTTACCTTCTATATATAATTTTTTAGCTGTTGTTCTATAATCTATTGCAGCTTCGATTCCTTTTACAATATCATATTTAGAAAATTCATTAATCTTTGTTTGCCATCTTGTTATTATTTTACTAGTATCTAATCCAAGTGTTTCTAAGTTTTCAACTTCCATAACAAATTCTTTAAAGTCTTGTAAATATACATTTTCGCATCCTTTTAGATTTTCATTTTCAAGTATAAATAAAGCTTCTACAGGATTAAAAGCTCTTCTATCATCTCTATCTAATAACATACCAAAATTATCTACTACTTCTAATATATCTCCTTCTTTATCTCTAGGGGTAATATTAGCGATTCTATTAACTTCTTCACATACTCTACAGAATTTTTCATCAAATCCTAAAGTTGCTAGATATTCTGCACCATCATGTAAATATGTTCTTTTGTTTTCTTCTGTGAAAGTAACACTTTTTTTGCATGAATACATTAAACAAGCTGTTAGCACAAAGTTATTATCAACATCTGGTCTAGAATGCTCTAAAAACATTTGGCAAATTAATGTTTTAAATATTACTGTATTATCAAAAAAGCATTTATTTTTCTTTTTTAAATACATTACTATCTTCATTTTCTCTGATAATCTTCTTTCGCTTAATATCATATCTGCAAAGCTATCATCATACATATCCAATTCGCCCCTTGTATACTTTTTTGTTAATTATATGCCAATGTCTTTTTCTTTTCAATAAGATAACTAAAATGTAATATTTTTGTAACAAATGTCGATATTTAAAATTTTAGTACAAAAAAAATATGGCTCTAAAATCCTTTTAGAATTTTAGAACCAACACTTTTAAAATATTTAGTTTATTTTTATATCTTTTAATTGCTTTGCTATATCTTTTATATCTCCTTTATTATGAATTACATAATCTGAATTTTCTATATAAAATTCGTTTGTATTTTGCATATTTAATCTTTTTTCTGCTTCATCTTCTTTTATGTTATCTCTTTGCATTATTCTTTCAATTTGTACTTCTCTATCCGCTACTACACAAATAACAAAATCACAAATTTGGTCTAAATTGCTTTCGAATAACAAAGGCGCATTTATAACTATTATTTTTTTCTTCATTTTATTGATTCTTCTTTTTATTTCACCTACAACATAAATAAAGGTAAGTTTATTTAATTCTTCCCTTTTTTTGTCATCTTCATATATAATACTAGCTAATTTTTTTCTATTTAATTCTCCTTGTCTGTTTACTATGCTAGAACCAAAACTATTAACTATAGATTGTAAATACATTGTTCCTTTTTTAGATAATTCCTTTGCAACTTTATCCGCATCAACTATCTCGGCATTATATTTATCTTCTAAAATTTCACATAATGTATCTTTTCCAGCACCAGAACTTCCTGTTACTCCTATTATTTTCATACGCCTACCTCCCACGTTTCTATTATACCATAATTTGTATAAATAGACAATATTTACAGTAAACATAATGTCTTTTTATTATATTTATATAATAATATATTCTATTGCTAATTATTTTAAATCTTTTATTGCTTTTCTTGCTAGCTCATCGCATCTATTGTTGAATTCATTGTCACTATGACCTTTTACTTTTATAAATTCTACTTTATGTATTTTAGTAAGTTTATACAATTCTTCCCATAATTCTTTGTTTTTTACAGGCTCTTTTGAAGCATTTTTCCAACCATTCTTTTGCCAATTATATATCCAACCTTGGTTAAAACAGTTAACAACATATGCACTATCACTATATAATTTTACTGAGCAAGGATATTTCAATTGTTTTAAAGCTTCTATAACAGCTGTAATCTCCATTTCATTATTTGTTGTATTTTCTTTTCCGCCAGATATTTCTTTTTTATTACCTTTATACATAAGCACTGAACCCCATCCTCCTGGTCCAGGATTTCCAGAACATGCTCCGTCTGTATAAATTGTTATTTCTTCCATCTTAATCTCCTTTATTTGTAATTTTTACCATTTTATGATATTATATCAATAATTTGTTTATACTACAATATAAGGGGGCTTAAATATGTCAAAAGTTTTAGGAGTAGTTGCAGAATATAATCCATTTCATAATGGTCATGCCTTGCATTTAGCTAAATCTAAAGAAAAAACCGGCGCAGAATATACTATTTGCATTATGAGTGGTAATTTTGTTCAAAGAGGCAATACTTCCATTGTTGATAAATGGACAAAAACCGAAATGGCTTTAAGAAACGGAATCGACTTGGTTATTGAATTACCAACTATTTATGCAATTTCCAGTGCTGAAAATTTCGCTGAAGGTGCTATAAAAATTTTAGATTCTTTAAAAATTGTTGATACAATTTCTTTCGGTTCCGAAGAAGCGGATATTGATATTTTAAATCGACTTGCTACAATTTTGCATGATGAACCTAGAAAATATACCGAACTTTTAAATAACGAATTAAAAAAAGGCCTATCTTTTCCTAAAGCTAGAGAAAATGCTGTACTATTATATTTAAATGACCCAAAATATTTTAATATTTTAAATCAACCTAATAATACACTTGCAATTGAATATCTAAAAGCATTAAAAAAATATAAATCTCATATTATGCCCATTACAGTGAAACGTGAAAAAGCCTTTTATAACAGTAATTGTATTGTTGATGAATATGCAAGTGCTACCGCAATTAGAAATATGGTAATAAATGAACAATATGATGATATTCGAAAAGTTATGCCAAGAACTTCTTATGATTTATTGTTAGAAGAAATAGAAAATAAAAAATATGTTATAGATATTTCTAAATTTGAAAAAGAGATATTATATATTTTAAGAAGATTATCTACGTATGACTTAAAGAAGTTTCCAGAAATAAACGAAGGCTTAGAAAATGCTATTAAAAATGCTGCAAATTCTTGCAACACATTACCAGAATTAATAAATATGATAAAATCTAAAAGATATACACAAACTAGAATTCAAAGAATTTTATTATATATTTTGTTGAATATAACAAAGAAAGATATGTTTATTTCCCGCAAGACTGTACCCTATGCTAGAATCTTAGGCTATAGTCCAAAAGGAAAAGAACTTATCTCTAAAATACATGAGGCAAATCCTAAAATTACGTTAATCACTTCTGTTAAGAACTTTTTGGATTCATCTAATAACAAAACTTATAAATATATGTTAAATAAAGATATTTTAGCTACAAACATTTATACTTTAGCTTATCAGAAAGATTCTGTTGCTAATTTAGATTATACTAAGAAGATTGTTACAATATAAAGAATTAAACTACCTTCAACATTTTTCTTACATTTTATACCAAAGAACTCACAAACTTTTTTACAGTTTGTGAGTTCTTAAAATTATTAATCATTATCATTGCAATCGCAATCAGAATTATTTTTCATATCACAATTCATATAGAATTTCTTTTCTGCAAGTTTATCTTGAACACCTCTTAAAGCTTCACCGAATCTTTGGAAGTGAACAATTTCTCTTTGTCTTAAATAACGAAGAGGGTCAACAACATCTGGTTCATCACGACATAAATCTATTAATTTCTCATATGTTGCTCTAGCTTTTTGCTC